>CAYGJI010000034.1:0-28413 GCA_964350125.1 uncultured Paludibacter sp. | reverse complement strand
TGTTTTTAAATGCGTTTAAAATATGACATTATTTTCTTCCTGTTACTTATGTTTTGCAAACTAAAAAAAGCATCCATTTGATTATCCTCCAAAATGACTTTTTTTTCCACTGTAAACAAAAATGCAGCAATTACATTTGCCTTTAGATAAATAAATCTAAAAAGTACTCAAAGTTTAACAATTAAATTTAAAACAATCATGAAGAGAAATTACATTTTGACGCTGATCCTATTGGTAGTTTCAGCTGTTTTTATGAACCTTCGGGCCGATGTTGTGGATGTGTCACATTACATCCGAAACAATAACTTCGATGGCGATGCAACTGCCTGGACAGTCGCTTTTGGTGGATACACAGCTGTGCCGCAAGTGAATGGAATAAGGGAAGCCTGGGCTGGTGATAATAGCGCCAGATGGTTCGTTTGTTATCGCGATACATTGGTTCCAGCAGGGATTTACCGCCTTACAGCAGGTGCGTTTCACAGAGGATATCTTGACGATAAAACCAATATCATCCTATATGCAACTACCAACGAGAGAGAATTTTCAGTAAGTGTGAAAGCTCTCAGGTTGGAAACTGCTGCCTATGGCAGCACTCCAAATTCTACTGCAACTGCCAAAACTGCATTCAATGCGGGGTTCTGGACTAATACAGTGGACGAAATCGTTGTACCCGACGAAGGTGCAGGCTTAGGTACACTCAGGGTGGGTATTCGTAATATTGCTCAGGGAATTCGTGCAACTACGGCTACTTCCGGTGATATTTGGACTATCTGGAGTAATTTTAAGTTATTCCAGCTTAACGGAGCCGCTCTCGATGCAACGCGCGACAAAGTGGTTGCCGAAGCCAATGCTTTGCTTGCTGAAGTTACTAATTACAATGATGGTGGTACATTGGCTGGAGCTATTGCCGCACTTTCCGGTATGGCTGATGCCGATCTTACAGTTGCGGCAATTCAAACACTTCAGTCGAATATGACAACTTATCGGAACAACAGAATGGCTTCAGCCAGTACTGCCAGACCTGCAAATGTAACTCACCTGATAAAGAATGCCAGCTTTGAAGCAGGTCAGAAATCACTTGTGGGTACAGCCAATGGTCATTACAATGAGCCAATGGGTTGGAGATTGACATACATGACTCCTGTTGATGTGAATAATATGATTACTATTGTCAACAATAAAGTTGTTCCTGCCGGTGTTACTGCCGGTGTATCTATTCAACCAACAGATGGTGAGCGTGCACTGGTGAGTCGTTTCCGCTGGTCTTCCGGTCATTCTATGTCGATTTCACAAACAGTGAAGAATCTGGTTGGAGGTAAATATCGTATCAGTGCCGATTTAGGAAAACTTTCGACTAGTGGTACTGCAGTTTTGCAGGCAAGGGTGCAGGCAGCTAGTGTTTTGAATCAAACTGCCACATTTGTTGCCGGACCTGCTTTTACCAATGTCAATGCTATTTTTGATGCGTTACAGGGCGATAGTCTGGTGATCACTGCAACCATGTCGCAGGCAGGACAAATTGAAACAACCCTCATTCTCGATAACATTAAACTGGAATATCTCGGTGTTGAACCTTTTGTTTCAACCAGCCAGTCTGCCCTCAGCTTCAGTCCGAGCGTTACCCAACGTACCCTGAATGTACGTGCCGGTAATATCTCCAGCGACATTACAATTTCAGTCCCCGAAGGTTTCAGTGCTTCCCAAACCACCATTCCAGCTGCAAGCGCAATGACATCATCCGGCGTTGATGTACAGATTACTTCAACAGCAACAGCCGACATAGCCACAGCAAATCTTATTGTTGCTTCCGGAGCCATCAGTAATACAGTAAATTTAACAGTGGCCGAAACAGCAATTTCTGTTTCTCACTTCGGTTTACTATTCGATCAGTCATACAACCCCGGTGCAACCATTACTGTTAACGGCGATCTGTTCAACGACATCGCACTCACTGCACCTGCCGGTGTAACGCTGTCGCATAACAGCATTTCAAAAGCTGAAGCGCTTGCAGGTAAAACCGTAGATGTAACCTGGAATGCTACTACGCGCGTTGACGATAAAGATATTGAACTTGTTGCCGGCAATAAAACTGCAGCCGTGAAAGTGTTTGCTGTTGCCAACAATATGATTTCCAGCTGGGATGGCGACAATGCTGAAGGTGAAGGCTCAAAACTGACCGATTTCGGATGGTCTTTGAATAATGGATTAGGGGAAGTAGCTACCGGAACAGCTGTATTCAACAACTACAATGTAACCGGTGGTATACGTTATGTGCCTTTAACCAGCTCACTGGTGTATACTTATCAGGGCAAAGCATGGCTCGGACAGCGTATTGCTTACCTGCGTTCGTGGGCTGCTGATTTCAGCAATACTTTCAACCTCGCTGTTACCCTCGAAGCCGGAAAAGAGTATATCTTCCGTGGTGTGGGTGCATGGCACAACAACGAAACCAATCCTTCGTTCACTTATTCGGTAAGAACTGCCAAAGATGCTACCGCAACTGTACTGGGTACTCAAACCAATGCATTTACAGTTCGTCAGGCAGGCGCCGACTATAAGTTTGAGTTCACCCCGACTTCTGATGGTGTTCATTACGTGAGTATTTCGAGCTCAGCTCCAAACGATGCTATGGCTGCACCGATGTATCTCGCTATCGTGCCCAAATCGCTATCGCCCGGTACATCTGTTGATAAAACCGGAGCCAGTGCTATTCAGGTGTATCCAACAGTTACCAATGGTGTGGTGAATGTACGCATGAGCGAAAGTGGCTCAATCAGGGTATTCGATATCTCCGGACGTGTTGTTCTTAACAAACAGGCTAATGCTGAAATCGAAACTGTTGAGTTACCATCTGCCGGTGTATTCTTCATGGAAGTTAACAGTGGAAATGTAAGTAAAACTGTTAAGGTTATCAGAGTTCAATAAGGTATATCAAAGTTGTGTATTTAATTTCAGGGCTGCTGGTTCTCCGGCAGCCCTTTTTTTTAATTATACGGCTGAAAGCTTAGTTTGAGGTTTAATTGATGTGTCGCATATTATTTTTTTTGCCAAATTTAAGCTTAATTAAAAAAAAAGTTTTAATTTTGGATTCTCTTTGCACATAAAATTGCATTTGCATTAAAGTTTGATACATTCTTTTTACTTCTCTTCTTGTTTAAATTCATTAAAGATAAATGACATGAAACGATTGATTGCTGTTTTTTGTGTGCTGCTGCATACTGTTTTGTTTTCCAGCTTCCAGATTAATGCACAGACTTCAGTTTTTGCAGGGTTTAATAAAAGCGTTGCGCAGGGTAGCCTGGTTCAGTTAAACGCAATTGCTGTTGATGAGGGCGGATGGGAAACTGCCTCCGGTGTCGTTGGTTACAATATTCAGAGTATTTGCTATGCCAACGATTCAACTGTTTTTGCTGCTGCAACCGGTGGTTATATTCTTAAATCTGTTGACGGCGGCAAATCATGGTCTGCAAAAGTGCTGGATACTGGTTATTCGATCGGATCAATTGCATTTTATGACCATTTAAACGGTGTGGCAACCAGTCTTAATGCTGCAATTTTTAAAACAGATGATGGCGGAGAAACATGGACAAAGACTTTCAACGGTGGAAATTTTAAGTTCGGGAAGATAAAATATATCAGCAAATCAACCATTTTAGCTACTGATGCCGGCAGTATTTTCAGATCGTATGATGGTGGAACAACATGGACCATGTTTCCGAATTCATCTGCAGCCAAAGGAATTGTCGACTTTATTGCTAATCCGCGTGGTGATATGCTTTGCCTGTTTTCAGGTGGAAGGGCTGCCCGTTTAATCGGTTACGAAGTTGATTCGTTGAATATGAACAATGGAATCCCTCCTCTGAAATCGGGTGTCTTTATCAATAACAACGTTGCTGTGGTGATAGGAAATTCCACTCTGGGACATGTTCACTATGATGATCACATGGGTTTTCCCGTTGGGTTTACCAAACTCAATGTCGACAGTGTGTATGAAGAAACGAAACAACCTAACGGCACGATAGTTAAATCCAACGGAATCAGACTGTTTTCTCTTTTATTCAAATCAGTATCATTTGCAACAGATCAAATTGGATATATAACAGCCGTTTTATCAGGAAGCAGCTATATTCTTAAAACGAACGACGGTGGTTATCACTGGAAAATTGATAAAAAGTTTGAGAATGTTCAACTTGCTTGTAGTGATGTATATAATGCTGAGGTGGTAGTTGCGGGAAACGGATTTGCTGCAAAATATTATGCGGAAGATGCGGGCTCTGATACCTACAGCTGGAGTCCGGCTGAAGGACTGAGTAATCCTTTGATAAAGAACCCTGTGGCAACAATTATCCAACCCACTGAATATACTGTTACCCGAAATCATCTGGGCAAAGTGTATACTTCCAAGGTTATGATTGATGTTGAGCCTCTGAAAATACTGAGTGTGGGTAGTAATGCCTTCGGTTGTGCAGGTTCAGTTCCACTGGAATATGTTCGAACCAACTACAGCGGAACTTCAGCATTTACTTATCAGTGGACTCCATCCAAAGGTCTGAGTGCCGGTAATGTGCCCGATCCTGTTTTTACCCATAGTGATGATATTGAATATGACTTTGATCATGCGGTTTACAATTTAACAGTCACAATTCCCAATGGTGAGTCTGTTTCACAACAAATTACGGTTAAACGTAATCCGCTTTATGTTCATGCAGGAGCTGCCAAAATATTTATATGTGGCACATCGGCTCAGGGTAATCGTTTAGGCCCGGTTTATACCAATTACTCAGGCAGCCAGCGCTTAACTTACCGATGGTATTCGGGTTCGCAGGTATTAGCCAACGAACCAAACCCCGAAGTACCTGTACCCGCTAAAACCACTACTTACCGACTCGAAGTTACGACTCCCGATGGTTGTTTCGCGGATACTACTGTAACTGTAAATGTGTCGCAGCCTTTTGTTAGTGTTGGTGCCGACAAAACCATCAGTTGCGGAAATTCGGTGAGTTTCGACCAGCTTTATACCAATTTAAAAAGCACCGGTACCCTGAGCTATCGGTGGACACCCTCAGCAGGTTTAAGTAGCGATACTATCCCCAATCCGGTGGCTTCACCTTTGGTAACAACAACTTATACTTTAACTGTTACTTCTTCGGCCGGCTGTTCGGCAAGCGATGCGGTGATTGTAAATGTAACTCTGCCAACTGTAAATGCCGGTGCCGATAAAACTACTACATGCTTAACTCCGGTTCAACTCGGCCCGGTTAGCTCATCGTATTCGGGAGCTGGTATTCTCCGGTATCAATGGACTCCGGCTACCGGATTAAGCAGTGATACTGTACCCCATCCGTTTGCTGCTGTAAGTAATACCACTGAGTATACCCTGACGATAACCAATATATGGGGTTGTTCTTCAACCGACAAAATGAAAGTGATTATTGCAACCCCGAATAAACCGGGAATCGACTTTGTAGGTGTTAATTCATCGGGTAAAAATATTGTCAACTGGACACGTTCATCTGATCCGTCGGTTTCGGCTTACAGGGTTTATAAGGAAACCAATGTTGCAAATACTTTTACAAAAATTGCGGATATTACCGATAAAAACGTTTCTTCCTTTGTCGATACCCTCTCGTTGCCTGATGTACAATCGAATAGTTACAAGTTAGCTTTGGTTGATGCCTGTGGTACCGAATCGGCATTAAGTGATCGTCATAAAACGATGCATTTGTCAATCAATCAAGGTATTAATAGTACCTGGAATTTAATTTGGGAGCAATATCAGGGTTTCCCGGTTTCCACTTACAACATATTCAGAGGTACAAGCCGCACCGATATCCGGCAGATAGGTTCATTGTCGGGGAATAACAGCCAGTTCACCGATTTTACTGCACCCACGGGTCATGTTTATTATCAGATCGAAGCTGTGGGGTCAGTACAGTCAGCAGCTCCGGGCATGGCAACTATTAAAAGCAGCGGGCAGGCATCAGTTGTAACCTCAAGATCAAATATTGCAACCAATCAAAGTCTGTTCGACGGATTATTTGATTTGATGGATATTTCTTCATCTCTTTCAATATTTCCTAATCCTACTTCAGGAAAATTCAAAATAAAGCTACAGTCAGTAATTACTGCCGAAACAGTTTTAAGAATTTATGACCTAACCGGACAGCTGGTTCATTTGGAACCAATTCTGTCAAATAATCAGGAAGTTGAACTTCAACAACCGATGGGAGTTTATTTCGTGGTTGTGGAATCAGGAAATACTATTGCAAGGCAAAAGCTGGTGCTCAATCGTTGATGTATGAAATTAGGTGAATGCGAATCATTTCTTCTTCCTGTTTTGATCCATCCACTCCTTCGGAGTCATGCCAAATTCGGCTTTGAAACAACGGCTGAAATATTTGGGGTCGTTGAAACCAACAGCATAGGCAATTTCTGAAATATTGCCTATGTTGTTGTTCAGCATCTGAACAGCGTGTTTCATGCGGATATTGCGGATGAACTCCCCCGGTGATAGTCCGGTGAGCGATTTCAGTTTACGGTGTAAAGTCGATTTGGAGGTGGCCATGTCGATAGCAAACTGATCGAAATCGAAGACTTCATCGGCTAATTTTGTTTCAACTTTATTTACTGCTGTTCTTAGGAACACCTCATCGATCGAATTGTATTCCATGGAAGAGATGTTAATATTAACACCATGCTGGAAGGTTTCCGCTTTTTGCCGTATTTTGCCAATCAGGTTCTTCACACGTGCATTGAGTACTCCCACTTCGAATGGCTTGGCGATGAAGGCGTCGGCTCCTGCATTGTAGCATTCAATCCTGTCTTCTGCCGAATTTTTAGATGTCAGCATCAATACTGCAATATGACTGGTATTCAGGTCGTTTTTGATAATTTTGCAGAAGGTGAGGCCATCCATCTCGGGCATCATCACATCGCTGATAATCAAATCAATTTCCTGATCTTTCACAATTTGTAAGCCCTGCAGACCATTTTCGGCAGTGAAAACCCGGTATTTTTCTGCAAAATTCTCGGTAATCAGTGCGTTTAGTCCCTTGTTGTCTTCTACAACCAGAATACTAAATACCAGATCAGAGGCTATTTCATCATCACTTGTCACAACCTCCTGTTCTTTCTGAGCCAGGGCTTCTTCATCGTATACATTTTCTTCATCATTCATTTTCTCTTCCTGCGAGTATGCTGTTTCAGAAACCGGTATTTCGATGGTGAAAACCGAACCTTCGCCCACCTGACTCATCACTTCAATTTTACCGTGATGTATCTCGAGTAAATCGTGTGTGAGCGATAAACCGATGCCGTGGCTCTGACTTTGATCCGAAGTGCTGCTGATGTAGAATCTTCTGAAGATATGTGGCAAATCGTGATCGGGTATGCCAACGCCGGTATCGGATACAGATAAACGCATGATTACTTCGTTGTTACGCGGAACAAAACTCATTTTCACGGCGATTGAACCTCCTCTGGATGTGAATTTGAATGCGTTCGAAAGGATGTTATAAATGATTTTGTCGAGCTTATCAGGGTCAAAATATGCCTGATAACTGCTGTACTGAATGTCGACAGAGAATTGTATTTCTTTTTCTGAGACCTGCGGATTAAAGCTTGAGTGACAGATGTTCCTTACAAAGGCAACAATATCACTCTGAATTACACGTAACTTCATGTTTCCGCTTTCCGTTTTTCTGAATACCAGAATTTGTTTGATGAGTCGCTTCAAGCGCATCACATTATCCTTGATGATATCGAATTGAACAGTATAATCTGTTAGCCTTTTTTGCAAACTTTCAATCTGAAGCATGATGACAGTTAAAGGAGTGAGCAGTTCGTGTGAAATATTGGTAAAGTAGCGCAGTTTTATCTGAGTCAGTTCTTCCGTTTTTATTTTCTCTATATTCGATATTTTCAGTTCGTTTCTCAATCGGATTCGGTTGGCTATAGCATTAAACAATACGTAAATGATAATAATGAGAATCAACACATATATGAGTTGCGCCCACCATGTTTGGTAGAGGGGTGGTTTAACTGTTATCCTGAGCGATGAAATATGATTGCTCCATATACCGTTTTCGTCGCTGGCCTTCACCTGAAAAGTGTATGTGCCTGGTGAAAGATTCGAATAACTCACAAACCGGCGGTTATTGCCTGTATAATTCCAGTCTTTATCAATGCCGGAGATGCGGTACGCATACTGAATTTTACTTGCAACCGCATGGTCGAGGGCACTAAATTCGATGCTCAGACTATTTTCACTGTGTTTTAACATTACACTATTCATCTCTGCATCAAATTTTCCTGCGCTCTCAATGTCGTATAGTGATTTATTCTGTATAAGGATATCTGTAATCCTTACAATGATGTTCGAAGCCCTTGAATTAAAGGCCTGTACATCGGTGCTGAACAAGCAAAGTCCATTGTTGCCACCAAAAAGTATTTCACCCGAGTTGAGTTTTACTAATGCGTTTTTAAAGAAGGCGCTGACAAGAATGCCATCGCTCGTTGAGTAATAGGTTGAAGCGTGAGTTTCAGGATTATAGCGAATAATCCTTTTCAAAGTAGTAAGCCAGATGTTTCCAAGGTTGTCTTCTGTGATGTCTAAAAATCCTTCTTCAGATATTCCGTAAACACTACTGATGTCTTCCGCTATACCGCTTACAGCATCGTAAACAAACAGACCTCCTTCTTTGGTTGCAACAAACAAGTTTCCGTTTTTACGACAGAGTATGCTTTGCACACTCACGCTCTCGTAATTATTAATTTTCAAACTGATTTTTCTTTTCGAATATCCCGAAGGGGAAGCCTTATCCGTCTGTAAACAATACAGGCCATCTTTGTCGGTACCAACCCATATCCTGCCTTTCAGGTCGATTTTGATATCGTTGATATGATGCAGATTTTCATCAATCAGTCTGATTTGTTCTCCCCTGTGTTTTAGATAAAGGCCGTTGATGGTACCAATCCAAACATTTCCCGAGCGGTCGTCCTGCTTAAAAGTCACCGAATTATCGGTCGTATAACTGGGGTCAGGTATACTAAGTGTTTCTTTGTGAGTGAGATTGCTCCCGTCAACCTTGAAAACATGTACCTCTTTGTCGCCTTCGTTGCTAATCCATAGCTCGCCCGAGTGCCGGTGATAAATGACGGAAATAATGCTTTTTAGTTTTCTCAATATTGGGTCGGTTGGTCGGGTGATGGCCTGCGTATTGATGTTAAAATGAAATAATCCGACACGGTTGATAACCAAAAATAGTTCGTTGTTGATGGTCTCACAAATGCGGGTCACATAAGGTTGTGCGTTGTACCGTTTTAAGTCATTCAGCGTAAAATTGCGTATGGGTAATCTATTGAAATCCATTTGAAAAGCACCTTCGCCAACCGATCCAAGCCATAGATTGTCGTGGTTGTCTCTGATGATTGCGTGGAATAACTCTGTTGCTTCTTCATCGAAAAGCTTATTGCCATTGTAAACGATATACTGACCATTTTCGTCTTTTTCGAGTACATCCAGTCCTGAAAATGTTACGAGCCAGATTCTACCGTATTTATCTTCAGTGATGCTGTACACAATTTCATCGATCACCTTTTCAGATTTGGGCGAAAGTGGCACCGGTTTAATCCTGATTTGTTTTTGCTCGTCGAATTCAATTTTAAAAATGCCATCGCCCCAACTACAAACCCAGTATTCGCCCTTCGAATCCTGAAAAATGCGGAAAGGATTATTTTTGCTACCCATAGCCGGTGCGTGGGTAATTGTGTTTTTAACCGGGTCGATGTAACTGAGACCACCGTTCCAAAGAGCCAACCAGATGCGACCCTCTTTATCCTCAAAAACCTGTGTAACGGAATTTTTTTTTAGTTTGATGGCTGAGTCGGAATCAGAAGAATAGCGTACATAGTTTTTAGTTTTGGGGTCAACACGAAGTACACCATAACTTGTAGTTGCCACCCACATCATTCCCTGCCTGTCGTTGAGGATGTAGTTGATACGGTCGTTTTGCAGGTAGGGAATTTTGAGATCGGTTACCGAGAAGTTGTGTTTATCGATGATATTGATACCTTCGAAAGTTCCTACCCAAATGCGGTTAAACTGATCTTCACTGATAAAATTGATATCATTGTTTCTCAGTTTGCCGGGTGTTATAGCACTTGATCTGAACACTTTGATGTCGTAGCCATCAAATCGGCAAAGTCCGTCTTTAGTTCCAAGCCACAAAAAACCTTCTTTGTCGTGATACAATCTGTTCACAGAGTTTGATGGCAGTTTGTCGTTCAGATGAAAAGGCTCAAAAAGCAGATTCTCAGGGCGGGCATCAACAATTGCATTGATGCCGGCCAGCATTAAAAAGATGGTGAGTATTCGCATTTGTGTCATTTAAGTACTTACAATTAGAGAAATTTGATGAGGCAGTGGTTTTGAAAGCAAAAAAGCAATTTAATACTGCTGCAATTCTTTCATCAATCTTTCAGTGCCTTCCGAAATAGCCATGATGAACATCATGTATCGAACATCCACATTGATAGTTTTCTGCAATTCGGGTTCAAAAACAATATCGCCACTCATGGCCTCCCAGTTGCCGTCGAATGCAAGTCCGAGCAGTTCACCTTTGCCATTAAAGATGGGACTGCCCGAATTGCCTCCGGTAATATCATTGTCGCTGAGGAAATTAACCACCATTTCGCCTGTATGTTTGTCGGCAAAACGTCCAAAGTTTTTTTCAAGAATGGCGTTTTTTAAATTGGCCGGAACATCAAATTCCATATCTCCGGGAATTTCTTTCTGTAACACCCCCAGGGTTGTTGTGATGTGGCTGTAAGTAACGGCATCGGCAGGTTGATAACCACCAACCGTTCCATAGGTCAGCCTCATGGTAGAATTGGCATCGGGATAGCGCACATTGCCACGTGCATTATTCATTTCAATCAAACCGGCTTCGTACAACCGTTCAGCATTGCGAAGTATGTCGATTTGTTCGTTATACTCATCGGTGATAATCGAACGCAGGAAATTCTCCACCTCTTTTTGAAAGCGCAATGCAGGATCTCTTTCGGTGTTGATTTTTCCTGAACGCAGGCTTTTCCCGAATTTGTTGAACGAACTAAATGCCGATTTCCGGAAAATGTTGTTGGTGAAGCGCTGGTAATTTCCTTTGTATTTTTTATCAATTACCTGATAGAAAGCTGGAAGATACTGCGGTTCAACATATTTGCGGTATGTTTCAAGCATTACACTGAAAGTGGCAATATCCACTTCTTCGTAATAATCTTTGTACAGTTTTTCGGCACTTTTCAGGATTGAGTCGTTGCTGATTTTCATGTTCAGCAGTTTGGCTACTTCTCTGGCTATTCTCGGCATTTCGACACCGGCAACCAAAGCTTCCCTGTAGTAATTGCTGGCATATAATGCAGGGAAAATTGCATTATTCTTTTTTTCAATTGTTTCGAGCACCTTGCCATAAGTAATACGCCGGCTTTTTTCCTGATTCACCCAGTCGGCAAAAACACGCTCTTCGTATCTTTTACGTTCGGGAACACCCAGTTTCTTCAGCGCTTTATTCATCCCGATGCTGTTTTTCCAATGGTTCGAACTGCGTGCATATTTGCTGGCATAGGCTATGTTGATGGCTTCGTTGTTTTGCATGAACGACTTCCAAACATCTTGCCGGGCACCGCGCACATCGATGCGGGCACGGTTTACAGCGTCGGTGCGGTTGCGGATACCCCATGAGGTCAGGTAGCGCGAGGTGCTTCCCGGGTAGCCGATAATCATGGTGAAGTCGCCCGGCTGTACACCTTCATGGGTAATTGCAGCATGCCTGCGGGGTTTGTAAGGCACATTATCGGGCGAGTAAGCTGCTGGTTTGCCATTTGCATCGGCATAAATCCTGAATGCCGCAAAGTCACCGGTATGGCGTGGCCACATCCAGTTGTCGGTGTCGCCACCAAACTTACCAATGGCATGGGGTGGGGTATAGGCCAATCTGATGTCTTTGAATTCTTCATGAACAAAAACATAAAACTGATTGCCCGAGTAAAAAGAGCGCACATTGACGATATAATCGTTTCCTTCCGAAAATTCTTTTTTAATTACATCCACTATTGAATCCTGTGTTGCATTGCGCAACTTTATTTCCATATCGTTACTTAGTGCATGCATCACCCTGTCGGTTACATCAGTAATGCTAACCAGAAAGCGTACAGTCAGATTGGGAGCATGAAGCTCATCTTTCAGCGCTTTCGCAGCATAGCCATCGCGCAGATAATTACTGCCCACAGCACTCAGTTGTTGAATGGCGCTATAGCCACAATGATGATTGGTGAAAATTAAGCCCTGATCAGAAACAACAACACCCGTACAGCCACTGCCAAAGTGAATTACAGCATCTTTCAGACTTACATTCGATTCGCTGTATATTTCTTCAGCACTCAGCGTACATCCCATACCCTGCATCTTCTTGATGTTTAGTTTTTCGATGTAGGGAAGCATCCACATACCTTCGTCGGCTCTCAGACCTGAAACTGCAACTAAAATTGTAAACAGAATGATCGTTTTTTTTATCATTGCAAATCGTTTTTTTTAATTAAAACATGGTTTATTTTTCGTAGCTACAAAGATAAGAAAAATCGGGTTTTTCATGCAATTTATATCATTTTATTATTATCTTTGACGCGTTTTCACCATTCGGTTTGTTTTTGAAAATTCTGAAAATATAATACAGTTATGAAAAAAAGTCATGTTTCAAAATTATCTTTTACCATTGGTTTGGTTATTATTGGTTTAATTTTTTGTTCATGTGGTGGACCAAAACCGCTTTCAGTACAGGAGATGGGTGAGGTCGAGGTTGAGAGCCTTTGTGTAGGAAAAAAGTATGAAAGTTCGAGCAAAGCATTGCGCTTTTCGGCCATCGGCGAAAGCAAGGATCAAATGACCGCCAAAAAGAAAGCCATCAGCGAAGCAAGAGCAGGTTTGGCAGCTACCATCAATACCACCGTAAAATCGGTAACTGACAATTACGTTAAAACCACCAACCTGGGTACACGCGAAAACATTACCAGGGTATATGAAAGTCTGCTGCGGGAAGTGGTGAATCAGAATTTATATAAGGCAGTGATTATCTGCGAAAAAATGACAATTACCAAAAAAGGGCTTTATAAGTATTACGTTTGTCTGGAGCAAAATTCGAAAGACCTGATTGAGTCGATGGAAAATGCCCTGGCAATGAACGAAGCTATAAAAACCAGTTACAATTACAAAAAGTTCAGAGAGGTTTTCGACAGTGAAATGAGCAAATTTGGCAACGAGTAAAATCGAAACATGAGGTGCGGTCGGCTTTTTTTGATTACAATACTGACAGCATCGGTTATGATGCTGTTTTTCAGTAATTGCGCATCGGTAAAATTTTCGCGTGCAGGGTTGAAATACGAGCAGGCTGAGATGTTCCGGTTGGCTGTTGACCAGTATTTTTTGTCACTTGGAAAAAAAAATACTGGTAATGAGGAAGCACGCATTGGTTTATTGCGTGCATCGAAAAGGTATGCCGATGCGCTTGAGTTAAAAATCAGCGAAGCATATGGCTCATTGAATGATGATTTGGTTGTGCGATATTTTCAGGAACTGAAAACCCTCCAACAGCGGGCTTCCATCTTTCGGGTCGATATTGATATACCACTGCAAACCATCGGTCAGTACGAAGAAGCGAGCACCAGGCATCTGCGTAAGACCTACACCCTGGCGGTAACGTTGATGAATGAGGATAAGTTTGCAGAAGCAGAAAGCCTTTTCAGCGAAGTTGTAAAGCTTAATTCATCTTATGAGCGTGCTTCAGAATTCCTGAAGTTTACCCGTTGTGAGCCCATTTACAGGCTTGGAAAAAAGAAGCTGGAAGCACGGATGTATCGTTCGGCTTATCTTGATTTCACACGTCTTGTAAGTATTGATGAAGCTTACAAGGATGTGTTGCTGCTTCAGCGTGAAGCTTTGTATCAGGCCTTGCTTACCATTGCTTTACAACCTGTTATCAATGGCAGTCAGTATCCGTTTCTGGCTGCAAATCTCGGGGCTTCTGTAAAAACGGAGTTCGAACGAAGCAGGAATCCTTTTTTGAAGCTTGTATCTCTGAATTACCTTCAGGATATGCTTGCTGAGCAAAGAAGAGCGCTTGCCGCCGGTGTGCCTTTCGATGCCAGTCTTATACTTCCGGTCAGGGTTTATCTTTCAGCTACCATCACTAATTCACACTATTCCACTTCACTTTCGCGCCCTGAAGAGAGAAAAGCATATTTACAGTATGTCGATAAGGACGATAAGGTGAAATACCGCAAAGTAACTTACAGCGAATATGAACAGAGTTGCAGGGCAAATATCAGTCTGCAATTCGAATATGTTCGGGTTAGCGATGGAGTGATAATAGCTTTCGAGCGGTTGGAACAAAATTACAGCGACCAGGTGCGCTATGCCAAAAGTGACTACGACTACAGATTGCTGTTTCCCGGCGAATGGGGCGTTGCCCTGAAGGATACAATGTACACCGATCAAACGCGCATCAGGGCATTGAGGTCGATGTTTGAAACGCGACAAGCCCTCACCGACAAAAAAGCATTTGAGAGCCAGTTTGCTGCAACGGCCGGCACAGTGATTTTCAAAAAAATCAATGCCTATGACCCTGAAAATTAAACACATCGGATTCATGTTGGCTGTCAGGGTTTTGTTGCTGGTTGTACTGCTGTTGCCGGCGGGAGAGGCAAACTCCTGTTTCCTGCGAAAGAAAACTCCGCCTCCCGCCTGGGTGAATACCCTCGTTTCCGATCCTGATTATTTCATGGGCGTAGGTTCGTCGCGTATCGATAAAAGGAAAAGTACCCACATTGAGCATGCAAGAAAGGATGCCCTGAATGAACTGGCCTCGGGTATTTCGGTCGAAATTTTTTCGTCGAATGTGTTAGTTACGCTGGTGAAGAATGATCAGCTGAAAGATGAGTTCAGTTCGCTTATCAGAACAAGAATAATTGCCGATTTGGAGGGGTATGAGGTGGTTGATGCCTGGCAGGATAAGAAAAACTACTGGGTGCTCTACAGGCTTTCAAAAACACGTTATTATCAGCTACAGGAAAAGAAGAAGCAGGACGCCACCTCCATTGCTTTGTCGTACTACAATCAGGCAGTGTATGCTCACAACCAGGGTGATGTAAAAACGGCAATTGTGATGTATGCCAGAACGATAGATGCAGTTAAACTATATTTGCACGAACCCATCATCGCAATAACTCCCGAAGGTGAAACCAATATCGTTGTTCAGTCTTTTGCCCGTGCAACATCGCTGATACAGTCACTGAAGATAAGTGCACCCTTCAGCAGTTTAGAGCTGATGTTCTCAAAAACTCCCGATGCTGAATTGCTGCGCTTTACACTGACAACGTTCAAGGGGATACCTGTAGCTGGCTTTCCGGTATTGGCTCATTACAGCGAAACGGCCCTTGCCGAGCCTGTCAGAATTTCTGATGATGAAGGTGTGGTTCGCTTTAAACTGCCGATGATCAAATCGCTGAAATCGAATGAGATGCTTACACTTACGCCCGATATAAGCAGGGTGATTCAGGAGTCAGCCACCAATTTCACTGTGCGCAAAGCCATTCTCGATATTCCGGTTCAGACATTAAGCATTCCGGTTACCATACGTCGTCCATCTGTTTGTTTCGTAGTTGATGAGCGCATCACAGGCAGGGATTTTCATGAAAGTGTGCTGTCGAAGATATTCATTAGTCTGACCCGCGTAGCAGGATTTACCATTGCTGATAAACAAGACGCCGACTTCATCGCTTACATCGAAGCCGACACCAAAATTCTGAGTAGGGTGAATGGTATGTACACCACCGAGTTGAAGGGCGATATTGTTCTTACCGACAATCAGGATAATATCCGCTACAGTGCCCGTTTTGCTCCTGTAAAAGGCATACAACTGACACCCGAACTTGCTTCAGTTGATGCTTACCGAACACTGTTGAAGCAAGTCGAAAGCCGCTGGTTCAGAGAGATGATTGAAGCGATGACACGCTGAGTTATCTGCTTATTTCTTAATAATATAGCTTATATGTTCTGATACGCCATCGCTGATAAACAGGATATAGCAACCAGATGTAAAATTACTGATGTCGAAGCTGTGATTGCGCTGATACATTTTTTCTTTGTGCAGCAGACTGCCTGTTAGCGATCGCAATTCAATGTTTAGTGTTTCATCACCACGTTGGTTTGTTATATTCACCAAATGGCTTGTAATTGTTGGGTAAACAATAACTTGAGCTGAAATTGTCCGGGTTATACTTGTGGCATTGGTCACGGTTATAATTCCTTCTGACAGGCGTGTGGTATCCCAGGCGAGGCCCTCTCCGGGAACAGTAGGTTCAATCCTTTCAAAACTACCTGTTACTATGCCTGCGGCTGTGAAAATCGTGTATGTTCTCCCAACGGTATAGGGCAAACCCATGTTTCTCATTTCCAGGATGCTGCCGTTAATGTCGATCGTTCCGGTTATGGTGATTTGATCGTTGAGTGTATTGTTGGTTTTGATTAGCAGCTTTGACCCTGACCGCAGTGTCAGGTTGGAACCCAGTTTCAGGTTACCTGTGCCTGTATCCGATAAACCAGCTGTTAGTACTGCTCCCGATTGAACCAGCACTGTACCTGAAATGGTTCCTGTGCCGGCAAGTGTTGCTCCTGTACTCACCGTAACCGCTCCAGTACCTGTGGCACTGCCCGTGGTGTTGGTTGCATTCAGCCGGCCTGCTTCCAACATTGTTCCGCCTGTGTAAAGGTTGGCTCCCGATAGAGTGAGTGTACCTGTGCCTCTTTTAGTTAGGAACCCTGATCCGCTGTTGATAATACCAGTGTAGGTAGTGCTGCTGTTTCTGGCACCTACAATTAGCGAGTTACGACCCGAAATTCCACCACTTCCGCTTAAAGCCCCCAAAGTAAATGTTTGTCCGGCAGATGATTCGGTGCTGCCGTTCGAGGCAACCATTAGAAACGTGCCTTCGCCCAGATTAACTTCTGCCAGCGGAATATTACGCGATGTGGCGCTGTTCATGCGCACATCACGACCCGTAAAATTGATTCTGCCACTGAATTGCGACCAATCGCCGTTGAGGTCGGAACGTACAAAAGGTATTTGTACCTGCAATTGACCTGCTCCTGTAAGTCTGGATGTTATTCCCCAGCGTGAAGGTAAATCCCAGCGGGCAATTTTCCCTTCAGGTACTTCAACTTCATTGCCGAAAGATCCGGTATTCGAGGTAGTGTTGATATCGAACATCCTGAATGTACCCCCGTTTAGTCTGATTTTCGCATTGCCCATCGCAAAGCGGTTTCCATCGGCCGAACCAAGTAAAAGCAAGCCATTGTTGACATTTACCTGACTCAGGGTATTGTTTCCCTGCAATGTGAGTGTACCTGTTCCATTCACTTCGAGTGTAGCATTAGTGCCCTGAATATTGCCGCTGATAAGGACGCTGTTGTTCGTGTTCGGGTTGTTTACGGTCAATGTGCCCGATACCTGCATGCTGCGGTTGGTCGACATTTGAGCGCGGGTTTGCAGGGTGGCATTGCGCATAATCCAGTTAGCGGCAGCCGAACCCGATGCTCCAATGGAACTGGGTAATCCTCCATCTTTGAGTGATGTAACTTCCAGAATTCCACCATCAACCTCCACCTTTCCGGTGAAAGTGTTTTCTGAATTCTGAATTGATAATCTGCCACTTCCGGATTTTTTCAAACCACCGGTTCCACTGATTACACCCTGACCCTGAATAATATAATCAGAGTTGTTGTCGAATGTCATTGCACTCACTGGCATTGTTTCGGAAATGGTGATGGTTTTACGTATGGCATTATCGGCGAAGGTAATGGAGTCGCCAGGTACAAATATTCCGGGGATACCCCCAAAGTTGAAATTAGTAGTTTTGAAATCCCAAACAGCACTCTGACTGCCCATCCAGTTGACCAGTGCTGCCGAACGCGATTGCTGTATGTCGATAATGACCGATTTGTTCTCAACCTTTAAAGTGTATGGAATCCCTTCGAGTCCAATAACTGTGAAGGTTGATGCGGTAACATTGCTGTTTCCGGTGAATGTAATCAGGGTCATACTTCCTTCCTGAATTACGGTCAAAGGTTGTATGATAATGCAGTTATTAGTGCCAACAACCGTAAAATCACCCTCGATATTCAGTTTTGAAGCTGGTTGTACCTTGGTTTGATCGCATTTGAATGCCAGATTATTTCTACCTGTTAGCGTTAGATTTCCGGTGATGGTCATGGTGCCGGTTGTGTTTTCAGGTCCGGGTTCAATCCTGGCGCCCTCCCTGTTCAGCCCTTTTTCCAAAATTATGCCTCCCAGCAAAGTGGCATTACCGGCAATGATGCCCCTGGCATCGAGTTGCACCGGGCTTGCATAAATTCCCGAAACAACTAATTTCCCTTCCGAAATACGGGTTTTCCCAGTAAAGTCGTTTTGATTGTTGAAATATACTGTTCCCTGCAGCGACTTAATCAAATCCATGTTTCCACTGAATTTTCCGTTTCCTCCGAAAGAATAATTGCTGCCCTTCGGATTCATCAGATACAATCTTGAAGGTGACATATTCGACGACAAGTTGATGGTGCTATTTCCGCCTCGAATATCATACATGATGCTTTTTCCATCAGCATAAGAAGCGGGTAGCTCATTGCCATCAATCCATCCGGCAGAAGTAAAATATATATCAGCCTGCTGCACCGGTGCCACCGGAGGTTGGGGCATGTCGGCGGCCATATAAAAATCGACATCGGGTGTCTGGTAGTATCCGCGTGCAGTGGTTTGTCCACGATAGGCAGGGTTTTGCATCAGGTGATATTGTCGTATATTGGTTTGCTCCCAGGTGGATAAAACCACAAATCCGGTGTGATTGCTACGTACAAAAATCATTTCTTCACGCCAATCACCAATCAGGTCGCCCCAGAATGCAGCTCTTGCGCCAAAAGCGGCAGCGAAATAATAAGCACCATTGCCATTGTTTTCGTTGTATAGGTTGGGTAAATCCCTGTCCATCCGCAAAGTTGAACTGTTGAATTTGTGAAAAGCTACATTCGAGCCGGAACTGTTCACTCCATTCAGTGCCCATCTGGCCATATCAGGGCCCCACCATACGGCTTCAGCCGGAAAATTGCCCAGGGCATTGGGTATTTGGTTGCCTTTACTATCGTACATGGCATAGCTAAACATGGTCGACCAGAATTGCAGGCCTCTGCGTGTGGGGTCAAATGCCGCACAAATTCCTCTCCCTACATCACCAACTGATGATTGATATATTCCTTTAATCATTTCGCCGGTTCGGGCATCAAAAATTCCCATGCCCAGGGTTTTCGGGTTATTTTGCTGAATTACAAAATGTTCAAGTCCGGGACGATCAGGGTCGATATCGCCAAGCATATGCCGGTCGCCATGAACAACATCCTGATGATGATTCATGATGGAACCGTCGAATTTGAGAACAAAACCTCCCTCTGCAAAATTATCACGTCCATCACCATCGATATCGGCAACGCGAACCTGATGAAAGTCGGCGCCTCCGTTTCGGGTGGCCCAAACCTGTTGCAATGAACCATTTCTAAAATTCCATGCCGAAATTGCTCCCTGAAAATTGCCGTTTGCAGCACGGTTTTTATATTGATAAATGAGCGAAGGGCGGATGCCATCGAGATAAGCAATAACGAAATGGCCGCCCATTTCTTTCCAACTGTCAGTACGGGTGGTAATCAGGTCGTTGAAAAAGGGTAATGGTACCCGGTCAATTTCAACTCCGGTTTCGCCGTTAACAATCGAAAGCCATTGAGGTGCTGAGCCGGGCAAAGAACTGTAATTGGTAACCTGACCGTTTGTCCCGGTTATTACTTTGCCATCAGCAAATGTGGTTCCTTCCGAAACAGCCATCAGCACTTCAGCCTTGCCATCACCATCCATATCGAAGGCAGTAACCATATCGTTGTGACCATTACATATTTTGATATTCATACCCATGTCGATGCGCCACATGAAAGTGCCATCGCTTTTATATGCCTCCACTTTGGGTGAAGGGTAATCGGTTGTACCGCCTTCGCCATCTTCCGAGACTGCTCCGTAATTCTGACGATCAAGCACGAAATCAAATTTTCTGTCGCCATCAAGGTCGGCAGGCCAGCAAAACTTCATCATCATGGTAGGATGTCCTGCCGGCAACGGATGAAAATTGAAATCATGCACTATACGACTTGCTATGGTGTTTCGGGGTAAGGTAAAACTGCCCGGTTCATCTTTTTCGATTCCCTGATGCACACTTTTCACTGAAAAAATATAAACAGAAGATGAAGTGCTCAGGTTAGCCAAAAAGTTGGTGCTGTTGCTGATAGGCGAACTGTTAAGCTTCACTTCCGTGCCGGTCGAAGTGGTTTTGTAGTAAAGATTGTATGCAATATCGTCGGGGTCGGTGGCAAAATGTCGCCACGAGACATATATTTGTGAAGATGATTTTGGAATGGCCACGATACCGCGATCCATGCGTTCGACACGACGCTGAGCGTTGAGTAAGGGAATAATCGTCAGAAAAATCAGAAAAGCAGTTGTAAGTTTTCTCATGAGATGTAATAAAATAAGTTAACCGTAGCATGAGCCGCAAAAATAGCAATTTTTCAGAAGTAGTGTTTGGTAAATCAGTTCATATGCATGTAAATATACTTTTTTGATTGAAATTGTAACAAAATGATTGGAAAGCAGGTGGGGCATTTTTGTAGAGTTGATAGTGAAATGCCATTGTGAAATTTCAGAGTGTTTCATCAACTGACAAAACGAAAAAGAGCCTGATTAAAATCAGACTCTTCGAAAGTGGCGCCACCAGGAATCGAACCGGGGACACAAGGATTTTCAGTCCTTTGCTCTACCAACTGAGCTATAGCGCCTGAAAAGTTTTAGCGGCTGCAAATATACATCGTTTTTTTTATTTTACAAACCCCTGACACCATTTTGCTGAAAATTTATTTTACCGACCCCAAAAAAAACATCATGTTATACTGATTCTCATCGCCAAATTATTATCTTTGCAAAAAGCAAAAAGCAGCTTGCCTATGTCTATCAGTTTCGAATTGTTTTTGTTGATTGGTTCCATATTGCTCTTTTTCAGTTTGTTGGCAGGAAAAACCGGATACCGTTTTGGTGTGCCTACCCTGTTGATTTTTCTTTTGATAGGCATTGGCTCAGGCAGTGGTGGTTTGGGTATTCAGTTTAGCTCGCCTGATGTTGCTCAATATATCGGGATTATCGCATTGAATATAATCCTCTTCTCCGGTGGGCTCGATACCCGCATCAGCGAACTTAAGCCCATAGCCACCCAGGGAATTCTCATGGCGACAATCGGGGTGTTACTAACGGCAGGTATTACCGGGTTGTTTATTTACTGGCTTACCAACAACGTATTGCAAAGCGTCACTTTTACACTGATTGAGTCGTTACTGTTAGCCGGCATCATGTCTTCAACCGATTCAGCATCAGTTTTCTCCATCCTGCGTTCAAAAAATCTCAGTCTCAAGGAAAATTTGCGTCCCTTGCTTGAACTCGAAAGTGGTAGTAACGACCCCATGGCTTTTATGATCACCATTGTGATGCTGCAACTTTTCAATACACCGGATGTCAGTGGATGGGTGATGCTCATCAAGTTTGTGCAACAGTTGCTTTTCGGGGCGTTGGCTGGATATCTTTTGGGTAAACTGGCTGTAAAAATCACTAATAGTATCAATCTCGACAATGACGCGTTGTATTCGGTGCTGATGCTTACCATCATGTTTTTCTTGTTTGGCTTCACCAGCTTCATCGGTGGAAATGGTTATCTGGCTGTTTATGTGGGTGGGCTAATTATTGGAAATCAGCGCGTTGTGCACAGACGTAGCACCATGCGATTTTTCGATGGATTGACATGGTTATTTCAGATCATCATGTTCCTAGCGTTGGGTCTGCTTGTTAATCCCAACGAATTGCTGCCTATTGCCGGTGTGGGAGTCATTGTAGGATTGTTCCTGATCATGATTTCACGGCCTCTCACTGTTTTGCTCACCTTCCTGCCATTCAAGAACTTGTCGTTCAGGGCTCGTTTGTTTACTTCGTGGGTTGGATTGCGTGGAGCAGTACCTATCATTTTTGCCACTTATCCCTGGATCAGCGATATTCCCCAGGCTAAGATGATGTTTAATATTGTGTTTTTTATTACCATCCTCTCGCTGATGTTGCAGGGTACCACCGTTTCGCTCATGGCCGACTGGCTGAAACTCTCCATCAAAACACCAAAACGCCGCAAAATGAAAGAGTTCGAAGTCGAATTTTCCGATGATATCAAATCGGCTACATGCGAAATTACTGTCGACGATAACGTCCTCAAAAACGGCAGCCGCCTCATGCAGGTCAACCTCCCCGACAACACCCTCGTGGTAATGGTCAAGCGACAGGGACGCTACTTCATTCCCCGCGGCAACACCCACCTCGAGAAAGGCGATTCTCTTTTGCTAATCACCGACAACGAAGAAGCTATGCGCGAAACATACAGGCAGTTGGGCATTAAGCCGTTGGAGTGAATAAACTTAATTATTGTGATGACCAAAGAAGCCATAAGTGAAAAAAAATCCAGACAGATGTTGCATCGACTGAGCAACTTTTTGGGCATGATTCAAGCCATTCCTTCACCCAAGGCTGAACAACAGATACCCGGGAGCGGCTTCTGCTACAATGAATAATTTTGGGGTTAGTTAACGGAGTGAAGTTATAAAGAATTTTTTCCTATCTTTGAAAAGTTTCATTTATCCCGGCTCAAAATCGGACTATAATAACAATAAAACAATGTAGCTATGGACGCACAAAAACAAGGAAAATGCCCTGTAATGCACGGCGCAAACACCGAATCAAGCAGTTCGGTGATGAGCTGGTGGCCCAATGCACTGAATTTAGACATTCTGCATCAGCACGACACTAAGACTAATCCGCTGGGTCCGGATTTTGATTACCGCGAAGCTTTTCTTAAGCTGGATTTGGAAGCTGTAAAGACAGACTTAAAGCAACTGATGACCGAAAGTCAGGCTTGGTGGCCGGCCGACTGGGGTCATTATGGCGGACTGATGATTCGAATGGCCTGGCACAGCGCCGGCACTTACCGCATTGCCGATGGTCGAGGAGGTAGCAATACCGGCAATCTGCGTTTTGCACCACTGAACAGCTGGCCCGATAATGCCAATCTCGATAAAGCACGCCGCCTGTTGTGGCCAATCAAAAAGAAATATGGCAACAGCCTTTCGTGGGCCGATTTGTTTATCCTGGCTGGAAATATGGCTTACGAATCGATGGGCTTCCGCACGTTCGGATTCGGGGGTGGTCGCACTGATATCTGGCATCCCGAAAAGGATATTTTCTGGGGGGCAGAGAAAGAGTGGTTGGCTCCTACCAAAAACCGCTATTCCGACGATGCAAACCGCGAATCGCTCGAAAATCCGCTGGCTGCGGTACAAATGGGGCTCATTTATGTGAATCCTGAAGGTGTCGACGGAAAACCCGATCCGATACGTACTGCCCACGATGTGCGCCTGACTTTCAAACGTATGGGAATGAATGACGAGGAAACAGTAGCTCTAACTGCCGGTGGACATACTGTAGGTAAGGCGCATGGCAATGGTAATGCTGCCAAACTGGGCCCGAGTCCCGAAGAAGCACCCATCGAACATCAGGGCTTTGGATGGATGAATCCCGAAGGGAAAGGCAATGCTGAACATACCGTTACGAGCGGACTGGAAGGTGCGTGGACAACGAATCCGAATCGCTGGAATCACGACTATTTTTACCTTTTGCTTACCTACGAATGGAATCTGACCAAGAGTCCGGCCGGGGCGTGGCAATGGGAACCCGTGAATATCAAACAGGAAGATATGCCTTTTGATGCCCATATTCCGGGTGTGCGGCGAAATCCTATCATGACCGATGCCGATATGGCTTTGAAAATGGACCCCGAATACCGCAAAATCTCGGAATGCTTTTATAAAGATACGGATTATTTTGCTGATACTTTTGCACGTGCCTGGTTTAAACTTACTCACCGCGATATGGGACCAAAAACCCGTTATCTGGGAGCTGATGTGCCTGCCGAAGACCTGATTTGGCAGGATCCTGTGCCAGCAGTTGATTATACCCTTTCCGAATCTGAAATTACTGAACTCAAAGCTTTGTTGCTTAACAGTGGGCTCAGCAAAGCCGAATTAATTAATACTGCGTGGGACAGCGCGCGTACATTCCGTTGTTCCGATTATCGCGGAGGTGCCAACGGAGCGCGTATCAGACTGGCACCGCAAAAGGACTGGGTTGCCAACGAGCCTGAAAGATTAGCAAAGGTGCTGTCGAAGCTCGAAGAGATTCGTGCAGGCCTGCCAAAGCAGGTGAGCCTGGCCGACCTGATTGTTCTGGGTGGTACGGCAGCCGTCGAGAAGGCTGCCAAAGATGCAGGATGGGATGTGAAAGTGCCCTTTATGCCGGGTCGCGGTGATGCTACCGATGCTATGACCGATTCCGAATCAATGAATGTGTTAGAGCCTTTGCATGATGGCTTCCGCAACTGGGTGAAGAAGGATTACACAGTTAAACCCGAAGAATTGTTGCTCGACCGCGCACAACTGATGGGTCTGACTGCCCCGGAGATGACCGTGCTGGTAGGTGGTATGCGTGTGCTCGGTACCAATTATGGCGGCAGTCCGCTGGGCATGTTTACTAACCGCCCTGGCCAACTAACCAACGATTTCTTTGTGAATCTATCCGATATGAACAATCGCTGGCAGGCAATTACCGATGATTACTATCATATTATTGATCGTAAATCTGGTGCAGTGAAATGGGTTTCCACCCGCGTCGATCTGGTGTTTGGTTCCAATTCGGTGCTCAGGGCATATGCCGAATTTTATGCACAGGACGATAACCGGGAGAAATTTGTACAGGATTTTGTAAATGCCTGGGTTAAAGTAATGAATGCCGATCAGTTCTGAGCTATTCAGCAATTAATACCCCTACATCAACACAAAGGTAAAGGTTTTTCAGTCTCTTTTGTTAATTCGAAAGACACACTGAAAAACCTTGCTGTGCCTATGTGGCGCAGATTAAAGGTGTAAGTGACCGCATCTTAATTAGAAAGTATTTTCTTAAATGTCATAAAATGTCTTAAATATCTTGCATGATTTAAAATGTCAAAT
Organism: uncultured Paludibacter sp.; assembly: GCA_964350125.1. Taxonomy (GTDB): domain Bacteria; phylum Bacteroidota; class Bacteroidia; order Bacteroidales; family Paludibacteraceae; genus Paludibacter. The sequence goes on along the minus strand of CAYGJI010000034.1, from coordinate 3,131 downwards.
ACCAAAATTTACTCCCCCCGCGAAGAAAAAGCCAATTATCTTACCCATGCTTTTGGAGTTTTGATAGTTATCGCAAGTGCAATAGTGCTGATTAAAAAGGCTGTAGATGCCGGAAATGGATGGGCGGTTTTTTCCTATGCCCTGTTTTCTTTTGGCATGTTGACATGCATGGTATCATCTACCATGTATCATTATATCAAAAATCCTGAATTGAAAGCATTTGTACGGCATTTTGATCACGGAAGTATCTACCTTTTAATCGCTTCAAGTTATACCCCTTTCACCCTGATATTGCTGAGAAACGAAGGTTTTTGGGGGTGGGGTCTGTTTATATTGGTATGGGTGATTGCCTTTGTTGGTATTGGGCTGAATTTCAGGAAGATGAAAAAAAACGATCACTTCAAAACATTTTCGTATGTACTGATGGGAATGGTAGTTTTTATTGCTGCAAAACCGCTCATAAGTGTTGCCATGGATCAAAATTGTGTCGATTCATTGTACTGGCTTCTTGCAGGCGGTATTTTTTACATCACAGGGTCCTTTATTTATGCATTTGCAAAAAGGGAATTTTCCCATGCCGTTTTTCATGTGTTTGTGTTGCTCGGACTGGTGAGCCATATTGTTGCGATGTATCTGATTTTTTAAGAGTCAAGTCGCCATTTGTGAATCGAGAAGCAGTTGAAAGCGCAACTGACAACTGAAATTAAAACGTTCACATCTGTAAAAAAAGCGCGCATAGTTAAATTAATGACATCTTTTTATCTCAAAGATACCAGGCTGTTAGTAATCGAGCATGGTGTTTTTTAACAAGTGGCTCTCTTTGTCGGAATTGGCATCAATCCCATGAGTGCGCTCTCAACAAATGGCTCACTTTAATCAGGGTAAAATTGTAATTATACTCCAATTCAGCTTATTTTTTCAGATATCGCTCAAACCAGTCATGTACTTCCTTGTACCAGTACACCGAATTCTGCGGCGTGAGTATCCAATGGTTTTCATTGGGATAATATACGAGTCGTGCGTCGAGTCCCATGCTTTTGTAGATGCTGTACACCAGAAAGCCGTGGGCAACGGGTACGCGGTAATCGAGTTCGCCATGAATCACCAACATCGGGGTTTTGAAATTATGTGCAAACTGCGATGGATTCTGACTGTTCATAATGGCCATGTTTTCCCAGGGTGAACCTCCGTATTGGAACGAACGGTTAGCTCCATAGTCGGATGCAAACTGTAAATGCAAATCGTAAACCCCTGCATGGTTAATGAGGCATGCAAATCGATCGGTATGTCCTGCAATCCAGCTCACCATGTAACCACCGTAACTTCCGCCGGTAGCAGCCATGCGCTTTGGGTCAACCAAGCCTTTGTCGATCATGTAATCCGCCGCATTCATAATATCCTGAAAAGGTTTGTTGGCGTGTTCTCCATGAATACTGATGGCGAAATCCTGCCCGAAGCCTGTGGAACCATGAAAATTGGGCAGGATGGAGATGTATCCGGGTGCCGAAAAAAGCTGACTGTTCCAGCGGTAATGCCAGGTGTCGCCGAAAGCACTGTGCGGACCACCATGGATCATCACCACCAAAGGATATTTCTTGTTCGGGTCGTAATCAGGTGGATAATTGATAAACATCTGAACATCAGCATTGTTGGCTCCTTTGAATGTAACACTTTCGGTTTTACCAAGCTGAAGGCCATCCATGATTTCTTTGTTGAAATGCGAAAGCTGAGTGGCGGGGCCGGGGAAGCAGAAGGTGCTCAGGCGGTAAACTTCGGCCGGACTATTGAGCGTTTCGTGCGTGAAAACGAGCGCATCTTTTCCTGCTAATGCTGCACCATTGTTGGTACCCTGATGGAATAAGCGCTGGTACTTACCGCCGGTGGCAGGAATGCTGAAAATTGACTGCAGGGCATTATCTTCGGCGAGGAAGAAGATTGTTTTACCATCGTCCGACCAAAACCAGTCCTGACAGGAAAGGTCGATGTTGGTTGTAATTTCACTGTGGGTTTTAGTTTCAGGTTCATAAATCGTCATCACCACCTTATCGGCATAAAAATGGGGAATGCTTTGCTTACCATACAGGATGAATTTTCCGCACGGGCTATACACCGGACTGTCGTCGTTGGCTTCGTTACCGGGAGTGATGTTGCTCATGTTGCCACTGCCATTGGTTTGCAGCAGGTAAATGTCGTTGTTGATGCGGTCGTACGGAGCCTGCGTGCTGTTCATGCTCAGTGCGATGGTTTTTCCATCGGGCGCGATACTATAATTTACACCACCCATCATACTGAAGTAATTCGATGTGTTCGGCATCAGATCAGTAACCTTGCGACTGCTGATGTCAACCATGAAAAGTCTTGGAAAGTAACCATCAGTGAGCCAGCGGTCCCAGAATCGGAAGGTGCTGTTCTCGGTTACTTTGGCGGTCATTTTGCTTTCCTTTTGTTTCTTCTGCAGATTCTTCATTTTCTCCCAATCGCCCCCGTATTCGGGCAGGATATTGGCACCAAAAGCAATGCTGCTGCCATCGGGAAACCATTGGGGAGTGAAAACGCCCACAGGCAGATCGGTCATTTTCTGCGCTTCACCTCCGTTCATATTGAGCAGATAAAGTTGAGCAGGTCCTTCGGTGCGGCGCGACACAAATGCCAGCGCTGTGCCATCGGGCTTCCAAACCGGGGAGCTGTCTTTGCCGCTGAAAGTTAGTTGCCGGAGCTGTCCGTTTATGTTATCCATCAAATAGATGTATGAAGAGGAAGTGTTTTGCTCCAAATCAAATTGTGTAACCACAACAGCCGAAGTGCGGCCATCGGGTGAAACCTCCGGCGTGCCCACGCGCTTCATTTCCCAAAGTTTTTCGGCGGTGATGGGGGCTTTAACGGCATTTGAAAATACACTAAACAGGCTGATAGAAAAAATGCCTGCTAACAAAATGTGACGAATGGGTTTCATAATACTATTTATCGAAGTTTTGTTTGAAATTGATGAAATGACATTAAACACCAAACGCAAAGATAATACGCTGATTGAATTTTCTTTGCGGTTGTGGAAAAAAAGTTCAAAAATGCTGTTATTAGCAGAATTTCGTCAAAAATTATAAAAACTTTCGTAACCGATACCCAAATCAAAT
>CAYGJI010000033.1:0-28525 GCA_964350125.1 uncultured Paludibacter sp. | reverse complement strand
TTTATTTTTTGACATGATTTATAAATTTTTTGATATAAACAGGAAAAATGCATCAATAGATACCATTTTCGACTCAACGGCTCACAAAGATAAAACAAATTTGAAATAATTATTCAGCAAATCATAAAAAGCTTTCAACAGTTGAAATATTTTACGATTTTGGTTTTTTTACCTTTTGATTGACATTCGTTTTCCCGGAGCGTGTGCCACAAATTCGGGTGCAAACAGGCATTGAATGCTTGCCATACCACCGGAATATTCGCCAGTAGAGTTTATATAATATTCATCTTCAATAACATAGCTTCCTTTTGGAAGATGATGAAAATAGTATTGCGTGGAAGCATCAGCGGCTGTTCGGTAATATATTAATTGTTCATTCCAATGTGTGCCGGAAATTTGGTTCAATGGCTCCAGACAAGCAGCCCTCAAGTCCTTCAACGCTACAAATTCCAGATTGCGGTCGGTACTGATGATTAGTCTTGTCACTATCCGGTCTCCTGTTTTTAATGGATGAGCATCTGTGTGATCCAATGGAATCAGTCGAGTTTGATTGTTGATAGTTTGCGACAAAAAATACGTTTTGCTTAGCTTCAGGCCCGACCCTGTGACAGTCACTTCATTTAATCCGGTGAAGTATTGCCAATAAACTGCTCCCCATGCCAATGATGTAGCATTTGTAGTAACAGGAGGTTTAATGCTAAGTTTTTCAGGAATTGCAGAGTTGTTTACATGGTGAAGTACATAGCCAACACCCGGATGAAGCTGCCTGTTACTTATCTCCTGATTGTTGATTTTAATCAGATATTCAGGTGTATTCATCACTAAACCTTCACCGGTGGTTGTGATTGCCGAAATAGCATGCAGTCTTGCAATGGGCGAATTCCACTGTTGTGTTTGCTTTTGCCTCATCAACCAGATTTTCATTTCCTGCAATTCTGATGATAGTCCACCTATTTCGTGCATAGCCTGCATAATTTCGGTATGTACCGAAACAGGTCGTTCGTTCCAAAAATATCCGGCTTTATTATTGGCCCAGAACATGCCGTTTTCATTCGATTTTATGGCAGTTTCTCGCAAAGAAAGTAATAGTTCTGCAGCTTCAACCGGCTTTTTTAGACGGTGTAAAACCCTCGCTGCAAGTGCTTTTTCATACAGACCGAAACGATGCCTGTGATTTTGAGCCTGTTGTACAAAATATTCATAGGCTTCCCTATTGACCTGACTCACTTCAATATGTGCAAAATGTGTTCTTATTTGCAGATATTGAAGTTGTAAGGTGTTGATTGTCTTTTTTCCGGGGTCGAAATCTTTCTGTTTTTTGATTTGTATATAATCCTGATTAATTGCACCATCAAGATAGTTCAACAGATTTTCTAACAATTTATTCACTTCATCTTTTTCATTTCTACCCCCATACAACTGTGTCAGTCCCTCGGCAATCAAATGACTGATCCAACGACTTTCCGGCATGCCGGGGTACCAGCCGAATCCACCATTACTCATCTGACGTTCAAGCAATTTTGCATAAAGCTTATCAAGCATGTAATGCTGATTGTTTTCATTGAAAAGTGTCATGATGCGTTGCATTTGCTCCTTTTCGTTTTTGGCGGCTCCTACCCAGGGTGTTTCTTGCAAAATCAAATTCTTCAATGTTTCGTTTTTACTCAGAGGAGACTGCAATATGTCAGAGTATAATCCCGAAGCAGAAATTTGTTCAAATATTTTTTGTATAGTCGGATTTTCTTCCAGTATCTGCAAAGCTTTCCTGCGTGAATACCAGTTGATGAAAATATCTGTTGTGCTTTCTCCGGTAGTTTCAGCCAATACCGGCAATTCTTGCAATGCATACCACACAGGATTGGCACTAAACTCAACCCACAATGATGAAGTTGTTGCTTTTCCTGTTTTGCTTTTCCAATCTTCGAAATAGATGTTCAGTTCGGTATTTCCTTTAACTGTAAAAGGTTTTGACTCTGTCACGAGAATCCTGTCGGGTAATACAGCCAGAAAATGCTGCTCACCATCACTGAATTGTTCTGTTTCTGCTTCAACTGCGCAAACTATCAATTCCCTGTCATACAGTGTACCTATTACCCACCTTACTGCTTTTGTTTCCCCTGACTGCAAAACCACAATTTGTTCTTTTGCTGATTGAATGGGGATTTCTTTAGCATCTTTTGTGTCTGTAATTGTAACTCTGGTAGCAATTGTCAGTTCCCTGTCCGACAGATTGATGATACTTGCTGTAATTTCCGTAATATCCGACTCACGAACAAAACGGGGTTTATTGAGCCTGATCATCAGTTCCTTGCTGGTTGTAACAGTTGCCATAGCCTGCCCGAAGTACAAATCTTTTGTATGTGCCAGCATTTTCAGATTCCAGCGGGTAAGGCTCTCGGGCATAGTAAAGCTGAAACGGAAATTTCCGGTGCTGTCGGCATAAACTTGCGGATAAAAGAATGCAGTTTCGACGAAGTTTGATCTCAATTGCAGAGGTTTTTTATCCAATTTCTTGGAAAGTTCTGCAACAATGTCGGGGACTATTGTTATGTTTTCGTCAATAATGTCGTAATTGGCCGATTCCTTTACTTTCGAATCAGTTGCTGAGCCGGTTGATTGATTCTTGTTAATATTTTGTGAACCAATCGACACCATATCATCATTTGCTGTGTAACTTCTTCTCCTGATATTAAAGTAGTTGCCGGAATGAAAATTGATTTGCCAGTGATTGAGACTTGCAGTATTTATTTCTGGTACTATGATATAATCATTGTTGAAATATCCGACTGCCCCTGAAATTAATTGGAACATTGAAGTCCAGCGCGGACTTGGAGCTACATCGTTATGATTGATGGGATTGAAATTCCATGCATGTGGATGCAGAAAATCAAGAGATACATCGTACATGCTCAGCATCAGTTCAGCTTTTTTTTGTGTGTCGGGGATGGTGACCGACCATTCGACATGTTCTCCCGGCTTTAGTTTATCTCTGAAAACACTTAGTTTTGGGGTAATATCTCTGTTGGTTTGCTTTGCATTAATTTTAAAACTTTGTACAAATAAGCGACCATTCCTTACAAAACTGAAATTCACCTCCAAGCCTTTTTCATATTTCTTATGGAATGGAATCTTAAATGTCCTGATAGAATTATTCATGATAATCCATCGGGATGACACCACTTGATGCCCGTGCATAACTTCCATCAGAATATGAGCTTTGTGGAGTGATGTGCCGAATATAATCTGCACTTTTTCACCGGGTTCGCATTCAATACGTTCATTACCATGCCAAACATAAGTTTTAACCGGAGGTTTAGTTGCTGAGGGATTGAAGATTACGATGATTTTCTCGAACTTAATCTCATTCCCTCTATCATCTTTGGTATATAAAATGAATCTGTAACGACCCGGTTTACATTGCGAGAAATCAAGTTTCAGATTTGCTTCTGAACTTGGATGTTTACCTTGCAAAACAGTATTTAATTCTTTAAATGTGAACTCATTAGCAATTATATCCTCCCTGTGCTTTTCTGTTTCTTCAAGTCTTATCAGCTTGTAAATCAATTCTTTATTTAGTGTTTCACCTTCAATGTTAACCACTTTAACAGGAATTATTGCTGATTCCTTCATTGAAATTTGGTCTTTGATTGTTGCATTGATAAACAGCGATTGTTCACTCACCGAAATTTCGAGTAGTCCCTGTTGAGTCTCACCCTTCAGGTCGGTAGCATCCACTACAATGCGATACACATAACTATGTAGGCCCCACCTCGGATTGCTGATTTCAGTCTCTTTCTCCGGCGTAAAAAACACTTCAAATGTTCCCTTTGAATCAGTTTTTGTTTCGCCCGACCCTATGAGTTGTTCTTCACGGCGTGGAAAGAAGCGCAGGAAAGGATGTGTTATCCTGAATATTTTATAGCGAACAGCAGTCTCAGGCATTGTATAACCTGAAAACGCTTTAATATCGCCGGAAATTGAAATTTGTTTGTTAAAAGCGACCTCTCCGGCAGGTTTTTTAAGGATTACTTCGAAGCCCGGGAGTTTGTATTCCTCAACCTGAAAACTTAAATGCTGAATTTCATTGGCAACTATGCTCCAAGCACCATTCAGACTTCCTGTAGGGATGAAAAAATCAGTAGTAGCCGAGCCAAACTCATTTGTAATGAGTTCTTTGGTTGAAATCACAGTTCCATTTGCATCATATAAACCGACCGGGACTTTGACGCCTGCAATTACTGAATTGTTTTTTCCATCCGATTTGTGGGCAATTAACTTCATATAAACTGTTTGTCCGGGCCGGTACAGACTGCGGTCGCTAAACATGCTGATTTCAATCCCGGGAGTCGGTGGTGGCGGAGGAGGTAAAACCTCAGGGAAATTGTTGTCGATGAAGTATTTATCATCATCCTTGCTGATTACCATGAAATTACTGTAATAGCCACCTTTATTGACATATTCCGCAAAACCCTTCTTATTGGTTACAAATTCATCTTTCTTTTGTGATTCATATCCACTACCTGACCATTTTATTTCATAGATGTCGATTTTTGCTCCCCTGATTTTCTTTCCTGAAGTTCTGTCGAGTATGTAAATGCCGGTTTTATCTTGCTCCAGTACTCGCTTCATGTAGGTTAGATCTGATACAATTACTTTACTTTCAGCAACATTCATTTGATCAGTACCTATGAGGGGATATGCCCTCAAATGATAAATTCCATATCCGGGAAGAGTGATTTCAAAGTCTGATTTTTCTTCATCAAAATCAGGATTGAAAGCTATATTAAACAGTTTAGTGTCGATTAATTTACCGGGAAGGTTATCGCTTTTCCTGCCTGAAAGTAATGATGTCTGATACTCTTCCGGTGTTGAATCAATGCGGTAAATCTCTAATACCATTTCTGGAATATTCGTTGTTGTGGCATCTATTTTCAGTTTCTGGCCGGAACTGATAACTGCAGCATGTTGTAAGTTAATGATTTTAGCAGAAATCTCATTGATTACCGACTTTAGCAATCCGATTCGTTCATAATCAGGATATTTTTTAATACCCTCTTCACAGATTCGATAGGCAATTCTTTTATTACCCTCTTTCACCGGTTTGTTCATGTACCACAGGGCTTTGGCGTGCAATATCTCTACAACAGCAGGGTTATCATAATAAAGTTGCTCCAGGCTGTCGAGTTTCGCGATATAGCTTTTATCATCCTGATTTGTAGTAGTATAATTCAAAAGTTGCAATTCGTAAAATACTAAAATTGATGTTTTGCTTTTTTGTTTTGTGAATTTGATCAGCTCTTTTAAATGAGTGGCAGCCTTTTCTTTTTCGCCAAATAAATTAAATGTTTCAATCTGACTGAATACCATAAAGTCGTACAGCAATGGTGGAAAGGCTTTCTTCGTATTATCGAAAAGGAAGAATTCTGCAAAATCGCTGATGGGAATATTTCGAAGCAATTCAGGCTCACTCAAAGCCTGTTGTTGAAGTGCTATAATTTTATTTCTGAAATGATTACGCGTCCAGGTACTGATATCATCAGGTAATTCGGTAATGGCCTCAGTTCTTGCATTAATCAAAAAGCTGTTGTTTTGGTAATAAGTATGGTAAAAGTCTGATAACAGGAAAATTGCAATACTTTTCAATGGAAACTCCTGAATTTTATGAATCATTTTTTCCATATCGGTCAGCACTTTTTTCCATGAATCAGCGTCTTTATAGGTTTGAAGTCTGTATCGGGTCAAATTAATTTTCAACTGTTCTGATGAAAGTCGGGCTTTTTCTGCAATCTCATGCATTTGTTGCAATGTCTTATCTGCTGATTCAGGCAATCCTTTATTTATAAGTTCCTCAACCTGAATCCATTGATTTCTCAATTGGTTTTGTATCAAGTTTTGTGCTTGCATTATATACCATGGCAGGAAACCGGCAATGCAAATAAGCAAAAAAAATCGCTTCATAGCTTTATGTTGTTATGTTGATAACTTATGAAAGAGTACACAAAAATAGGCTTAAAAATAATATCTTTGCAGGAATTATTCAGAAATAAAGAAAGATTATGCTTTCGTCGCGCAATATTTTTAAAATCACATATCCTGTATTTCTAACCTTGTTGGTTCAGAATATCATCAATGTTACCGATACTGCTTTTTTAGGAAGAGTGAGTGAGGTGGCACTTGGAGCATCTGCCATTGGAGGCGTTTATTTTTTGGCCATTTTCATTGTGGGATTTGGATTTAGTCAGGGTGCACAAATTATCATAGGTCGCCGAAATGGAGAAGAAAATTTTGATAGGATAGGTGCCATCTTTAACAATAGCATGTTTTTCATCCTGCTTTTGTCGGTTGTGTTTTTTATTTTCTCGTTATTTTTCAATCAATCGATCATGCAATATCTGGTGACTTCAGATGCTGTGCTTGCTGCTTCAGTAGAATATCTCGACTGGCGGATCTGGGGTTTGTTTTTCGCATTTATTAACGTGATGTTCAGGGGTTTATTTGTAGGTGTTACCAATACTTCAGTGCTAACAACATCGGCAGTAATCACAGCGGTAACTAATATCATACTCAATTATTTTCTGATTTTTGGTGTATGGATTTTTCCGGAAATGGGCATCGCCGGTGCCGCACTTGCTTCGGTTATAGCGGAGGTTGTTACCTCAGTTTATCTGTTGTTGTATTCATTTACCCACAATGATTTTAAAAAGTATCACCTTTACAAGTTAAAGAAAATTGATCCGGTCATGATAAAGCAGGTGTTAGAAGTATCAGTATTTATTATGTTTCAATATTTCATCTCCATTTCTACCTGGTTTTTGTTTTTTATTTTCATCGAAAGGATGGGTGAGAGGCCACTGGCTGCAACCAATATTGGTCGCAGTTTGTATATCCTGCTGATGATTCCGGGTTCAGCCCTGGCTACTACTGTAAATACGATAGTAAGTAATTTGATAGGAGCTGATCGCCGTGCCGATGTTATTCCGTTTATTAACAAGATGTTGGGAGTAGTGTTGTTGCTTGTTATTCCTTTAATGGCTGTAACCTTCTTTTTTCCGGAGCTTTTTGCGAGAATATATACCTCCGATGCCGGACTGATTGCCGCCTCGGTTCCGGTGATGAAGGTGGTTTCGGTTGCCATGATTTTCTGTGCTGTTGGAAACATTGTTTTTCATGCAGTATCTGGTACAGGAAACACCAAAACAGCCTTTTTAATCGAATTCATCACTTTGTTTTTCTACCTTGGATATGTTTATTTTACTGCGATTCTATATCCGCAACCAGTAGCTGTGGTTTGGATGTCGGAATTTGTCTATTGGTCAATGATAGGTTTGATTGGTTATATTTATCTAAGGAAAGGTAACTGGCAAAAAAAAGTTTTATAATATGCTGATTAAAATTTATCCGCAAAATCCCAATGCACTTCAGGTTGCAAAGGTTGTTGAGTCGCTTAAGTCGGGAGGAATTGTAATTTTGCCCACCGACTCGGTTTATGCTTTTGCATGTGATATTTTCAATGCTTCGGCAGTTGAGTCAATTTTGCTGATGAAGGAAAAAAATCTCAAAAAGGCTGAGTTATCGATGATTTGTGATTCTTTACGACAAATCAGTGAATATGCGCGCATGAATGATGATTGTTTTCGTTTAATCAAGAAAAATCTGCCGGGACCATTTACTTTTATACTCAACGGGAGCAACCGCCTTCCACGCATTTTTAAGAATAAGAAGGTTGTTGGTATTCGCATGCCCGAAAATAATATTCCACTTGAAATTGTACGTGAATTGGGTAACCCATTGATGGTGAGTTCAGTTTTTGTCGACGACGATTCGCACGATTACATCACTGATCCGGAACTTATCCACGAAAGGTTTGGATATCAGGTCGATATGGTTATCGATGGAGGTATGGGTGGTCTTGAACCCTCCACCATTGTCGATTGTACTGGCGATGAGTTTGAAATTGTTAGAGAAGGGGCTGGTTTGCTGGTTGAATAGTTAGTTAAGGGAAAGCAAATTCAAGCCCTGCTGCATTGAATTTCTCGGGTATCACTTCACCTTAGACATCCTGTATTAATAAAAAACAGCATCGCTCGGCATACGCCAGTCGCCACGGGGAGAGAGGTTGATCGAACCAACCTTGGGACCATCGGGCATACAAGAGCGTTTGAACTGCTGCTGATAGAACCTTTTCAGGAATATTTGCAGCCAATGACTGATAGTTTCCGGCTCATAATCAGGTTTGAATGCTTCTCTGGCAAGAAATGCAATTTTTTCAGAATGAAAACCAAAACGAATAAAGTAATACAAAAAGAAATCATGTAATTCGTACGGACCCACAATGTCTTCAGTTTTTTGAGCAATATTTCCCTGATTATCAGCGGGCAGTAATTCGGGACTCACCGGTGTGTCGAGTATATCGTGCAATAATTCCTGTGTATCGCATTCGAGGGTGTGTGCCACCCAGCCAACCAGGTACCTGACAAGCGTTTTGGGTACGCCGCTGTTCACGCCATACATCGACATGTGGTCGCCATTGTAGGTAGTCCAACCCAGGGCAAGTTCCGACAAATCGCCCGTGCCAATCACCAATCCACCTATTTTATTGGCAATGTCCATCAGAATCTGTGTCCTTTCTCGTGCCTGCGTGTTTTCATAAGTGATATCGTGTATGTTTTTATCATGCCCGATATCGCTGAAATGTTGGTTGCATGCTGCAGCAATATTAATCTCCATCATGTTGATACCCAGCGACTTCATCAAATTAATTGCGTTCTGGTAAGTGCGGTCGGTTGTGCCAAATCCGGGCATGGTAATCCCGGTAATCATTTTGCGGTCGAGCCCCAGCTTGTCGGCAGTTTTAACACATACAAGCAGTGCCAGTGTCGAATCCAATCCTCCTGAAATACCTAACACCAGACTTTTAGCGTTGGTATGCTTCCATCGTTTTGCCAACCCACCCACCTGAATCGAGAAAATCTCCTCACAATGTGCAGCTCTGTCTTCGGCAAATGGTACAAATGGATGTTTTGCTATGTTGCGTGTGAGTTCACCAAACACTTGTCGACCTCCAAAACACTGAACATTCCGGTATTCTGTTGACGAAGTATCAGCATAATAATTGGTGTTCTTCAGTCTTTCTGCTTTCAGCCGATCAACATCAATCTCTGTCACAACAAGCTGAGGTTCAAACGAAAACCTTTCAGATGAAGCGATTATCTTTCCGTTTTCGGCTATCAGCCCGTTACCGGCATAAACCACATCGGTCGATGATTCACCGAATCCGGCAGAGGCATAAACGTAACCGGCATTCAAACGTGCCGACTGCTGTTCAATGAGTTGTCGGAGATAAGCATGTTTTCCAATGAGCTCATTGGTGGCAGAAAGATTAAAAATAATCTCCGCACCGTGCAGGCAATGTTGTGTGGAAGGGGGAAGCGGAACCCAGAGGTCTTCGCAAATCTCAATGCCAAACCTGAAATCCGAATTTTCAAAAAGCAAATCGGTACCAAACGGAATTTCTGTATCGTTGAATAAAACTACCTTTATACGATTTGCTGATGCCGGTTGAAACCATCTCTTTTCATAAAATTCATTATGATTAGGCAAATGTGTTTTAGGAACAATTCCGAGGATTCGGCCGGAGTCAATGACAACAGCCACATTAAACAATTGGTCTTTGATTCTCCAGGGCATTCCTACAATGGCAACCACATCCAGGTCGCAGGTCTCAAAAAGCAATTCCTGCAGTGCGATAAGTGCATTATTTTGAAGCTTTTCCTGAAAGAAAAGATCAGCACAGGTATAAGAGGTCAGGCATAGCTCCGGAAAAACAACCACATTAACCTTCAAATCAGCAGCCTGTTGCATCATGTTACGAATCGAAGTCATGTTGAAACTGCAATCGCCTACTTTCACTGCGGGAATAGCTGCCGCAATTCGTACAAATCCGTGGTTCATATCAATTTTTTACAGATTGAGTTTTTATTCGTTTTCCATATCACTCAGATGAAGTTTCAGCGACTTCACCGATATTTGAATTTCCCATGCCGATAAACCAAGCGAAGTTATCAAAAGCAAAAGAGCCAGGCCGAATGAATATGCTGAAATTTCCTGTAAACCCATGTAAATCAGAAACATGGTTGCAACACAAAGCAACAGACTAACCACTCCACACAATTGCATGTATTTGGTAAGTTCCAGCCGTTTTCTTAAATTGTCGATTTGCGCTTTCGTAATTGCCGACTTATGTTGCATATATTTGTCCTTCAGATTCCTGACTAACTGAGCGTAGGATAAAAACCGATTGGTGTAAGCCAGTAATATAAGCGATACTGCAGAAAAAAGAAACGTGGGTGTTATCAGTGTCAGTTCTTTCATACGGGGTGCTTTGGATGAAATGCAAAGTTAGTAAAAATTGGCAAACAAGGCTATAAAGCAAATGCAGATAAAAAAAATCCGGACACCCAAGGCATCCGGATTCAGTATTTCGAAACTTTGAGTATCAGAATTTCTCGCAGTGGATTTGTCCTGGTTGCTTGCGGGTATGTTCATTAAAACCTTCTTTTTCAAGACATTCAATCATTCCCTGTACCATGTTGGGATTTCCACACAGGAATATGTGTGTGTTTTCAGCATTGGGTTTGAATCCCCACATTGTCTCAACTATTCCTTCTTCCCATATTTCCTGAATGAACTGAGTTTTACCATTCCATTTGGTATGCTCTTTTTCGGGCATGGTGATGGTTGGGATGTAATCGAAATGAGGTGCGATGCTTTGCAACAGATTTAATTCGGACGAATATCCCAGGTCCCACGAATTGGCTGCACCATGGATTACCAATATGCGTCCTTTCCTTTTCAGTGCATCCGAACGAAGCATGCTCATGTATGGTGCCACGCCAGTTCCGGTTGCAATTAATACAATGTTCTGATCTGCAGTAACTTCATCCAGCGTAAACATTCCTACAAATTTGTTACCCACAAAAATCTTATCACCAATTTTTAAATTGAATAAGCGCGGAGTGAGTGCACCCGAATGAACAAGTGTTATGTAAAACTCAACATAATCTCTCGAAATATTCGAGGATGCGATGGAATATGCTCTTTTAATCAGCTTGTTGGGTGGTGGTGGAGTCATTTCATCAGTTGCTTCGGGGCAACGTGAACTGTCGGGCGGTAAGCCGATACCAACAAATTGTCCGGGTTTGAAGTCGGGTAATTCCCAGCCGAGTGGAGCAATTCTGAATACTTTCATGATGGGTGAAACCTGCACCGCCTGCTGAACAATAGCATTTAGTTCTTCCATAAATTTTTATTGTTATTGTATTTTTTAATTGGCTGCAAATATATAAATTTTTGGTTAAAATCCTGAATTTATCAAACGTTTTTTCATACTTTTCAAAAAACAAATCAGAAGATATCGCTTAAGCTGATGTTTTTCGTATTTTTGTGGCCTGAAAAAAAAGAATTACATGGATTTTAAAATATATCAGTTGCCCAATGGTTTACGGTTGATACACAAGCAGGAAGATACTCCTGTGTGTTACTGCGGAATGGTAGTGAATGCGGGATCAAGGGATGAATTGACACACGAACATGGCCTTGCTCATCTGGTTGAGCACCTGATGTTTAAAGGTACTTTAAAGCGTCGTTCGCGACATATTATTAATTGTCTTGAAAATGTTGGCGGTGAGTTGAATGCATTCACTTCGAAAGAAGAAACGGTGGTTTATGCCATTGTTTTAAATGAACATTTAGAAAAAGCAGTCGATCTCATTGGCGACATATTATTCAATTCTGTCATGCCTGACAAAGAGATTGAAAAAGAGAAGATTGTAATTCTCGATGAGATTCAATCATATAATGACAGTCCTTCAGAATTGATTTATGATGATTTCGAGGAATTGCTTTTTCATGAACATCCTCTTGGTCATAATATACTCGGTGATGAAGCTTTGCTTAATTCATTTTCGCAAAACGAACTGAAAAGGTTTACTCAAAGATTATATTCTCCTGAAAACATGGTCTTTTATGTGGTAGGAAAAGCTGACGAAAAGAAGCTGCTCAGATGGGCCGAAAAATATTTTGTGAGTCACAATGCAATTGTCAGCAAATCAGCTCGTGAGGCTCCTGCAAGCTATACACCAACCCGAAAGAAGATTCAAAAGAATACATTTCAGGTTCATCAGATGATGGGGAATCTTGCTTACAATTTGAACAATCCAGATCGATTGAGTATGTACCTGCTGAATAATATTTTAGGTGGACCGGGTATGAACAGTCTGCTAAACCTGACTTTGCGTGAAAAACACGGACTGGTTTATACGGTTGATTCAGTGTATCAACCTTTCACCGATACGGGTGCCTGGATGATCTATTACGGTTGCGATGAAAAGAATCTTCCCAAATGCGAACGTTTGGTTAAAAATGTGCTAAACAGGCTCGGTAATGAAAAAATTGCTGAAAAACAAGTGAATAAGTATAAGTTGCAGCTGCTGGGTCAAATGGCGATTGCTTCAGAAAACCGTGAAAGTCTCGGTGTGAGCATGGGTAAAAGTTTGCTCCGTTATGGTAAAGTGGACTCGCTTCAGTCGGTGAGAGGCATGATCATGGAAATCAGTGCAGAAAAATTGCGTGAAGTGGCAGCGGAAGTTTTTAATGAACAACAGATATCATCGTTAACTTATATATAATCATGGATATAGATAGTTATCTGTTGTCGCATACTGATCAGGAGCCTGCCCATCTGGCACTAATTAACCGCAAAACGCATTTGCACATGCTTAATCCGCGCATGCTTTCGGGCCATTTGCAGGGAAGATTACTCTCTATGCTGAGTAAAATGATTAAACCGAAGAAAATTCTGGAATTGGGTACTTTTACCGGATATTCAGCACTTTGTTTGGCCGAAGGACTTGATGAAGAAGGTGTTCTGCATACGATAGAGTGTGATGATGAGCTTGAAGAAGCTATCCGTAATAATCTGAGCCTGAATAAAATCGGAGAAAAAGTACTGTTGCACATAGGGGATGCACTGCAGGTCTTGTCCGGATTGAATGAACTGTTTGATCTTATTTTTATCGATGCCGACAAAAGAGATTATTCGAAATATTTCGAAGCAGTATTTCCAAAGTTGAATTCAGGAGGTTTTTTATTGATAGATAATACTTTGTGGGATGCTAAAGTGTTGCTGGATAAGGTTGCCGGAAACGATGAACAAACCATAGCAATACAAAGATTCAATGATCAACTTGCGAAGGATACCCGGGTTGAAAAATTGATTTTACCCTTTCGTGATGGACTAACCCTGGTACGCAAAAAGTAAAACGGGTACTCAAAATGTAACAATGTACGATATGCATATTTTTGAAATCGAAATGAAAGTACGTGACTACGAATGTGATATTCAAGGGATAGTGAACAATTCAGTGTATCAGAATTATCTCGAACACGCGCGTCATGAATTTCTGTCTGAAAATAATGTTAGCTTTGCAGATTTGCACAAGAGAGGTATTGATGCAGTGGTTGCCCGGATCGAAATGGCATACAAAGCACCACTGAAGCCGGGCGATGTGTTTATTGTCAAACTGCATGTGAAAAAAGACGGGGTGAAATACGTTTTTCATCAGTCGGTTTATCGCAAATCTGATATGAAGCTGAGTCTGAAAGCTAAAGTTGACGCTGTTGTAGTTATCAATGGAAAACTCGCTTCAACACTGCCTGAGTTCGATGCACTCTGTGTGTGAACATAAACTATTTTGTAACTCAATTGTTGAATGAGAAGATAATTTGAATATCCTGTTTAAAACTTAAATAATATGAGCAATAACAACGAGTTTTTGTCGGCCGAAGAGAATATTGTCAGAATGCTTAAAACAGTATATGATCCCGAAATACCGGTCAATATTTATGACCTTGGTTTGATTTACCGTATTGACCTTCAGGAGAATGGACACCTCGACATTGACATGACACTGACTGCTCCCAATTGTCCGGCAGTTGATTTCATTGTAGAAGATGTGAGGATGAAAACAGGCAGTGTGGAAGAGGTGAAAAGTGTTGAAGTGAATATTGTTTTTGAGCCTGCATGGGACAAAGACATGATGTCGGAAGAAGCAAAACTCGAACTGGGTTTCTTATAATACTTAAAACATGGTCTATTTCGTTTCCGATGCACATTTAGGTTCACGCCTCGAACAGGACCCGCTTGTTCGAGAACGCAAATTCGTGCAATGGCTCGATTTTATACGGAAAGATGCAACCACGCTGTATCTACTTGGCGATATTTTCGATTTTTGGTTCGAGTATCGATCCGTAGTTCCCAAAGGCTATACAAGGGTGCTGGGAAAACTCGCCGAAATGGTTGATTCGGGGATAGATGTACATTTTTTTGCCGGAAATCATGATATGTGGACTTTCGGATATTTCGAAAACGAAATCGGGATGAAGGTACATTTCAAACCTGCATTGGTTGAACATGGCGGTCAGTCCTTCTTTTTGGCTCATGGCGATGGACTCCTGAAAAATGAAAAACGATTTTCGATCCTGAGAAAAATATTTCACTGTCGTTTTTTGCAGCAATTGTTTCGGATTTTTCCACCTCTATTAGGTCAGAATCTGGGATATGAGTGGTCGAAAAAGAATCGCATCGGTATCATGCATCTTGATAATAGTTACAAAGGAGAAAAGGATGAAGAACTTATTGTTTTTGCCAAGCAATACATCGAAAAAAATCCTGTGAATTACCTGGTTTTCGGTCACAGACACTTAGATATCGACTTACGACTAAAAAACAATGCAAGGGTTTTGATTCTCGGCGATTTTATCAGCATTTACAGCTATGCCGTATTTGATGGCATAGAAATGCGGCTTGAATATTTTTGAATGTCCGAAATGAAATGAATTCCAAATTTACTTGTTATATTTGCAGCGTGAAAATTCATCAAAAAATACTGATCATATTTGCTTTATTCGGCTTATTCTCAGCGGGTTTTAACCCAGCTTACAGTGTCGATTCCCAAAGTGAATATACCGAATGGCAACTTCAGGCAGCTTTTGCTTTTGATACTCCGGAACCCTTTTCTGCAGCTTTGCTTGAACAATCGCGTATTCCATTTGCATCGCTAAAACTACCAACTTCATATTTTAATCTGTACGAACCTACAGTAGCACTGATTATACTCCCTTTACAACTTGCAAAAAGCAATCCGCTTTCATTGCATTTTGTGTCTGATGGAGCCTCTTTTGCCCTACGCAATTTTCTTCAAAACATCCTCTTTCCATTTCATTTTTTTGGTTAATGTCGCGTAAAATATGCATTCTTATTATTTTACTATTACTCAAACATTAAAAAAAAATATTTATATGGATACTGCAACCATTGTAATTGGTGTGGCAATTGCGTTATTATGCGCTGCACCTGTCATATTTTTCACAAATACCGATAAAAAAGCATCTTCTAAACTACTCAAATACATACAAAAGGAAGCCAGAAAAATTCAGTGCAATATTGCTGTACCTGAACAAACCGGCGATTTTGCCATAGCATTGGACGAAAATCAAAAAAAACTATTGTTTGCCAAGAAACTTAAATACGATTATGTTTTTCAAAGCATAGGTTTAAAGGATTATAGCGAGTGCAGGCTTGTAAGAACCGACCGCATATCGCACGATAAGAAGATGCATTTCGAGGGCATTCAAAGTGTTGAACTGAAGTTAATAGGCAAGACGAAACATCAATCAGACATTACACTCGAATTGTTTAATGCCGATGAGAATCCTACCATTCAGGACGAGCTGAAAATGGCCGAGAAATGGAGTGAAATTATTAACAAACAGCTTAAGAACTCATTGGACAACAAGTCTGAGTTCAAAAAAGAAGCTGAACATATAGTAGTATAATGAAATTCAATCATTAAGTTTAAATAGAAATTTTCGTATGATTATTCAACTTTTGTTATTGTCGGTTGGCTTCCTGATTTTAATCAAGGGAGCCGACTGGCTGGTTGCCGGTGCAACTTCTCTTGCTAAAAAGTACGGAGTTTCTGATCTTGCCATTGGTTTAACCATAGTAGCATTCGGAACTTCTGCTCCTGAACTTGTTGTGAATATTTATGCATCAGCATCGGGGCACGATGGTATAGCCCTGGGGAATGCCATTGGAAGCAATCTTTTCAATTTGTTTTTTATTTTGGGTATCACCGGTATAATTGTAACATTAAAAGTACAATCAAGCACAGTCAAAAAAGAAATACCGATGTCGCTGATTGCTACCATTTTACTGTTATTGTTGGCCAATAATTTCTTCATTGGATCAGTAGGTGAGCTATCCCGCTTCGACGGTTTCATACTTCTGGCAGCATTTGCCTATTTCTTATATTATGTGTACAGGATGCAAAGGGAAACGCCCGATGTTGAAGAGGGGAAAGAAAAGCCAGTTCCGGTAAAAATGTATAGGATTATACTTCTGATTGCCGCCGGACTTGCCGGATTGGTGTTTGGTGGAAATCTGATACTCGACAATGCCGTTGAAATAGCTCATATGATTGGTATCAGCGAAAAAGTGATTGGATTAACAATTATTGCCGCAGGGACTTCACTTCCTGAACTTGCGACCTCCATAATGGCAGCAATTCGTAAAAATACTGATATTGCCGTGGGTAACATTGTGGGATCCAATATCTTCAATATTTTGATGATTTTGGGATTAAGCGCAGTAATCAAGCCAATATCTTACGATATACTCTTTAATCAGGATTTGATTTTACTGCTTGCTGGTACCAGTTTGTTGTTTTTTGCCATGTTTACAGGTAAGCGCAAAAGTCTCGACAGATGGGAGGCGGCTATTATGTTAATTGTTTATGTTGCTTATGTTGTATGGCTGATTCAGAGTTAAGATGATATAACTATTTTTTCTGATTCTTGCATAATTGAAATTAGATTATTACCTTTGTCGCCGATATTTTATCAGAATGAAACAGAATACAACACATGCTGCATGGTGGTGGCGCTTACGGAAATCAGATTCGTGAGGGTAATAAGCGTGCAGCAAAGTGTAAAAAATAAATGCAAAAAAAGCTTGTCGGAACTCACGACAGGCTTTTTTTATTTAACAACGATATTTTTATTGATATGAAACATAACAGCAACCAACCCGACCAACAGGGTTTTTACGGCGAATTTGGCGGGGCTTATATTCCGGAGATTTTGCATGGAACAGTGGAACGACTGAAGGAGGCTTTTTATGACATCAAAAACGATGCATCGTTCAGGGAAGAATATTATCACTTGCTGAAACATTATGTGGGCCGACCATCGCCACTCTATTATGCATCCCGCTTATCTGCTGAATATGGCACTAATATCTATCTTAAAAGGGAAGATTTGAATCATACCGGTGCCCATAAAATCAATAACTCACTGGGTCAGATTTTACTGGCAAAGCGCATGGGTAAAAAACGCATTCTGGCCGAAACAGGTGCAGGTCAACATGGTGTGGCTACGGCTACCGCCTGTGCCCTCATGGGGCTCGAATGTATTGTGTTTATGGGCAAAACCGATGTGGAAAGACAGTTCCTGAATGTTCAGAAAATGAAAATGCTTGGTGCTACTGTGGTTCCTGTAACCAGCGGCAATATGACCCTTAAGGATGCAACCAACGAAGCTATTCGCTACTGGTGCTCCAACCCCGATTCGTTTTATATCATCGGCTCCACAGTTGGACCGCATCCTTATCCTGATATGGTGGCCTTCTTTCAATCGGTTATCAGTGAGGAAATTAAAGAGCAATTGCTGGAGCAAACCGGTCGCAACTATCCCGATTTTCTGATGGCTTGTGTGGGTGGAGGCAGCAATGCCATGGGAACTTATTATCATTATATTGAGGATGAGCGGGTTAGCATTGTATCTGCTGAAGCTGGCGGACTTGGTGTGGATACCGGCGAAACAGCTGCAACCATCCATATCGGAACCAAAGGGATAATTCATGGCTTCAAAACTTTGTTGATGCAAAATGAAGACGGACAGATTACAGAACCATATTCTATTTCGGCCGGACTCGACTATCCCGGGATTGGACCGGCACATGCGCATTTTGCTCAGACCGGTCGCATACGCGTATACGCCATCACCGATGATGAAGCACTCGAAGCTGCATTCGAACTGACAAGGCTCGAAGGCATCATTCCGGCCATCGAATCGGCCCACGCACTCGCTTTGCTTAAAAAAGAAAAAGAAAACTTTAAACCTGCTGATATCGTTGTACTTAATGTTTCGGGCAGGGGCGATAAAGATATGGATACCTATGTGAAGTACTTCGGTGGTACGCAATCTTTGTGGGGAGAAAATATTTGTACCACTCCCGAACAGGCTGAAGCAACTTCGGGGGTAAGTAATCTTTGAGGGGCATAGCCCTGATGTCTTTGTAGAAATACGACAACCCCAAAACCCTGAGCCGCATAGCGGTGATTTAGCTCTGCTAATCGAAGATTGTTATTTGAACGAGGTGATGAATCCGAAATCTAATAAGCGGATAATCAATTAAATAAATATTAGTATGCAATTAATAGTTAATACACGTAAAATGTTGGCCGATATGCAAACTCCGGTTGGCATCTATCTTAAAATCAGGGATTTGTATACCAATTCGGTTTTGCTCGAAAGCTCCGATTATCATGGAACAGAAAACAGTTTTTCGTATGTGGGATTTGCTCCCATCGGAGGAATTTCGGTAAATCGTTTTCTGATCCGTGAGGAATATCCCGATGGTTCGAAGATTGAAATACAGGTAACCGATAAAATGACGGTGGCCGACAGATTCGATTTTTTTCTCAAATCCTTTGATATTCAGGGACAACCATCGGTAGCAGGAGTTATTAATGGCCTGCTGGGATACACTTCCTACGAATCGGTGCAGTATTTCGAGGATGTGAAACTGAGTGCACGAGAAACAGTTCCCGGTTCAATGCCCGGACTGCATTACGTACTTTTTAAATACATCATCGCCATCAATCATTTCAATAATGAACTTACCATACTCGAAAATCTGATGGAGGGTGAATCGTCGTCGATCGATGAAGTATTTGACATACTGATGAATAACAATTATGCGAGTTATCCTTTCGAGGCGGTCGGCGAAGAAAAGTCTGATATCTCGGATGAAGATTACCGGCAAATGGTAAAACGGGGCAAAGAGGAGTGTTTCAAGGGAAATGTTTTTCAGATTGTGCTTTCACGCAGGTTTTATCAACAGTTTAAAGGCGATGATTTTATGCTTTACCGCACCCTGAGATCAGTCAATCCTTCGCCTTACCTTTTCTATTTCAACTTTGGCGATTTCCGCATTTTCGGTTCATCGCCCGAAGCGCATTTGGTAGTGGATGCCCGCAAGCAAAAAGCCTATATCAAACCCATTGCCGGCACTTTCCGTCGTACCGGCGACGACGAGAAGGATTTGGAGCTTGCAGAAAAGCTGACCCGCGACGAAAAAGAGAATGCAGAACACGTGATGCTCGTTGATCTTGCCCGCAACGATCTGAGCCGCAATGCCGATCAGGTAAAAGTGGATGTTTATCGCGAAGTTCAGTACTATTCGCATGTGTTGCATCTGGTTTCCAGTGTAAGCGGAAAACTGCGTCCCGAAACCAAAGTGATTAAACTTTTTGCCGATACTTTTCCGGCCGGAACGCTTTCGGGTGCACCCAAAATCAGGGCCATGCAACTCATCGATACCATTGAGCCACACGACCGTGGCCCCTATGGCGGTTGTTTGGGTTATATCGGATTCGATGGTGCTTTCAATCAGGCAATTACCATCCGTTCGTTTGTCAGCAAGCAAAATACCCTGTACTATCAGGCAGGTGCAGGAGTAGTTGCCAAATCGGATGAAGAAAGTGAACTTCAGGAAGTTAATAATAAATTAGCTGCACTCAAAAGGGCTGTGATGGTAGCTTCAGACAATCAATTTTAATTAATTTACAAAGATGAAAATACTGATATTCGACAATTACGACTCATTCACCTATAATATTGTGCATGCCGTAAAGAAATTAGGTTTCAATGATGTGGAAGTTCACCGCAACGATTGTATTCCACTTGCCGAAATCGAACGTTTCGATAAAATTATTCTTTCTCCCGGTCCCGGGGTGCCTGCTGAATCGGGTATTTTACTCGATTTGATAAGAACTTATGCCGCCCATAAAAGTATTTTGGGAATTTGTTTGGGCGAACAGGCAATTGCCGAAGCTTTTGGCGGTACTTTGGTGAACCTCCCTAAAGTACATCACGGTGTGAGTTCCGAAATTCAGGTGCTGGAACCGGATGTTTTGTTTAATGGCTTGTCGTACAAGCTGTTGGTTGGACGATATCACTCGTGGGCAGCTGAAAAAACAACCCTGCCCGAATGTTTGAAAATAACTGCAGTTGATGAAGAAGGAATGATTATGGCACTGGCACACAAAACACTGGATGTTCGAGGTGTGCAATTTCATCCCGAATCGGTATTAACGCCTGAAGGAGAAAAAATGCTCCAAAACTGGCTACAATCATAGTAGAACAAAGAACAAAGAACAAAGAACAAAGAACAAAGAACAAAGAGCAAAGACAAAAGACAAATGACACTTGACTCTCTGTTCTCTGTTCATAATTCAATAATCTTTACTCTTTACTCTTTACTCTTTACTCTTTACTCTTTACTCTTTGCTCTTTACTCTTTACTCTTTATTCTTTACTCTAAAAAAAATGAAACAAATACTAAACAGATTATTCGACCACCAGGCATTAAGTCGCGAAGAAGCGGCCGAAGTGATGACCAATATGGCCGCCGGAAAATACAACGAAGCTCAGATTGCAGCATTCATTTCGGTATATCTCATGCGCAGTATTGAACTCGATGAAGTCATCGGTTTTCGTGATGCATTGCTGTCGATGGCATTACAGATCGATTTATCAGATTATGTTGTGATTGATATTGTGGGAACCGGAGGCGATGGCAAAAACACTTTCAATATCTCTACGGCTGCTTGTTTTGCAGTGGCCGGAGCAGGATATAAGGTAGCCAAACACGGAAACTACGGAGCAACTTCTGTAAGTGGCTCGTCCAATGTACTGGAATATTTTGGAGCTAAGTTTACAACCGATGAGTCGGTACTGAAGAAATCGCTCGACCACTCGGGTTTTGCTTACCTGCACGCTCCGATTTTCAATCCTGCAATGAAACATGTGGCCCCCGTTAGGAAAAATCTCGGTGTACGAACCTTTTTCAATGTGCTCGGACCGCTCATCAGTCCTGCCCGGCCCCGTTTTCAGTGTCTCGGTGTTTATAGCCTGAAAATGATGCGTTTATACAGCTATATCTACCAACAATTGGGTATTCAGTATTCTATTGTACACTCGTTGGATGGTTACGATGAAGTGTCGCTTACCGACAAACTGAAATTAGTGAATAATCAGGGCGAATTTATTTATACTCCTGAAGCAATGGGGTATCAAACCATCAAACAGGAAGCATTGTGGGGAGGTGAAAGTGTGGAAGATGCAGCCGGAATTTTTATGAATGTGCTGAAAAATCAATCCACTGATGCTCAGAGCGATGCAGTGGTTATCAATGCTGCTTTTGCCATCCAGACCCGCTGTCCGCTGAAATCTATCGAAGCCTGCAAAGCCGAAGCGAAAGAGGCCTTAGTCAGTGGTGCAGCCCTAAAATCCTTCCGCATTTTCATCGATACTTATCAATAAACCACATAAGAATATTAAAAATGATTATGACAGTTTTAGATAAAATAATCGCCGATAAGAGAAAAGAAATTAGCGAACGCAAAAAACTAATTTCCATCGACAACCTGATTTCGTCGCCATTTTTCCGGCATCAATGCTTTTCTTTGAAGGAGAATCTTCTGCAATCAACAACCGGCATCATTGCGGAGTTTAAACGTAAATCACCTTCCAAAGGGTGGATCAACGAAGATGCCGAAGTGGTGGAGATAACTTCAGGTTATCAGGAAGCAGGTGCATCCGGACTGTCAATTCTAACCGATGCTCCCTACTTTGGCGGTGTTCCGGCCGATCTTACTGCTGCCCGCCCGCATTTACATATTCCGGTGCTTCGTAAAGATTTTATGGTCGACGAGTACCAGCTTTACGAAGCAAAATCGATGGGTGCTGATGTTATTTTACTCATTGCCGCGGCACTCACACCGGCTGAAACGCTCCATTTAGCACGTAAAGCGAAGGAGTTGGGCATGGAAGTGTTGCTCGAAGTGCACAACAGGGAAGAAATTGGTCATGCTAATGATTTTGTTGATTTGCTTGGTGTGAACAACCGCAATCTGAAAACCATGGAAGTAAGTACCGAAATTTCGTACGAACTGATAAAATTCATTCCCGATCAGTTTGTGAAAATCAGCGAAAGTGGTATTTCTTCGCCGTTGACTGTTAAGGCTTTACGTTTAGCAGGATATCAGGGCTTTTTGATGGGCGAGAATTTTATGAAGACTAAGAATCCTGCTGTTGCGTTGAAGGAGTTTTTGGGGAGGATTTGATAATGTGCCAATGTGCTAATGTGCCAATGTGCTAATGTGGGAATGGATGAATGTGATTGAATAATGATAGTTATGGCTTTATGAATTTGACAATTAAAATATGTGGGATGAAATACCCTGATAATATCAGGGAAGTCGGTTTATTGCTACCCGATATGATGGGTTTTATTTTCTACAATCGTTCGGCCCGGTTTGTATCTGAAACAGCTATTTTTGACAGTTTGCTTTTACCGCAAAGTGTAAAAAAAATCGGGGTTTTTGTAAATGAACCGATTGGGAACATCTTGCGTATTGTATCTGATTGTAGATTGAACGGTGTGCAACTGCACGGAAACGAAAGTGTTGAAATATGCGATGCACTCAGGCAGCATGGGTTATTGATTATCAAAGCAATAGCGGTTGCAAATGTCGACGATTTAGAAATATGCGAACAATATCACCGACATGTCGATTGGTTGTTGTTCGATACCAAAACCGCTGCTCACGGAGGGTCAGGAAGGCGTTTCAATTGGTCGGTACTCTCACATTATCAGGGAAATACCGGTTTTTTTCTGAGCGGAGGTATCTCGGAAGAAAATGCCTCAGAGATATTGGCATTGAATCACCCGCGTCTGGCAGGTGTCGATCTTAACAGCCGGTTCGAAATAAGTCCCGGACTTAAAGACGTGGCTCTTTTATCCTCTTTTATTAAGAAAATAAACTCATAATGATTCGTTTATGAACAGAATAAACCAACTTTTTCAACAGAAGAAATCACAGGTTCTTTCGGTGTATTTCACAGCCGGATATCCCCGGTTGGATGATACTTTGCCTGTTTTGAGGGCTTTACAATCGAATGGTGTGGATTTGGTGGAGATTGGTGTACCTTTCTCCGACCCGATGGCTGATGGGGTTGTAATACAGAACTCAAGTCATGTGGCACTCGAAAACGGAATGAGTATCAGGAAGTTATTCGAACAGCTTACTGATGTGAGAAAAGAAATAGATATACCTTTGGTGATGATGGGTTACCTGAATCCGATCATGCAATTCGGATTCGAAGCTTTTTGCAGGGAGTGCAGCAGGGTAGGCGTGGATGGAATGATTATTCCCGATTTGCCAATGAGCGATTTTTTATCTGAATATAAACTGATTGCTGAAAAATACGGTCTTCGGTTCATTTTTCTGATTACTCCTGAAACCTCCGACGAGCGTATCCTCGAAATCGACAATCATACCGATGGGTTCATTTACATGGTATCATCGGCTGCAGTTACCGGTACTCAAACCTCATTCGACAGTCGCAAAGCCTATTTCGACCGCATCAACAAGATGAATTTGAAAAACCCGCGGCTTATCGGTTTCGGAGTTTCAAACAAGGCAACGCTCGATGCTGCGTTCGAATTTGCGCATGGAGCCATCATCGGGTCGGCCTTTATCAAAGCATTGCAGGAAGACGCTGATGTTGAGCAAAGTGTAAAATTGCTGTTGAGCAAACTAAAAAAATAGCTTTTTAAAGCGAAAATGATTATCTTCGCAAACCTCATTAAATCAATTGCGATGCGTTTTAAGTTCTTTGTTATCAGTGTTTTGTTGATTTGCCCAGTCTTGCTTACTGCACAAACCGGCAGTATTTACAGTGGAGGCATGCTGGTATTTCAACCCGGCATTACCATCACCAACAATGGTCATCAGGATATCAATACCGGTAGTGGCAGCGTTGGTGGAATTCTAAGAATGTATTTTGGCAAAAACCTGACTGCCGGTATTTACGGAGGAAGTCAGACAACCAATTATCAATCAACAGGTTCTGAAGATTCTTTTTTCAAAATCGGATATGGAGGACCTTTCTTTGGTTATAGTAAATTGCAGGGAAAGTTTCGTTTCAGTTCTTCGCTTTTTGTTGGAATGGGTTCGGTCACTAATCTGCATATCGATACCCACACCGGCGATCAACTTGGCGATGCCTGGTTGCACAAAAGCAGTACAGTCCTTTTTTCGCCGATTATCAGCATCGATTATGCAATCACCAAACGTCTTTTTGTAACTGCTCAAACAATTTGTCTCACAGGCAAATATGACCGAAATAAATGGTATTACAACCCAACATTGCAGTTTGGGATACTCTTCAGCAGGTAAAAAAGCAGTTGTTTCAAAATAATGCACAGTTAAAGTGTTGATGAGTTGTGTTATTCAAAAACATTTTTTACCTTTGCACTCCGTTTCGAAGAGGGTTTTAAGAAGCGCTGCCTGATGGTATCTCACCTTCCCGATGTAATTATAACAAACAAAAAGATGTACGCAATTGTAGAAATTTTGGGTCAGCAGTTCAAGGTGGAAGCCGGAAAGAAACTGTATGTACACCACATGAACGAAGCTGAAAGAGGCTCGGAAGTTGAATTTGACAAAGTTTTGCTTGTCGACAACGCTGGTATAGTGACTGTAGGAGCGCCTGTTGTAGAAGGAGCAAAAGTGGTTTGTGAAGTGGTTTCACACCTGAGAGGCGACAAAGTGATTGTTTTTCACAAGAAACGCCGCAAAGGTTACCGCAAACGCAATGGTCACCGTCAGGACTTCACCGAACTGAAAATTAAAGAAATAGTAGCTTAATTAACCGATTAAAAATTAGAAGAAAATGGCACATAAGAAAGGAGTTGGTAGCTCGAAGAACGGTCGTGAATCGGAAAGTAAGCGACTTGGAGTAAAGATTTTCGGTGGTCAGTATGCCAAATCAGGCAACATCATCGTGCGTCAGCGCGGAACAGTTCACCACCCGGGTGAAAACATGGGAATCGGAAAAGATCACACCCTGTTTGCCCTCATCGACGGAGTTGTTGAATTCAGAAAGAGAAAAAATAATAAATCTTTTGTTTCTGTGAAGCCCGTTGAAGCTAACTAATCAAGCAAGGATTAAAACCCATCAATCTCCTGTCGTTTTACCGTAAGAGTAAAATTGCGGGAGATTTTTTTTATAAAAAACAATGCTGACATTAAAACACATCACAGGGAACACCACCGAAGTAATCGCCCGTTTGGCTAAAAAGCATTTCAGGGCTGATGAACTTATTGCACAGGTGGTTGAGTTAGATAAACTACGTAAGCAAACGCAAACTGCTGCCGATAATGCTCTGGCACAATCGAATGCTTTGTCGAAGGAGATTGGTTTGCTGTTCAAACAGGGCAAAACCGACGAAGCCAATGCTGCCAAAACCAAAACGGTTGAGTTGAAAGATACCATTAAGGAACTAACCGACAGGCAGACTGAACTGGAGCAGCAACTCGACGATTTGCTGGTGCAAATCCCGAACCTGCCTCACGAGTCGGTGCCCGAAGGCAAACATGCCGAAGATAATGTGATAGAGCGCTCGGGTGGCGAAGTACCTGTGTTGCCGGCCGATGCGGTACCGCACTGGGATTTGGCAAAGAAATACGATCTCATTGATTTTGAGCTTGGTGTAAAAATCAGTGGTGCAGGTTTTCCCGTTTATAAAGGCATGGGAGCGAGGCTTCAGCGTGCCCTCATCAACTTCTTCCTCGATCAGGCACGCGATGCAGGATATCTCGAAGTGCAACCGCCTTATGTGGTGAATGCAGCTTCGGGTTATGGTACCGGTCAGTTGCCCGACAAAGAGGGCCAGATGTACCATGCCACCGCCGACGATTTGTATCTCATCCCAACAGCAGAAGTTCCGGTTACCAATATCTACCGCGATGTTATTTTAAATGAAAACGAGTTGCCGGTTAAGAATACAGCCTATTCGGCCTGTTTCCGTCGTGAAGCCGGTTCTTATGGAAAGGATGTGCGGGGGTTGAACCGCCTGCATCAGTTCGATAAGGTGGAGATTGTGCAGATTCAGCATCCCGACAAATCGTATGAATCATTGACCGAAATGGTGAATTACGTACAGACTTTGGTCGAAAAACTCGAACTTCCCTGGCGAATATTGCGCCTTTGCGGTGGCGATATGAGTTTTACTTCGGCCCTGACTTTCGACTTCGAAGTGTATTCGGCTGCACAGGAGCGCTGGCTCGAAGTGAGTTCCGTTTCGAATTTCGAAAACTATCAGGCCAACCGGCTGAAATGCCGCTTCAAAAGTGCTGATAAGAAAACACAACTTTGCCACACCCTGAACGGAAGCGCACTGGCATTGCCTCGTATCGTAGCTGCTTTGCTCGAAAACAATCAGACACCCGAGGGAATCAGAATTCCGAAAGCGCTGGTGCCTTATACGGGATTTGAGTGGATTAGGTAGTATTTTTTTTTGACAGGATTAACAGGATTGACAGGTAAGAGATTGCTTGTTAATTCTGTTAATCCTTAAGATGTTAATTCTTAATCTATTTCATTATTACTGAGTATGATGAAACTGTTTCTATTATTGCTGTTAGTCTTAGTATCCTGCACTCCTGATACAAAAGTGACAGATGCAGAGAGACTGTTCGATACAGATTATGATTCTGCCTGCATAGTTATACGAAATATCAATCCTGAAAAGCTGATTAGTCCCAGGTCAAAAGCAATTTACGCACTCTCGCTCACCAGGGCTGATTTTTATAATGGTACAGCGCATACCAACGATTCACTCATTAGCATCGCCATCGGTTTTTTTGATAGAAAAGATCCTCGCAGAGCATCCCTTGCATGGTTTTATAAGGCCAGGACCGATGCGTTAACTCAAAACTATGATGAGCAAATACAATCACTGCTCAAATCGCAGGATTATGCATTAAAGTCGAAGTATGAAAAACTGTTAGCCTATATTTATTACGACAAAGCAGTACTTTTTCATAATCAGCATAAAAACGACAGTGCATTATCCAATTATTTGCAGGCAGAATACTATTATTCGAAGTTCGGAGATAACTATAACGCATTGAATTCAAAAATTCAGACTGCACATATGAACCTTCTGCTTAAAAAAACAGAACCTGCTGAAAAAATTTGTATTCAATTGCTTGAAAATGAAAATACATTGCCCGTTGAACTTGCTTCTACAGTTTACAGGATATTGGGAGCCCTGTATTTTGTAAAGGGCGAATACGAACTTTCGGTACAGTATTACAGAAAAACGCCATTAACCAATCATAAATCCTACGACGAAAATATCAGTTTGCTGATTGCCCAGAGTTTAATCGCCGGTAAACAATATGATTCTGCCAGAGAATACCTTTCAAAAATTTCGGAGCCCGCAGTTTTTGGTCCCGATTACTTCAAATTGTGGAAAGAGATATATGTGTACAAAGGCAATTTCAGGGAAGCAGCCAACAGTGCCGAAAAGGCCTATTTGTCGGCCGATTCAATATACAGGAACCGCATCGACGAAAGTTTTGCCGGTCTTGAAAAACGCTACAATTACCAAAAACTTGAGCTTCATAATAAAGATTTGGAAATCAGAAATATGCGTTCCAATTTACTTGTACTGCTCAGCTTTTTTATTATTGCAGCAATAACATCTGTTTTTATGATTTACCGAAGCAGATCGAGGGTTACGCAGTTAAAAACAGAAAGGGAACTCCTTCGACAACAGAATATCAGATCTGAGAAAGAAGCCGAAAATGCCCGGTTGTTCGAGAAGCAGCTGGTACTTCAGAAAATTGTGATAAGCAATCTTGAACAATACAGAACAAACGCACACAAGCGACCCGAAAACATCAAAGAAGGTTTTAGTCCGGTTAAAAATGAGCACTTCTATCATGAGCTATTTACTGCGATTGACCTCGAATACAACGATTTCTCGAAACGCCTGCGAGAGAAGTTTTCACAGTTAAGCGACAATGATGTTTTGATTTGTTGTTTGTTGTTGGCGGGTTTCGATACTGGAATGATGGCGTCAATTTTAAATATAAAAATTGAGTCCATGAATATGAAAAGATCACGTCTGAGAAAGAAGCTAAACATCGATAATTCAGTAAATCTGACTGAATACCTGAGAAATTTTTGAATGTTTCTCTGTCGTTATTAAGCACTTTAAACAGATGTATATACGCAAACTTTCAGATTGATTAGTAATTGTTTG
>CAYGJI010000032.1:0-28657 GCA_964350125.1 uncultured Paludibacter sp. | reverse complement strand
ATGTTGTTTTTAAATGCGTTTAAAATATGACATTATTTTCTTCCTGTTACTTATAAGCTCATCGGACGCATTAATACACGTGAAATTCTGCCTGTACCCGAATGTGACATCCGATTGTCGGGAGGAGTTACCGAGCCGGTTAAAATGAATTGACCGGTTTTATTGCGGCGGTCAACCGCAAATCGTACAGCGTCCCAAAGAACCGGAGCTATTTGCCATTCATCAATCAATAAGGGTGGTTTTTTATCATGAAGCACGGATGGTTGCGTATCGGCATGAGCAATATAGCCGGGTCCAACGTCAGTATCCTGCATATATACAACATTCTCAGCCATTTGCAGTGCCAACATAGTTTTACCGTACCATTTGGGACCTTCAATCAAAACAGTACCTGTATTATCAAGTTGATCCTTCAATAATTTGTCGCTAATCCGAGGGAGATAGTTGTTTGTTTTCATTCGCAGTGAAATTTCTACAAATACATTAATCATCAATGTATTACGCAAACTACTCCGGATTTTGGAGGTGTTTTACTCCGGATTTTGGCGAATCGCAAAATTAAATTAAACCGGCTTAATCCTGATCGAATTGTCAATCAGCCGGTTTGTTTAGCATTTTCGCTGCCCGCTCAGCTTCGAGTTGTGCCCTTGATTTGCTGTGTGTTACAATATAAACGCCTGAGAAAACCAGCAAAGCGGCTAATGCCTGCAGGAAACCAAATGTGTCGGAGCCAATATATACAGCCACCAGCGTAGCCATGATGGGTTGAATGTAGTTGTACATACTCAGGGTAGTTGGTCGAAGCAGTTTTTGTCCTACAGGTATCAGTAAATATCCGAAGAAAGTGGCCATCACCACCACATATCCAATGCTTACCCACGAAGCATTTGTAAAAGCTGCAAAATTTATTTCTCTGATATAGGGTAAACTCAGGGGCAACCCTGTGATGGTAGCAAACAGAAACATCCATTTCATGATGGTGATAGGATGGTAGCGTGATACCAGCGCTTTGAACAAGGTAAGATAGAGCGCAAAAGAAATGACCCCGATGGAGATGATAAGATTACCAATCATGTTTCCCTGTCCGCTGAAATCCCAGGTGCCCTGCAATACCAAAATAAGCGCACCCGAAGCACCTACCAGCACCCCGATGGCCTTCAGTTGGGTGATGGGTTCTTTCAAAATAAGGGCAGCAAGCAGCATGGTCACAATGGGTAAGGTCGTTACTACTATCGACGAGTCGATGGGCGAGGTAAGCGACAATCCTAAGAAGAAAGGATATTGATTGAGGATGATAGAAAGCAGCGAAGCTAAAAAAAGGAGCAAAAGGTCTTTGGGGGCTACTTTTTCCGGTTTGATAAACAGCGAAGCGAGCCAGAAAAGTACCATGCCACCTACCAGTCGGAAAAAGGTGAGTCCGAAAGGATGAATGACCTCAGGCATAAGCATTCCTGCAATCGGGATGTTCAGGCCGAAAATGATATTTGCCAGCAACATCGACAGATGACCTTTCCAGTTTTTACTTTCCACGTGTTGAATTTTAATCGGCAAAGGTACAAAAACTGTTCAGTTTCCAAAATTCATCTTAACTTTGTGGCAATGAAAAACACATAAGCATGAGCACTTATCATCCATCAAACAGTCGCTTCCCTGCCGTTGCAGGCCGGTTTTATCCTGCCGACACACACATCCTCGAAAAGGAAATAAAACGACTTATGTCGCTTGCGGTGCCTTTTCAGGAGAAACATGTGAGGGCCGTGATAGCCCCGCATGCCGGATTGATGTTTTCGGGAAAGATTGCAGCATCGGCATACAATCAAATTTCAGTTAACGCTGATATAGAGCGCGTTATTGTGTTGGCATCCTCGCATCACGAAAATTTCGAGGGAGCTGCAGTATGGTGCGATGGCGATTTTGTGATGCCCGGGGGAATAGTCGAAACAGATCAACTCTTCGGCAGGCAACTCGTGCAGCAGCATCCGCAGCTGTTCACCGATGCTCATTCGCCTCACCTGCAAGAGCATAGCATTGAGCTGCAGTTGCCTTTTCTGCAACATGTGCTGAAGAAACCCTGGAAACTGGTGCCCATTGTGTTGGGAACGCAGCAGCCTGACAGCTGTCGACAAATTGCATCTGCTTTGCATAGCGAATTGAGCGACGGCACCCTGATTGTGGTGAGTACCGATTTTTCGCATTACCCGAATGCTGCCGACGCCCGCAGGCTCGATGCGGAAACTGAGGCAGCCATTCTTTCCAACGATCCGTCGCAACTTCTGAAGGTGCTTGATAAACACCGCAAAGCCAATATTACCGGTCATGCCACAAGCCTGTGCGGTTGGACTTCCGTGCTCACCCTCATGTATATGTCGGCAGGCAAGCCCGAACTGCTGTATCAGTCGGTCGATTATTGTAATTCGGGAGATATCCGTTATTATGGCAATTCTGATGAGGTAGTGGGCTACAGTGCTGTAATCCTTCATCAATGAAAAGATTATGAACGAGTTGCAACTAACCCTAAAAGACAAGCAGCGATTGCTGTCCGAAGCCCGTTACAGCATCGAAAAACTGCTGCAACTGACCGACAAAACAAACCCGGAATTGGAACATCAACCGGGGGAAGCATTACTGTCGGGTTGCGGTGCTTTTGTAAGCATCCACAATCATGGCCAACTTCGCGGTTGTTATGGCAGGATGATAAGCAATGAACCGCTGATAGACACTGTACGCGAAATGGCCATTTGGTCGGCAAGCCGCGATTCACGTTTCCCCCCTGTAACGGCTGAGGAGCTGACCGATATCGATATTGAAATATCGGTGCTTTCGCCAATGGAGAGAATCAGCGATGTGGGTTTGATCATTCCCGGCAAGCATGGTATCTATTTGCGCAAAGGCTACAACAGCGGAGTTTTCCTGCCGCAGGTAGCCACCGAAACCGGATGGAACACCGAAGAACTGCTTGGATATTGCGCTCGCGACAAAGCCGGTATTGGTTGGAAAGGGTGGAAGACAGCAGAGATTTATGTGTTTACAGCAGAGGTTTTTGGGGAAACAATGGTTGTTTAACGGAGAACCCTGAGATGGGTGGCATATATGTTAATTTATATATTCCCACCATACACATACCTTATCCCTGCCAGGCGTGCAATTTGAACTGCTCTGTAAACCGATTCCACAGATGTTGCGGGATAATTCTGCATTTTATATCGGGGGAAGAAGCGGCTGAAGTGTAGTGGCACTTCCTGTAATCCGTTTGTAATAAGCCAATTGCATAGTTTTTCGACCAATGCAGGGGTGTCGGTGAGGCCGGGGATGAGCAGGTTAGTGATTTCAAGCCATACCCCGGATTGATTCAGGCCCAACAGGGTGTTGAGCACGGGTTGCAGGTGGCCACCCGTTAGGCTTCGGTATATTGTTTCGTCCATCACTTTCAGGTCGATATTGGCTGCATCGAGTAGAGGAATGAGTTCCTGCAAAGGTTCAGAATTGATGTAGCCGTTCGAAACCATTACAGTTTTGATACCGGCTTTCTTTGCCAACTGCGAAGAGTCGTACATATATTCGTAGAAAACAGTTGGTTCGGTATAAGTAAAGGCAATCATGGGGCATTGATGCCTGATCGTTAATTCAACAAGTTGTTCGGGTGATATGATATCGCAGGATATTTCATCGGTAGCAAATTGCGAAATACTCCAGTTCTGACAGTTTTGGCATCTGAAATTACAGCCGGTAGTGGCCACCGAAAAAATCATTTTGCCTGGATGGAAGTGATAAAGGGGCTTTTTCTCAATCGGGTCGATTGCCATGGAGCAAAGCCTGCCATAACCAGGAACCCTGATTTTGTTGTCTGAATTTATCCGCGTGCGGCAAATGCCTTCCTGACCGGGTTTAAGGATGCAAAGATGTGGACACAGCAAACACTGAATCCCTGAATTGCTTACCGGCTTTTGCCAGCGTGCTTCCATTTCCAGATGTGAAGGCAAAGAAAACATAACCCTGCAAATATACATTATTTACAGGGTTACATATCGGGATATCGTGATTTTAATATTTTACAATGATTTTTTTACCGGTATATGTAATCGTTCTGTCAGGTTTTGTGGTCAATGCAATGCCTGTCCCTTTGCTCTCATCCACCAAAACCAGATTGAATTTTCTTTCGGCAATCATCCCCGGATAGCTGCCTTTGCGGGCGCCAATAGTGAGGGTGCGCTGTTTCTCGTTCCAGCTAAAGCTGATGGTCGAGTACATACCCTTTTCGTAGTTGTAGTTGTCGTTTTCGTCTTCATACAGAACGAACTCTCCGTTGGCGCCGCGGTAAATCCTGATTTCGAGATTGTCCCAGGGCTTTTCGGTGGCATACTGAACGTCGGGACCAACCGGCAGAATTGCCCCCGCCCTCACAAACAGCGGGATGATATCGAGCGGCGTTTCTTTGTCGATGGTTTGTCCGCCACGGTGTTTGGCACCCGTCCAGTAATCGTACCAGGTGGTACCTTCGGGAAGATATACGGCAGTCTTTTTTACGGTGCTGAAATCTTCAATCAAAATGCTGTCTTTGCCGCGGGCCACTTTTTTAAGGTATTGGGCTTTGGTAACCGGACTAACAAGAATTGATTTTCCGAACATATACTGGTTGTTGAGGTCGAGCGCTTTTTTGTCGCCGGGAAAATCCATGACCAGTGCACGCATCATGCTCGACTGATTGTTGGTTACTTCCCACGAAGTGGAGTAGATGTAGGGTAACAGGCTGTATCGCAGTTTAATAGCTTTTTCTATTGCATCATAGGTGGGGTTTCCTTTAGCACCGAACTGATAAATTTCGCGCGGATAACCTTCGCCATGCGAGCGCATCATCGGGCAGAAAGCACCGAATTGCATCCAACGCACATGCAGTTCGCGGTAGTCGGGATTTTGCAGGGGATTGCGGAAATTCCACAAAAAGAAACCACCTATATCGCTGTTCCAGTGAGGAATGCCCGTTAATGATACGTTCAGTCCGGCCGAAATCTGATTCAGCAAATCATCCCACGAAGCTTTTACATCGCCGCTCCACAGGTTGGCGCCATAGCGTTGCTGACCGGCAAAAGCAGATCGGGTGAGAATGAACACCCGCTTATCAGAGGATTCGTTGCGGTGATTTTTGTACACCCCGCCTACTGTCATCAGTGGAAAAGCATTTCTCACCTTTCTGAATGAGCCGAGGTAAGTTTGCTCATCTAAGTCAGATTCTTTAAAACTATGATGATCGGGTTCTGATGAGTCGATCCACCAGCCATCGATATTTCTCGATAATAATCCATCTTTCAGGTATTGCCAGTAAATCTCGCGGGCTTTAGGGTTAAATGGGTCGTAAACCCTCACTCCCGAAGGATAATCCATGCGTGGAGGCCAGCCATCGTAGCCCGACTGTGGCCAAGTTTCGAAATTGAAAAGCGCACCAATTTTTTCGAGATCTTTGTATTGTTTGGTTTTGGGACCGAAGGAATTCCAAATGGAAATAATGATGTGGGCATTCATCTTGTGTACATCTTCTATCATCTTATTCGGATTTTTAAAACCCGAATTCACAAAATCCATGGCATTCCACTGATAATTGTTGCCCCAGTATTGCCAGTCCTGAATGATACCATCCAAAGGGATTTTGAGCTCCCTGAATTTTTGCACTACCTCAAGCAGCTCATCCTGTGTCTTATAACGCTCACGACTTTGCCAGAAACCATAGGTCCATAGCGGAAACATGGGTGCCTGTCCGGTTAAATCACGCATGCAAGCAATAACACCATCGGCCGAACCGCCAAACATGAAGTAATAATCGATGCCATCGGCCACTTCCGATTCAAATGAAGTTTGTGTTTCATCATCGCTGAAAACAGTGGGAGAATAATTGTCCCAGAATAGGCCCCAGCCTTTATTCGACTGGATAACCGGCACAAAATCCTCGATATTGTCCTGAATCATGCGCACTTTCAGGTTTCTCTGCGACATTTTTCCTTTTTGCATTTGACCCAATCCGTAAATATGCTCATCTTTTTCGAGCACAAAGGCCTGTTTGGCTGTGTAAGTTTTGCTGCCGGCATCATTAAAAGCGACAAAGGAAACACCGCCTGCCAACTCATTCAACAGAATTTTATCCTGATTGAAAAAGGCAATCTTGCCATTGTTGAGATTCAATCTCAGGGTAATTTTATTGCTTTTCAATACCAGATCGTCTTTCTGTTGATTGATGCTGAGTTTTACTTTCTCAGCCTGTTTTACAACTGATAAGCTCTTTTTCTCAAACTTTGTACCTGCAGGATATTTCACAACGCGAACAATTTCAGGACTGAAAAACTGAATTTCAATGGAGTTGCTGCCAACGGTAGTTTGAATGCCGGTATCGGTTTTTTGAAATGACTGCGCATTGAGTTGGATTCCGGCAAGCAGGGCGAAAAGAAAAATTAATTGGATGAAAGGGTGTTTCATTGGGTTTCGATTTTGTGATTTTTTGAGGATTCAAAGTTAATTATTTAATTCTATACCCTGCCCGGAATCTGGTTGAAATGATGATTTGTGTTATAAAATGACATTAATTTCACCATAACAGAAATGATGCAGAGCCGGCATAGCATCAATGTGATGAGAACGAAAAGTGTAAAAGTACAAAAACACCCATGCAGCGTCTGCATATATAAATCAGCATTGCATGTTGCTGTTCAACTAAAATGCTACATTTTTTCAAAAAATGAACGAAGATAAAAAAGATTTAAGATCGTTGAGCATGCTTGCCGAAAAAATCCGCAAGCGCGTCATCGAAATGATATATTCGGCCAGGGGCGGTCATGTGGGCGGATCACTTTCGTCGATCGAAATTGAGACTGTCCTTTATTTTCACGTGATGAATATCGACGCCGGCGACCCCCGGAATCCCCATCGCGACCGATTTATCCTCAGCAAGGGACACAGCGTGGAGGCACTGTATGCGGTGTTGGCAGCCAAAGGTTTTATCGACGATAGTCTGCTCGATACCTACGGACATTTCAATTCGGAGTTGGCAGGCCATCCTACCAAGAAAACGCCCGGAGTGGAGCTCAACAGCGGAGCATTGGGGCACGGACTATCCGTGGGTGTAGGCATGGCCATCGGTGCTAAAATGTCGAAAAAAGCCTTCAGAACATTTGTGCTGATGGGCGATGGTGAGCAGGGTGAAGGCTCTGTTTACGAGGCGGCCATGTCGGCAAGTCATTACCGTTTGGGTAATCTGGTGGCCATAATCGACCGGAATACGCTGCAAATAAGCGGTAAAACTGAAAATGTGATGTCGCTGGAACCGATGCGGGAGCGCTGGGAGGCTTTCGGATGGGAAGTTGTGGATGTACAGGGCAATGATATTGCCGATTTGATACGTGTTTTCGATGCGCTCGATTATGCCGGTGATAAACCTAAACTGCTGATTGCTCACACCACCAAGGGCAACGGTGTGTCGTTTATGGAAAACGGAGCCAAATGGCATCACGGCGTTCCGGCTGAAGCGCAGTATATCAGTGCAATCAAAGAAATTGAAGAGCGCATTCAGGGGATGGTTTAATTCAAACCGAACTGTTTTTGTCTTTTTTGAGATATTATTTCCCGGATTTCGGGCTGAAATAAGTAGTTTTTAATAAGTTTATCAATGAATACAATTCCCTGCAGGAAAATGTTTACCGATACTTTGCTCGAACTGGCAAAGAAGGATCAGGATATAGTGGCAGTAACTTCCGATGCACGTGGCTCGGTTACGCTCGACCGGTTTGCTGATGAGTTGCCTGAGCAGTTTGTGGAGCTGGGTATTGCCGAGCAAAATGCCGTGGGTGTGGCTGCGGGTTTGGTTTCGGCCGGAAAGAAAGCCTTTGTGTGCGGTCCGGCCTGTTTTTATGTGGCGCGCAGTCTCGAACAAGTAAAGGTGGATGTGGCTTACTCGGCCAATCCGGTGAAAATTCTGGGAGTCAGCGGTGGCGTCAGCTATGGTGCCCTGGGTTTTTCGCATCACAGTTTGCACGATATTGCAGCACTTCGCACTTTTCCGGGTTTGCATATTGTACTTCCATGCGACATCCATCAAACAAAGCGATTGGTGGAAACGCTGGTCGATTATCCCCATCCGGTTTATGTGCGTGTGGGACGGAATGCCGTGCCCGATGTATATGAAAACGCCGATTTCCGGTTCGAATTGGGCAGGGCCAATGTGTTGCTCGAAGGCAACGACCTGACCCTCATCGGAACAGGAGAAACCGTGTATCATTGTTTGCAGGCAGGTAAAAAACTGCTGGAGCTGGGCATCAAAGCGCGGGTAATCGACATGCACACGCTAAAACCCTTCGATACAGCCATTGTTGAGAAAGCAGCCAGAGAAACAGGAAAAATCATTACGGTTGAAGAGCACAGCATTTACGGAGGTTTGGGCGGTGCTGTGGCTGAAATTATCGCGCAAACAGGCGCCTGTAAACTGAAAATACTGGGTATACCCGACGAACATGCCATCCATGCCACCCCTTTGCAGATTTTCAAACATTATGGCATTGACTCGGAAGGGATTTTTGTAACTGCATTATCATTTTTATAATCTTCTTCACGCTTAAATCTGATATCACACATGAAACTTACCATTGCTATTGATCAAAGTACCTCTGCAACCAAAGCCATCCTTTTCGACGAAAAAGGACGCTTGGTCGGAAGGGCTTCTGTCGATCATCAGCAGTTTTATCCGCAGCCGGGTTGGGTGGAACACGACCCAATGGAGATTCTTGCCAATACATATGAAGCTGTAAAACAGTTAATTGCAAAATATTTAACAGCTGATGATGAGGTGGTTGGGATATCGGTTACGAATCAGCGCGAAACGGTGGTTGTGTGGGACAAGCGCACTGGCAAACCTGTTTACAATGCGGTGGTTTGGCAATGCAACCGCGGAGCAGCCATCTGCGAAAAACTGATTGCTGAAGGACACGAACCTACAGTCACAGTCAAAACCGGATTAATCATCAATCCCTATTTTTCGGCCAGTGGGGTGCAATGGATACTCGAGAATATTGAGCATGCCCGCCCCGATGCTGAAGCGGGTCATTTGTTGCTCGGCACCATGGATGCATGGCTGATTTGGAATTTCACAGGAGGAAAAGTACATGCAACCGACTACAGCAATGCTTCGCGAACTTTGCTTTTTAATATTCACAGTCTGACCTGGGATGAGGATTTGCTCAAATTGTTCAATATTCCTGCTGCAATGCTGCCTGAAGTGAAGCCCTGCGATGCTTTTTACGGTAGCACCACATTCAACGGACTCATGTCAGAAGTGCCGATTGCTGGTGTGCTTGGCGATTCGCACGGAGCATTGGCCGGACAAATGTGTTTCGCAGCCGGCATGGGCAAAGCGACTTATGGCACCGGCTCTTCCATCATGATTAATATCGGCGAAAAAGCGCTGTCGCCACCGCGTGGATTGGTTACTTCCATTGCTTTTGCAGCCTGTGAAAAAGTGTTTTATGCCTTCGAAGGAAATATTCACTGCACCGGAGCCACCATCCAATGGCTGCAGGACGATTTGCAGCTGATACAATCGGCTTCCGAAACCGAAGCGCTGGCCGTTTCGGTTGCAGGTACAGGAGGCGTATATTTC
This sequence comes from uncultured Paludibacter sp., assembly GCA_964350125.1. GTDB lineage: Bacteria > Bacteroidota > Bacteroidia > Bacteroidales > Paludibacteraceae > Paludibacter. Next base: position 19,026 of record CAYGJI010000032.1, on the reverse strand, counting down.
GTTCCTGCCTTTGCAGGACTCGGTGCGCCCTGGTGGGATAGTGAAGCTAAAGCCCTGATTTGCGGGATGCACCGAGGTACAAACAAGGCACATATTGTACGTGCAGCTCTCGAATCGATCGCTTATCAGGTGAAGGACCTGATGGATTTAATCCGCTCATCGGGAGTTGCCTTGCAGGAATTGCGGGTGGATGGCGGACCGGTGAAAAACAATTTCCTGATGCAGTTTCAGGCTGATATGCTGCAGTCGGCCATCAACCGGAGTCCCATCGAAGAAGCATCGGCTTTAGGTGCTTTTCTGATGGGTGCATTTGCGCTGAAAAGCCTTTCGGATTTTGAGGATGCTGCAAAATTGCGTATCAGCAACGATTATATAGTGCCCCGAATGCCGGCCGGACAGGCTGAAGCCCTCCATACCGAATGGATCAAAGCTGTAAGAAGAACAATCAAACAATATTAAATCATAATAGAGATGAAATCAGAGAAACAAACCTTCGGGGTAATCATCGCTACCCGCAATATTTTCAATGCCCGTTTAGCTGTAGAGGGGCGTGCCAAAGTGCTCAAAAAACTTGCTGCCATGGGCTTTAACTCCCTCATTCTTCCGGCTGAAGAAACTCCTACCGGCAATATCGAAGGGTATACCGATGCAGTGAAATGTGCTGCATTTTTCCGCCAGCATCAGGATGCGATTGAAGGGATTATTGTGGTACTGCCCAACTTCGGAGATGAGCTGGGAGTGGTCAATTCCATCAAACTTTCGGGATTGAATGTGCCTGTGCTGGTGCAGGCGGTCGACGACGACAATGATAAGGTGGATGTGAAAAGCCGTCGCGATGCATTTTGCGGAAAATTGTCGGTTTGCAATAATTTCTTTCAGTATGGAATAAAATTTACCGATACTATTTACCATACTTACAGTCTTGATAGTGATGAGTTTACAAAAGATATTCAGAAATTTGCAGCCATTTGCCGCGTAGTAAAAGGCTTGAAAGGTCTGCGCGTAGGAGCAATCGGTACCCGTCCGATTGGCTTCCAAACCATGCGTTTCAGCGAAAAACTGCTGCAGAAATACGGCATCACAGTGGTTCCCGTAGATATGTCGGAGATTATTGCCGCAGCCGAAAAAATCAGCGAAACCGACCCTGCAGTTGCCGCAAAAGTGACTGCCATTCAGGAGTACGGCAGTTGCTCGGTGGTACATCAGGGCAAAATTGCCAAACAGGCACGTTTCGGACTGGCAGTTGAGACCTGGATCAGTGAGAACAACATCGATATTTCGGCCATTCAGTGCTGGGAGTCTATCGAAAAGAATTATGGCTGTGCAGCATGTGTTACCATGAGTATGATGGGCGAAAAGCTGATGCCGTCGGCCTGCGAAGTGGATGTGGCCGGAACCATTTCGATGTATGCACTGGCTTTGGCGGCCAATACGCCATCGGCCATCCTCGACTGGAACAATAATTTTGGCGAAGACCGGAATAAGGTGGTTTGTACGCATTGCAGCAATTATCCGAAGTCGTTCTTCCAGAGTGAGATAGAAATAGGCACACTCGATGTGCTGGGTACGGTGTTGGGCCACGAAGATACTTTTGGTGCGGTAAAAGGTAAAGTTGCACCGGGCAAAATGACTTATTTCCGCATTTCTACCGACGACAACCGGGGCATTATCAAGTCGTATCTGGGCGAAGGAACCATGACCGACGACCCCTATGGCATGGATGGCGGAATTGCAGTCACAGAGATTCCCAATCTCCAGCAACTGATGAAGTATATGTGCAAAAATGGTTACGAGCATCATGTGGCCATGGTGCGTGGCCATGTGGCTGAAATTCTGGAAGAAGCCATCGGGAATTACCTGGGCTGGGAGTTGTATATTCACAAATAAGGTTGTATGAAACGAGCATTTAATTACTTCACATCCAGGGTTATGGTAATGTTGGCATGCGAGTTCCATACGACATTTAAAAAAGCAATTATTACCGTATGAAAGCACCTTTCATTTTTGGTATCTCACTTTTGTTGCTCGTTCTCGGTTCTTTCAGCGGATGTAAACAGCCTAAAGAGAAGACCGGCAGAATAGCTGTGGTGATTTCGACCCTCAACAATCCCTGGTTTGTGGTGTTGGGCGAAACTGCTGCTGCCCGTGCCCGCGAGCTGGGCTATCAGGCCATGATTTTCGATTCGCAAAATAATTCGGCCAAAGAAGCCGAACATTTCGACAATATCATTGCCATGGGTTACGATGCTATTCTTTTCAATCCTACCGATGCCGATGGTTCGGTGCTGAATGTTAAGCGTGCAAAGGATGCCGGCATTCCTACTTTCTGTATGGACAGGGAGATTAATTCACGCGATGCTGCAGCCACACAATTGCTTTCCGATAGCTTTACCGGTTGTGTGAAACTCGGGCAATATTTTGTGCGTCAGGTGGGAGTGAAGGGAAACTATGTGGAAATTCTCGGACTGGTCGGCGATAATAACACCTGGAACCGCTCCAAGGGGTTTCACAGTGTGGTCGATGATTTTCCGGAACTGAAAATGGTAGCGCAACAAAGTGCCGATTTCGACCGCAACAAGGCCATGGATGTGATGGAGACCATCATGCAGGCCAATCCGGATATCGATGCAGTGTTTTGCGGCAACGATGCCATGGCTCTGGGCGCTTATCAGGCCGTACTGGCAGCAGGCAAAGCCGATAAAATCAAGATTTTCGGGTTCGATGGTTCCGACGATGCGCTCGATGCCATCGCCGACGGCAAATTAGCTGCTACGGTGATGCAGTTTCCGGTGCTGATGGCCCGCACGTCTGCCGAACTGGCCGATCAATACATCCGTGGGAAAAGAGATTTTGCCGCCAAAACTCCGGTCGAAGTGGTGTTGGTGACTCCGGAGAATGTGTCGCAGTATCGGGTGAAGAAGTAAGGGAAGTAATAGGAGTTAAGGAAGTAAATGAAGAAAGTGAAAACAATATTATTCCTGTTGATGGCTTTGCTGCTTGTGTGGTTTTCGTTCGACATTCAGTCGTTGGATGAACACCGGGCTGAACTGAAGCCGGAAGTATTCGATGCTGCTGTTTTTGCAGGAAATTACTGGAACGACATTATTCCTGTTTGCATTGAAGAAGCTCCTGAGCTAACACATCTTTTCGGTTTATTGAGCGATAGCCCTGATAAGGCCTTTGAACAATACGGTCGCAAACTCGGCATTTCCAAAATCTTTTATTTCATGCTGAAGGGCAAGGGCATCATCGAAAAAGCCGACCGGGAGTTTATCATTGTAAAAGTGGATGAAAACATCAGCGTAAAAATTGCCACCGATTTTATTTATGGCAATGCGGTGCGCGATGGTTCGGGAAAAGTCAATATTGACGAATTTCTGAATATGACCGATTTTAATCTTGTTTCGGTAGCACTGAATAAGATAGTCAGAGATGAAGTAGCAACACCGCTCGGGAATAATGTAAAGGTTGGTCAGCAAATTGAATTTGCCGGCGCTGTTGAAGTAAACTCCGAACATGTGAACCTGAATGAGCTGCTTATCATCCCTGTTTTAGCCCGATTATCAGATGGAAACACCCCATAATCATCCTCAGCCTGTACTCGAAATCAGGAATGTATCGAAACATTTTTCGGGAGTCTATGCCCTGAAGCATGTTTCGCTGCAGATATTTCCGGGTGAAGTTACAGCGGTGATTGGCGAAAACGGAGCCGGAAAATCGACCCTGATGAAAATCATCTCGGGAGTATATACCGATTTTGAGGGGGAAGTGTATTATGAGGGGCGGCAGGTTCGTTTTAGCAATCCCAAAGAAGCAGCCGATTGCGGTGTGGTGATTATTCATCAGGAACTCAATCTGATACCTCATCTGAGTGTTGCCGATAATCTTTTTCTTGGTAATGAGATACTGAATCGTTTGGGCATGCTCGATAAGGCAGCCATGAATGCCAGAGCGCAGGAATTGTTGCAGCAGTTGCATCTCGATGTTCATCCCGATACTCCCCTGCATCAACTGCGTGTGGGGCAGCAACAATTGGTCGAAATTGCCAGGGCGCTGTTGCTCGAATCGAAAGTGCTGATTATGGATGAACCCACATCGGCCATCAGCGATCACGAAGTGGAGTTATTGTTCCGTATCATTGCACGGCTGAAAGCCGATGGCGTGGCTATTGTGTATATCTCGCACAAACTGAATGAGTTGTTTCAGATTGCTGATACCTTTACCGTTTTGCGCGACGGAGAAAATGCCGGTTCGGGCAGGATGAGTGAAGTTGACCGCAATCAGTTGGTTCAGCAAATGGTTGGGCGCAAAATCACCGGAAGCTGCCGCAATGGTGCTTGTGTCGGTTACGAAGAGTTGCTTCGGGTGGAGAATCTCAGTTTGCGAAATCCCGAAAATAAAGAGAAATTTCTGGTGAAGGACATCAGTTTTACACTCCGAAAAGGGGAAGTGCTTGGCATTTGCGGTTTGATGGGAGCGGGGCGCACCGAAGTGCTCGAAGCTATTTTCGGTCTTTATCCAAAGCTGACTTCAGGCAAAATCTTCATCTCCGGAAAAGAAACGCGAATCAGGGAAGTGAGCGATGCCATTGCTGCAGGGATTGCACTTGTGCCGGAAGACAGAAAATTACAGGGACTGATATTGAATATGAGTGTTCCGCAGAATACCAGCATGGCCAGTATCGGAAGGATTATAAAGTTCGGTTTTCTCAGCAAGAAGAAGGAAATAGCACTGAGCAATTCGTTTGTGAAAAGGCTGAACACCCGCATCGCCTCCGAAGAGCAGGAAGTTAACAAGCTCAGCGGCGGTAATCAGCAAAAAGTGGTGATTGCCAAATGGCTGGCCACCAATCCGGCCATTCTGTTACTCGACGAGCCTACCCGTGGAATAGACATTGGAGCTAAAAACGAAATTTATCATTTGATAAACGAGTTATCGGAGCAGGGGCTCGGCATCGTCATGGTTTCGTCGGAGTTACCCGAAATACTGGCTGTTTCGGATACAGTACTCGTGATGTCGGAGTCGAAACAAACCGCCATCATGCCCTGTTCCGAAGCATCCGAAGAAAAAATAATGAAAGCGGCCCTGGCCGAAAAAGCGTAAAGAACAACCTATGAATACCCAAAAACTGAAACATCAGCTGATAAAATTTCAGTCTGTCATTGCCCTGCTAATCATGTGTATAGCACTGAGTTTCCTTTCCGACCGGTTCCTTACGCCCGAAAACGGCTGGAACGTAATGCGGCAGATATCAGTGAACATTGTCATTTCTGTTGGCATGACCCTGGTCATTCTCACCGGAGGAATCGATTTGTCGGTTGGTTCGATACTGGCGCTGGCCGGTGCGGTGACTGCTGTAATGCTGAAATTCGGAGCCGAAATTGAAAGTCTGAATGTATATCTGGGCTTTACCCTGTTGGGCGCTTTGTTGGGAGGCACATTGGTTGGTGCTTTTCTGGGTTGGTTCAACGGTTTCACCATCACTCGGTTCAAAGTGCCGCCCTTTGTGGCGACCCTTGCCATGCTTACCATTGCACGCGGCTTAACCATGCTGCTCACCGGAGGTTTTCCCATCACCGGATTCAGCAACGAAATGGCTTTCATCGGCACAGGCTGGTTTCTGGGAGTGCCCATGCCCGTATGGATATCGGCCGTAGTGGTGTTTATGGCTGTGGTGCTCACCAAAAAAACGCGGTTGGGCAGGCATATCTACGCCGTTGGAGGCAACGAAACAGCCGCCGAACTATCCGGACTGAAAATCAAGCGCATCAAACTGATTGTTTATACCATTGCAGGCGCACTGGCAGGCATTGGCGGCATACTCGTAACTTCGCGCCTCGATTCGGCCCAACCCAATGCAGGAACCGGTTTCGAACTCGACTCCATCGCCGCAGTAGTTATCGGCGGCACCTCACTCTCAGGCGGCAAGGGCACCATCCTTGGCACAGTGCAGGGAGCGCTCATCATCGGCATCCTCAACAACGGACTGGTATTACTCAACGTCTCGCCCTTCTGGCAGCAGGTAATCAAAGGGCTGGTGATATTGCTGGCTGTGGTTATTGAGAAATTGAATTCGAGGGGGAAGTGAGGGGAGAAGAATATTAAAACATAGCTAAAAAGAACATCAATTAATTATTTATGTTGTTTTTAAATACGTTTAAAATATGACATTATTTTCTTCCTGTTACTTAATATCTTTAATATGAAATTAATTTAAAAAAAACTATCTTTGCGTTTGATCAGAAAACAATGATCTTGAAAAATTTTCAATGTATTTCAAGCAATAAGTTATGTCACAGTTCATTTCTTTAAATACCATCATTGGAAATGGTAAATCTTATCAGGTGCCTATTTATCAGCGTGATTACTTATGGGAAAGAGATGATTGGGAGGATTTGTGGAACGATATTGAAGAAATTCCAAATGATAAAACGCATTATCTTGGATATTTAGTTTTACAAAGAAGCTTAGATGGAGATGAAAGTTACTGGATTATTGATGGTCAGCAACGACTAACAACACTATCAATATTAGCCTTAGCTGTGACAGCATTATTTGATGAGTGGTCATCAAAAGGAGTAGATTCAAGTGATAATAAAATTAGGTTTGAAAAGGTTACAGAAAGGTATCTGGGTAATTTCTCAACTTCAAAACTTTCTATTAGTCCCAAATTGAAATTGAACAGAAATAATGATGATTTTTATAAAAGCTGGTTGCTAAAGCTGAGAAAACCTACATCATTAGCGAAATTAAAACCCACCCAACGATTGATGCAAAAAGCTTTTGATTATTTCTTTGATCAATTGAAAAGAAAGTTCAATGAAAATAAATCAGGAGCAGAGCTGGCAGAGTATTTAGAGAAAATAGTTGGCAATGGTATTGTATTTACTCAAATTGTAGTTGAGAATGATTTAGATGCATTTAAGGTTTTTGAAACACTGAACGCAAGAGGTGTTAAGTTGTCGACTGCAGATTTACTGAAAAATTATCTGTTCAAACTTACCAGTCAGTTGGGTGAACTTGATTTACAGGAAGCTGAGAGACGCTGGCAAAATATAAATGATGTTATTCGGGCGAATGATTTGACAACTTATATTCGTCATTATTGGAATAGTAAATATCGACTTGAACGTCAACCAACACTTTTTAAAGCTATAAAGCGAGAGATAAATACCCCTGAATCAGCATTTGATTTTTTGAATAATCTTGAATCAGTTAGTCAATATTACACAGCTTTTAATAACCCGAATGATGAACTGTGGAGCAAAGAGGAGTCTGTACATCTAAAGGTGTTAGAAATGTTAGGTGTAACCACTTGTTTTTCCTTGATGATTTCGGCAATTAATAATCTCGAAAGAAAGGATATTTGGGTTCTGTTTCGTGAGTTGGCTATTGTAACTCTTAGATATAATATTAGCGGTCTTAATCCTAACGAAGCTGAAAGAGTTTTTAGTAAGGTAGCAAATGATATTGAAAACAAGTTTATAACAACTGCGAAAGATGCTGCTTTGGCACTTAAATCGATTTATGTTCCTGACAGAACTTTTGTTAATGCTTTTTCTACCGCAGTCATAAATACAAAACGAAAGAAAGAACTTGTTAAATATCTTCTTGTTAAAATTGAAAACCAAATTGCAGAAAAAGATTATCAGCCAGAAGATGCAATAGCAACTATAGAGCATATATTACCTGAAAATCCGGGTAGTGTTTGGGAAGACTCCTTTGCCGTCGATATGCAGGATGATTATATTTATAGGTTTGGAAATTATGGTCTGTTGGAGGCAAGTATCAATCATAAACTTGACAGTAACAAGTCCTTTCTCGAAAAACTGTCTGAATATAAAAAATCTGCCTATAAATTATCTAATGATTATTGCAATTACGATAAATTTGATCCGGGAATAATTGCGATCCGACAGGAAAGAATGGCAAAAATAGCAAAGTCGATTTGGAAAAGTGCTTTTCTTCAATCAATGGTTTGATTATTAGATTTTACTAATTTTTTTTCATTTCAATCAACCGCAAAGACCGCTTTCCAACTACCTCCTGCATTTTCAATTTTTAAGATATATACTCCCGGTTTAAGACCAGGTTCGTTAATAATAATCTGTTTTGTGTTTGTATTTTCCACAACTTCAAACATCTTCCTCCCGCTTACATCAAAAACACTTGCCTTCAATTCATTATTTTGAAAATCCTGCAGGTTTATCACCAGTTTTCCTGATCGTACGGGGTTTGGACTGATGAAGAAGCCCGGCTTTGGGTGGTTGTTTTCGATCGTTGAGGTAATTTCATCAAACCGGATGCGTACTTCGGTCAGGCTGTTCCAGTTATCGCCGCCGGTGGAGTTTCCGTTACACACGATACGTACATAGCGTGCTTGTTTAGGGTTAAACTGATAGCGTTCGAGACCGGTAGCAATTCCGCTGCTAACACCGCCTGTCAGCACCGTCTCGAATAATCCGCCATCAGTAGATGTTTGTATGTTGAAGTAGCTGTTTCGCTGATTACCCAGAAAAAAAGCCATATCAATCGCCCAAACTGTCACTAAGCGACCCAAGTCATACTGAATCCATTGACGGATTCCGGGTTGACTCCAGCGGGTGCTCAAACTGTTATCGATGGTGTTTTGGGGCGTGTTTCCAAACTGATTGCCGATAGCGGTAACACTGATTGCAGGGTCGGAGGGTGTAAGCGGCACATCGTGATGAACCACCCTTTTGCTGTTCGGTTCAATGAGTTCGCCGCCGGCACCTGTCAGGTCGAAAACCTTCACTTCCAACCTGCCAAAAGGCAGCGGCTCATCCAGATTGAGCGTTACTGCATAAGCCCCATCGAACGTTACGAACCCGGTAGCAGGCTGATTGTTGATGCTGTAATTATTCATTTTTACTGCTGAAGCCGGATTCAGCAATTCGTTGAAAGTCAGTTTGATTTGGTTCTCGTTCAACATTTGAACGGCAGTAAGGCGAATGATTTTGTCGGGCATTTCGCCGGTTGCCATTTTCAACATTTCGCTGGCAGCTAACAGATATGCACCCACACCAAAATCGGAAGTTGACGTGGCGCTGACCGTTTGATTGGGGTTGGCATTTTCGCCGATGGGTTGCACGTAGCCAATGCGGCCATCGGCTTGTAGTGCAACCCTGGCGAGGTAGTTCCAGGCTTTTTCCACCGTGCTGCCATACTCTTCCATACTGAAAATGCCATTGTTTATTCCCCACAGGAGTCCGAAGGTATAGAATGCAGTTCCGCTGGTTTCAGGGCCCGGAGCATGGGCAGGGTCGAGCACACTGCGAGTCCAGTAGCCCTCGGGTTGCTGTGCAGTTTTCAGAGCGGCTGCCATCGCTCTGAAGCGCTGAAGATACAATGGCCGGTGCGGGTTGTTTTCGGGTAAATCGGACAGAACGCGGGCAAAGCCGGCAAACACCCAACCCGAACCGCGAGCCCAGAAATCCTTCAGTCCGTTGATGGTTTTGTGACGGGGAAATACATATTTTGCATCGCGGTAGTACAAACCTGCCTCATGATCATACATGATACTGTCGGCATATGCGAAATATTCGTACAATTTCTGAAGATACAGCGGGTTCTCAGTGATTTTGTACAATCTGGTCATCACCGGCATCACCATATAAAGTCCATCAGCCCACCACCAGTAATCTTTGTTGGGTGTACTCATCTGATATTCCATCACTTCGCGGGCACGCGCAATTTTAAATTCTTCAGGCTGAATATTGTATAAATCAATATAAACCTGAAAACAAATCTGATAATCGCCGAAAAGCACAAAATCGTCGGATTCGCCATAGCTGTATTTCCAGTTGGCTTTGTTGTCGGATCGGGCTCCCTTCCATACATTTCGTTCAGCCCAGGCATAAGAGAAGTTGTAGTAACGTATGTCTTTGGTTGCTTCATAGGCAGCCATATTGCCGGTGTGATAGGCAGCGCGGTTCCAGAACGAATTACCGTGTGTTGGGTTGCGCTCCTGCCAGTAATCGTTAGCCTTGTAGATGATGCTCACCACTTCAGTTTTTGTTGGGGGTGTAAAAGCAACGAGGTTAACAGAAAGAGCTGAAAACAACAGGATGAAGTAGAAGTTTGGTATCATTTGATCATTTTTAAATGTGCAATTTTCCGGAAGGAAAACCGGAGCAGGTTATTCTATAATCAGTCTGAGGGTGTTTTTTCCCTCAGCATTGAGCACTCTCAGAAAATAAATTCCGGCTTTTTGTGAGGAGGGAAGAGTGAATTGCGATTGTATGTTTTGAAATTTGGCTATACTTTGTCCGAGTGTGTTAAACAATTCTATTTCGTTTGTTAATGTGTTGTCGCTGATATTGATTGTATTGCCTGATTTTGCGGGATTAGGATAAACCTTCAAAGAAGGTTTGAGTAGAGTTTCGGTAGCAGTGATGTTGTTCAACATCTCATTCATTTCGGCAGGTGTAAGTGCTGTATCGAAAACCATAAAATCGTCGATGGAGCCCCGAAAGTCGATGTTGTTTGCTGCTTCGGAGGTGTCCCACCATTGTGCACGCCCAATGTAATTTCGGGTATCAAGTCCAATTTCGGTTAGCTGCCAGGGTTCGTAGGCTATGGCTGTGCTGCTGGCTGTTTGGACGCCATTCAGAAAGATGCGGGTAGTTTTACTGCGGGCATCGTAGGTCATGGCAACCAGCGCTTCCTGTCCTACTGTAAGTGCAGTGCCGGAATTGATGAGGGTAGTGGTTCCGCCATTGTATTTATATCCTGCAGTAAAGGCACTCCCGCGCAAAAAAATGCTGTTGCCACTTGCTGAACCAAAATCGAACAACCTCGGTTGGCTGGTTAGTGCCGATGGCTTCACACGCATCATGAAAGTGGCACTTTTTAGTGAGCCGAGTATCGCATCGCGTGCCTGAGCATATCCGTTAGAGCTGAATCCTCCTGCGGTATTGGCTGTCAGGTCGAGTGTGCCATTGATAACTGCATTTCCAAAAATGCGGGCGTTGTTATCTCTGCCCGATTTGTCGCGCACAAAGCGCCTTGTTTCGACCAAAAATTCATCGGTAGGGTCGAAAGTGAAATGCATCAACCTGTTTTGAGTTACATTGCGGGGCATTACTGTACTACTGAAAATCTTGCTTTTTCCGCTGATGGTGGCAGTGAGTGTAACTTCAGTGGGTTGAGCGGGAAAAGTGATGAGACCGGTTGATGTGAGCACTGCAGGCGCGCTGCTGCTCCAACTCACTGCCACGCCCGAATTGGTTTTAGGCGATAATACCACATCAGCATAAATTTGGGATGGCACTGTAAGCGTTTCGAGTTCGATATCGGCAATCAGCGCATTGTTAAAAGTGTATGCCAGACTGATTTCCGTTAACTTTTGCACTTCCTGCTGATTGATGGCCCGGTTGTAAACCCTGCAATCTTCTATCCATCCTTCGAAACCACCCAGTCTGATTTCTCCCGGAACAAAATCATCAGTTTCAAAACGTTGATCAATTAATCCGTTTCGATACACCGTAAGCACCTTATTTTCATAGGTAATCGTAAGGTTGAAATATTTCAGTTTGGTGGGGGTAAACCACTGACCGCCGGTGCCACGCGATTGTGTTTGCCACACATCCGAGGTTCCGAGCAGATTGCTGCTGTGGTAAGATTTATTGCCTATGGCCACATGGGGTTTCTGGCTTCCAATATTCAGCCAATAAGAAAGATTGCCGATTCTTACTATTTCACCATAATAATTTCCGTGATAGACATAAGGGGTGAGAGATACTGAAAATGAATCAGTTGACGGAGCTGGCAAGGTAGCATAAGTCGTTCTGGCAGAAACAAGCACTCCGGCATTGGTTGTGGCGGTACCATTCACCGAACCATTGAATTCTTCGAGCGTTTGCAATTGATTGTTGAGTGCAGTGCTGTTGGCTAATCCTCCGAAATTGGTATGAATTGCCGTTGGATAACCGAGTGGGCGAGTCGAACTCACAATCCAGTCGTAGTAGTTTCCGTTCATCCAGGTAAGTTTGAGTGGAGAATTTCCTGCCCCGTAAACCACAAATGGTCTGCTGTTGTTGAGTTTCGAATTGCGCGTTACTGCTTCTGATGAAGCTACGCTGCCATCAGCCGCCATGATATATTTCCAGATTTCATACACTGTTCCCGATGTTCCCACTACCGGCACCGAACAGTAAACGATGTCGGGATTGGCATCATCGATGGCCATGCCACCGCTGTAGCATAGCTCGAGACCCGCAGTTTGGTGAAAACGACCACCTCCATTGGCAATAAAAGTGCGGCGCCACTGTGTGCCGGTCCATTTTGCATAGTAATAATGATGTGTGTTTTTATCGGCACTGATACGAACGATAGCTACCACAGGATTACCTGCAGCATCGGTGGTAGTTTGCCATATCCAGTTTCGGAAAGCTGAGTTTTCGACCACGGCATCGGGGTTGGCATTGAAATAAGTGCTGGTGGCGCTGATGTTATGTACTGCTGAACCAACAGTGCTTAAAACCTTACCCTTCACATCTTTCAGTTGTTTGGTGTTCACATCGATGTAATTGAAATACACATAATTGGTTGCCTCATTGTCGGGATGTCCGGTGGTGTAGGTCATATAAATCTTATCCTTGCCATTGCTGTCGTATTTGGCATATGGCCGGGCAGCCGTCGATTGCACTATCTGAAACGGTCCCCAGTTGAACTGCACCTGATCGTTGGCATCGGGCATGGTCATGCGGGCAATGGTCGGGTGCCAGTTGATGCCACGCCAACACAGGTAAATGTGGTTCGGGTCGTCGGAGAGAATGAAGGGCGAAGGATAGGTGGTGTTGTTTGCTGTAACAAGCCTTACCTCTCTGCCCAAAGTTGTAATATCGCCGGGTTTTTGCGAAACGCGGTAGTAAAAACAGGCCTCATCGGTATGTCGCGAATAAAAAATCATCACACGCTGATCGGGCAGAATAAGGAAAGTAGGGTTGTTGTGATCGTCGGGCTGAAAGTAAGACCGGATAAGCACTTCGCTTGTTTTGCCAGTGTTGAAATCGTGTTGTGTGGCTTTGATATTTCCATGTACATCGATGTAGCCGATATAGGTCGAATTGATTGTAGCGGTTTTGTGATGCAAAGCGCGCGAATCGGCAAACCAACACCAGGCCCCTTTGGGTGAAATGATGGAACCTTCATAAACCGACTGAGCATGATTTTTACCCGGAAAGATGCATAACATCAGCAGTAGTAACGGAAATAGTTTTTTCATAATATTACATTTTTTACCAATACAAAGGTAGTTGAAGTATTGCTAACAGGGGTGAAAAAATCGGTCAATCTGGTTAAAATCACTTTTTTGTTGTATGGTTTGCAGAAACGTTCGTTTTCATTAACTTTGCAGCCCGATTTCTGACAGCAGAGAACAGAAACGTGTACTTGAACACCACGTAAAAAACAAGAAAAAATGAAAAAACAAGTTTCCGTTGCCTTCATGGTAGCAGGGTTGCTGTTTACAGTGTGCCTGATTGTTGCCAACATCATTGAGCAAAAACTGATTATGATTGGGCCGATAGAGGCCACTGCCGGATTGCTCATTTTCCCCATCTCTTACATTATAAACGACCTGATAGCCGAAGTGTGGGGTTTTCGCAAGGCGCGTTTGATTATCTGGTACGGGTTTTTTATGAATTTCCTGGCCGTTTTTGTGTTCCGCATCAGCATTTGGGTGCCCGGCTCCGAGAATTTTACCCATGGCGATGCTTTCGATCTGGTGCTTGGCAATACGCTGCGTATCACCATCGCCAGTTTTATTGCTTTCCTCACCGGCTCTTTTCTGAATGCCTTTGTAATGAGTAAGATGAAAATCATGCAGAAAGGCCGTGGTTTTTCGGTGCGGGCTGTTGTTTCAACACTTTTTGGCGAAGGCGCCGACTCCATTGTGTTCTTCATCATTGCTTTCTACGGCGTTATTCCCAACAACGATCTGATTATACTTATCGGTACGCAAACTGCCATGAAAACCGCCTACGAAATTCTGGTGCTTCCGCTTACCAACCAGATTGTAAAGTGGGTGAAGAAGAAGGAAGGCACGGATGTGTATGATGATGGCATATCGTATAACCCGCTGAAAATAAACGATTTGTAGTTTTGCTGTTTGTGCCGTTTGAGTTTTTTTTCACGCCAAGGCGCTATCGGTATCTGAGCTGGTTTTAACTTGCTTCAGGGTTGGGTGGAACTTAACCTGCCCTTTCCACAATCACAAACTGGTGGTTCGGCAAAAATCTGTAATTGAAAAATAGGTTTTTTTAAATATTATTCCTACATTTGCCAACAACAAAAAATAACCTTGCTCTTATGGACCTTGAAGTTTGGCATATTTGGGTCATTGTAGCCCTTCTGTTCGGAATTGCGGAGATATTTGCTCCCTCGTTTATAGCGATGAGTATAGCCATCGGGTGTTTGCTGGCGGCTCTCGGTGCAGGGTTCGATGCTTCTTTCAAAATGCAGTTGCTGCTGTTTTCAGCAGGTACCGCCATTGCATTTTTCACAGTACGTCCTTTCATGCTGAAATTTGCTCATCGTAAAAACAATACGGTGAAAACCAATGTCGATGCTCTGGTCGGGAAAACAGGCCGGGTAACCGAAGCAATCGACAATTCTCTGGCTACCGGCCGCGCCATGGTCGAAGGCGACGACTGGCGGGTTCTGACCCAGGATGACAGCATTGTAAATGTGGGCGAAATGGTAGAGGTAATGAAAGTGGACAGCACCCGGCTGATAGTGCGGAAGGCCTTCTGATAGTGAATATTATCCAGACAAGATAAATTGAAAGATATGCGTTTTTGTTTGTAATATCAGACCGAATTAACAGGATTAACATGTGCTGAAAAATTAAAAATATAGGATGCATGTAAGTAACAGGAAGCAAATAATGTTAAATTTTAAACGTATTTCAAAATAGCTATCAAAAAATTACGACATTATTTTCTATCTATTACTTATAAGGTTTTTCCTGTTAATTCTGTTGATTCTTTCAAAGGAAATTCAGTCAAAACAACTTAAATAAATCTGTTATTATGGGAATCACAATCATCCTGGGCCTGATAGCCCTCTTTGTAGTTATTTTTGCCTTTATGGGCTTTAAAATCGTGCAACAATCCGAAACCATGGTTGTTGAACGCCTTGGGAAGTACAACCGCACCCTCGGTGCAGGTATCAACATCATCTGGCCCATCATCGATAAACCCCGCGAAATCATGTGGCGTTATATCAGGGAAAGCATGGACGGACGCAATTATGTGCTGAAACAATCGACCTCCCGCATCGACCTGCGCGAGAGTGTGTACGATTTTCCGAAGCAGAACGTAATCACCAAAGACAATGTGGTAACCGAAATCAACGCAATTTTGTATTTTCAGATTACCGACCCGGTGCGGGCCATCTACGAAATTTCGAACCTCCCCGACGCCATCGAGAAACTCACGCAAACCACCCTGCGTAATGTGATTGGCGATATGAGCCTCGACGATACCCTCACTTCGCGCGACACCATCAACGGCAAGCTACGGGCAGTGCTCGACGAAGCCACGCATAAATGGGGCGTAAAAGTGAATCGCGTTGAGTTGCAGGACATTAATCCGCCGCACGACATCCGCGATGCCATGGAAAAACAAATGCGTGCCGAACGCGACAAACGCGCCAGGATTCTCGAAGCCGAAGGGATGAAGCAATCGCAGATTCTGCAGTCAGAAGGGCTCAAGCTTGCCGAAATCAACAAGGCAGAAGGCGAAAAGCAGTCGCAAATTCTCCGCGCCGAAGGCGAAGCCCAGGCCAAAATCCGCACCGCCCAGGGCGAAGCCGAAGCCATTGAGCAAATCACCAAAGCCGTAGCCAACACCAAGAGCGACCCCATCAACTACCTCGTGGCCATCCGCTACATCGATACCCTCAAACACATGGTTGAGGGCAAAGACAATAAGGTCATTTATCTGCCTTACGAAGCCACCGGCGTACTGAGCTCTATTGGGGGGATTAAGGAAATGCTGATGAAGTGATTTTTTTTGTCACTATTAAGGCAACTATAAGAACCGTCTAATTTCTGATGCAAAAAGCATTGTAGTATCGGACGA
Source organism: uncultured Paludibacter sp. (assembly GCA_964350125.1). GTDB lineage: Bacteria > Bacteroidota > Bacteroidia > Bacteroidales > Paludibacteraceae > Paludibacter. The sequence continues at coordinate 2,917 of CAYGJI010000032.1, read as the reverse complement.
ATCTGAACACCGCACGCGCGATTTGTTTGCAGAAGCAATTTATTAGTAACCGACACATTGAAAAACCATGATAAACAAGGTATTGCCTGCCGTTCTCAGCCCTTTTGGTCCGTGCCGTCCTGAATTTCAACATTATACGCTCGAAAACGGGCTGCAGGTAGTGTTGTGTCGCGACGTTTTCAAGCCAAAGGTTTCTGTTAGTGTAACCTACCACGTGGGTGCGGGTATGGAAGAGCCCGGTAAAACAGGCATTACGCATCTGATTGAGCACCTGATGTTCAACAAAAGCGAACATTTTCCCTTCCCTGAAATGGATATGTATTTACAGGAAATAGGGGATGTTCCGCGGGGATACACCAATCTCGATTTGATGTTTACAAGCTGTACCGCACCTCGCGATACCCTCGAAAAAATACTGCGTCTGGATTCCGACAGGATGGGATTCCTGCTCCATACCATTACACAACAGGATATTGATAATGAAAAAAAGGTTATCATACATGAGATTCTCAACAATGAAACAACTTATCACCAGAATCCATGGTTCATCGTGTTTAAATTGTTGTTTGAGCCAACTCATCCTTATAATGCAGGAGCCTTTGGAAATTACGAAGATATCATCAACTGGCATTTGGAGGATGTCAGAGAGCATTTTCAGAAATACGTAAGACCCAACAATGCCGTGCTCACCATCACCGGTGACTTCGATTATGAACTGGCGAAGCAATTGGTTCAAAAGTACTTTGGCGAAATACCCCGGGGAGAAGCGCTGCCAAAACCTGAACAAAAGGCGCTTTTGCTGTCTGAATCAAAATCATTCACGTGGCTGAATGAGTCCTGCAAGAATCCTTTATTAGGAATTTACCTACCCCTGCCACAGGTTGCATATGAAAAGCAGATACTCGTGGAGATTGCTCTATGGTATTTTCTGAATCACAGAAAGAAAACCTTTGCAGGCATTTTACAAGATGAGGAACTTGCTGCCTGGTTCAGACTCAGAATCGAAAATTTCGAACGTTGCAGTTACGCGACACAGCTCATCGATGTCGCTCAATCTGCCGACATCAACCGGATTATTACCTTGTGGGATGAGTACCTGCAGAGTTTTGAAGGTGAAGAAATAGATATCTCAACCATGGCTGATGCGATCAATAAATATCTCAACTTTCATCAGCAGCAATACCAGGACATCACCAAACTGGGATTGCGTATGGGTCAGGATACGATTCTGAGAGGAAAACCTGATGCCGTTTTCGACGATTTTGAAACCCTGGATACCCTGGAGCGCGATGATATCAGGGAGATGATTTTACAGATAATTAATTGTGGTAAATATCATATATTCAGCGTTTTGCATCCAGATAAATCACATCTGGCTGCCGAAAATTCGCAATTGGTTACTCCTGTTTTTTTTAAAGATATAGCACAACCCGAACCATCTGTCCAAAAGCCAGAGCCTGCGGCCTTACCCCGACCCGAAAGTTTACTCGACAGAAGCATTGATCCTCCCTACCTGGTTAATACTCCCGCGATGGAATATCCTGAAATTTGGTCGATTAAGCTCGACAATGGGATGAAGTTACTGGGAATTCAATCGGGATATGAGCATGAAATCGGTATCCAGTTGATATTTCGTGGTGGTGCCCTGTTTAATCCGCCCGACAAAAAAGGACTGTCAGATATGGTGGTTCGCTTATTAAGAAAAAGCAGAAGTAAGGAATCGGATTCAACCTTCGATCAGGAATTTAAGAACATAGATGCCGAGTTGAAAATCCGGAGCTACAATGCATACATTCAGCTTGAAATTCAATGTTCGAAAAAGCGACTGAGCGAAGTAATGTCGGTACTTGAATCGATGCTTACAGCTCCGGGCTATGATCAGAAAATGTATGATGAAGTTAAAGCGTCAATTTTAAGATTAATTGAAATAGATAAAACTCATCAGTATGTTCAACTCGATATGCTTGCGCATAAGCTGTTGTGTGGATTTTCATCGCCCCATGCCATACCATCGTTTATGACGAATGCCGAAAGCATCGAAATCCTTGAGTCATTCAGTTCCGACGATATCAGTCAGTATTTCAAACAATGCTTCAATCCGCATCTGGCACATTGTCTGGTTTATGGTAATATCAATCCCGACAACTGCCAGGCCCATTTTAAATCCCTCGAAACGAACTGGACAGGTACACCACAGCTTATTCCCGAGCCGGTTATCGAACCCGAAAAGCCCGGCACTTACGAAACCACCATTTCCGGTACCACGCAAACTTATGTGAAGTTGGTGATGCCAATCCTGCAAAGCGACCGCCCTGATATTCATAACACAATCGCTTTTTATCCACTGGGAAGCAAACAGTATCTGGACATATTAAACACGGAAATCAGAGATAAGTATCACTTTGCCTATCATTGTTACAGCGGCATCGAATCGCTGTATCACACCAGGTATTTTTATTTTAGTGCTGATGTTGACCCCGGTAATGTGCAGCAGGTTATGAGTCTGGTTGAGAATATCCTGACAACTTACCCCGAAACCTATAGCAAAGAGCACTTCGAAAAAAGCAAACAAAGCCTTTTACGCAAACGACTGGTGCATTTCGACAAGCCCGATGCATACATGAAACTGCTGAGCAACATCGCACTTCACGACTTGCCAATCGATTACTTCGAACAGCAGGAAGCCGAAATCAGGGCAATGACCTATGAGCAGGCTGTGGAGATAATCCGGGAGAATTTGGGAGAGAGACGGTATAATTGGGTGGTGGTGTGAAGAGGGGCACCATGGCCCACAACCGCTTCATCGACAGCTGCAACATCCTCAGCCGCGAGCAAACCAAAATTGGCGAGGACAATAACTGGCGGGAAATGATAGGAATGAATAGGAAGATGGTTGGGGATTTTGCGTGTTGGGTGA
>CAYGJI010000031.1:0-30191 GCA_964350125.1 uncultured Paludibacter sp. | reverse complement strand
GCCCGCTAAACGCCCTCACTCAAGTCCAAAATCCATTTCAAAATAGCTATCAAAAGTTACGACATTATTTTCTTCCAATAACTTATGTTTTGAAATTTTGATTTTCAAGAACATAAAGTCATTCTAAAACCTCTTTAATTCAACAAATAATGAGAAAAACTACATTCATTTTATTTGCAACTTTAAGCTTAGTTTCAAATGCTCAATTTAGCAGTTTCAATTGGCATATAGCCGATGGTGGAATCGGTGCCGATCGCTCAGCTGCTTTGGCAACCGATGCACATGGTAATGTGTATAGTGCTAATAGCTTTGTTACAGCAGCTGGTTTCAATTCGCTCACACTTACAGGCGCTGCTAAAGGAAGCGGTGCCAATGCCGACAATAATTTATTAGTGACCAAAACAACGGCCAACAAATCAACTCTTTGGCATGTGCAGTCGAATGACGGTGCTGTGACTCCCACTGCTATAGCTGTAAACAACAACAATGTATATGTGACCGGCAGTATGCGTGCAATAGTAAATACGGCAAACCAAACCAACTCTGCGAGAATAATTGATGCTAACAACAATAATCACAGTTTCAGCGGATTGGGTTCAACAAGTGCAACAACTCAGGCTTTTTTGTGGAAGTTAAATGAAAACGGACATACGGTATGGGTAAAAGAGTTTAACTCGAACAACAAAACTACTGCAGTAACAATAAACAATGTGGCAGCCGATCTCGACGGAAACATTGTACTGACGGGTAGTTTTGTAAACAGCCTCATTGTTCCTGGAAACAGCACTGCTTACACCAGCACCAGTATAGCAAAAGCTGCATTTGTGAGCAAAATCGACAGCAATACCGGTAACGAGATATGGACTGTTACATCGACTGGAGGAATGAGCAGCGAAGATATCACAGCTTTAGCTATCGATAACGAGGGTAGTATTTATTGTGCAGGGATTTTCAGAAATGTAAGCACTCCGGTAAACACCAATTTTGGTACAATTACATTTACACCCTCAAAAGATTTTAGTTTAGTTGTAATGAAAATTAAAAGCAATGGTATTGTAAGCTATATTCAATCATTCGACAACGACAAGGATACCCGTGTTTCATGCTTGGTTGTCGATAACCAAAACATCTATATTTCAGGTGCTTTTCGTGGCGATGGATCTGGCATAGCATTTACTCCGGCGCTTACTTCAAGTGCTGCATTTTTAAACGGATATATAGCTTCTTTCAATAAAATGAACGGGAGCGCAATTTGGCAAAAAACAGTCTCATCAACAGGCATTACCGATGCGGCAGTTATTGCATTGGCTTCCGATGGTAAATTATATGCTTTCGGAGCATACGCTAATAAAACCGGCAGTTCAATCGCCGGAGAGGTAGGTTTTGGCAATAACTTCAGCATAGCCGATACAAATCCGTCAAACACTTCGGCCGACCTTTATCTGGCTACTTACGACCCTGCCAATGGCACGACACTACATGTACAAAGAGTTGCATCTTCATCCAGTTGGGAAACAGCTAATGCTATTGCATCAACAGCATCCAAACTCTACTTATTAGGTACTTCAAACTCCACTTCATTAAACTATGGTGGCACATCAAATTATGTGACAAAGGGAGGATATGATATTTTAATGTTAGCATACAATATCTTAAATCCATCAACCGGTAATGTGCAAAATGCTGCTGGTAACATTAACCTGCAATACTATGCGCAGTCTAATGCACTTTGCATAAAAAATGCGAAGGGACATATACTGCAACTTTTCGATATCGGTGGAAAAGTGTTGTTACGTACAAAAATTTACGAAGAAAATCAAATGGTCAATTTAAATATTATTCCGAATGGAATCATAATCGGTCATATCATGAATGATAAAGAAAACGTATTTAATTTCAAAATTATCAGATAAGTTTCACTTAATATTCAACCCAACCGCTTGTCCAATACTTGGTTTGATGCAGGTTTTTTGAACAAGCGATTGGTTGTTGAATCTTTGACTCAAAACTAAGCAATAAGTAAGTTGAACAAAATTGCTTTAACCCATCAAGCTTCAAGCAATCAAACAGCCAGATTCTTCTGAATTAATCCCTTTTGTACATGTCCTGCCGATTTCATTGCACCCTGTTTTTTGCGTTTATATGTGTAGTTGCATGTGGGCAACAGGTTACACTTTCGGGAAAAATAACCGACTCGGAAACTGCAATGCCTATTGACCTCGCTTCAATATACATTTTCGAAACAAACCAGGGCAGCATTAGCAACGAATTAGGCCATTTTGAAATAAAAAACATACGAGTCGGCCAATATCAACTCATTGCTTCCTTTGTAGGTTACCAGCCAATGGATACTTCCATCAATATCAATGCACATACTTACATCCATTTTAAACTCAAGCCAAACAGCCTGCAACTGAAAGAAATAAACGTTATGGCTGTAACAAAGAAAAACAATCCTGCCACATCCATTATTCAGCGCAATGCCATCGACCATTTACAGCCAAGCTCCCTGAAAGACATCATGCAGTTGCTTCCAGGACATTTATTCAGCGATAGCAAACTCAACAACGCAACTCAAATGACCATACGCCAGGCTGGTTCGGACATAAACACAGCTTTAGGTACGGCTATAGTTGTTGATGGCATACCGCTATCCAACAACAACAATATGCAAACTATGTATGGTGCATCAAGCACAAACGATATAGCCAACAACAAAAACACAGTAAATGCAGGTATCGACCTCCGGCGAATTTCAACCGACCACATCGATGAAGTTGAGGTTATAAGAGGAATTCCATCGGTAAAGTATGGCGATCTTACCAGCGCTGCTGTCATCATAAAATCAAAACATGGTGCCGTACCATACAGTTTCAGACTAAAATCGGATCCACTCACAAAGCTTTTTTATATTGGGAAGGGATTTACCCTTTCGCCCCAATCAGGCACGCTTAATATCGGTATCGATTATACCCTGTACAACACCGACCAACGTTCGAAACTTGAACAATTCAAACGTGTAACAGCAAACGTTCAACACAATGTTGTACACAAAAAAAACCGCACTATTTCCACGCAGTTTGCTTATACAGGCACTGTTGATCAAACAAGATTCGATGCCGATATTATGAACAAAGAAGATAGTTACAAGTCGGACTACAAGAGTTTCAGATTTAAAAACAGCAGTATTTGGAATATCAATAATAAAGTTTTAAAGAAATTTGAATATAGTATTTCGATGCAATACAGTGCCGACAAAATGGAGCGAACGCGAACCATTACCCTCAATTCACCTATGGGGATTTCGCTTTCCGACACAGCAGGCGAAAACTATGGCACATTTCTCCCGGCTGAATATTTGTCGACTTTTACTGTCGAGGGAAAGCCTTTGAATATTTTTGCACAAACGATAGTAAATTTGCAACCGAAAATTGGAAATTTGATGAACAATCTTATGATTGGAGCCGAATTTCGCTACGACAAGAACGTCGGCAAAGGGAGCTTGTATGATTTGCAGCGTCCACCATATCCAACTCTCAGTTCATCGAGCCGACCAAGAGCACACAAAGACATTCCGGCGTTTCAAAAACTTGCGTTTTTTGCCGAAGAAAATCTCAACACAAAGCTTTGGAATTCAAAGCTTAATGTTGTAGCAGGCATGCGTGCTACAAAACTTATAGGCATCGAGCATAGAATGAGTAATTTACATGCAATATTTATCGAACCACGTACAACTATGCGCTGGATATTTCCGCAGTTTAAAATAGCTAATCAAAGCACTTCACTTTCTTTCAATATTGGTTACGGGAAACAGGTAAAATTTCCCACACTCATGCAGCTTTATCCGGAAAAGGCATATTTCGATATTCCACAACTAAACTATTACAGCAAAAACGAAGAAAACAGAATTATACATTTTAAAACGTATATTGTCGATCGTACCAATGCGAATATCAAACCTTCGCAGAACACAAAGTTCGAATATGGTTTCGACCTGAAATGTGATTTCGTGACCATCGACCTGAGTATTTTTCATGAATTAAGTGCCAATGCTTATGAGCAGCAAATGATTTTCAAACCAATATCGTACAAGAACTTTAATGCAGCTTCATATCAAGGGCAATCAAAACCAGTTTTAAGCGATTTCAATTTTTCTGTCGACACCGCTTTCTATGGATATAGCACAAGTACAAATGCAGCATTTATTCGCAAAAAAGGTATTGAGTTTCAGATCCGTACAAAAAAAATTGAGGCACTGAGCACCGAAATTGTGGTAAACGGAGCGTGGTTTAAAACCACATACGACATTAATGATGTACGCTACAAACACAGCAGCATTGTTGTAGGTGGAAGGTATTTTCCCTATGTCGGAGTATTCGACGCTGGTCGCGATAGCCGTGTAAACAGTCAATTCAATACCAATATCTTTCTTAACACACATCTACCCAAACAACGCCTTGTGTTTTCAGCCGCTATTCAATTGATTTGGCATAGTGCCTTTCAAATGATACCTTATAGTGGAATTCCAAATTCATACATCAACCTTAAAGGAGAACAACATTCCTTTGGCAGCAGCGAAATCAACAATCCGGTCTTCAAGCCATTAATAGAAACATTCTCATCTGCCTATTTTTTAATGGAGAAAAATCCTATATCGGCCGAACTCAACCTGCGGGCTACCAGGGAAATTAGTAATCATCTCAAAATGTCGTTTTTCGTGAATAGGCTCATCGATTATAACCCTATGTATAAAACACGCTTTGGAACCAGTGCACGGAAATGGGTTATTCCATTTATGGGTGCAGAAATTCACATAAAAATATAAAATCCATCTATTTTCAAAACAACAGGACTACTATGGTTAGAAAATTAATGAAGATACTCATTTTAGCATCTGCCCTGGCTTTGATCTCATGCCAACTTACACCGGTCCCGTTTACCGAAACAGAAATTCTGCTCAATGTGCCCGTTACTTTTGAGGATATGGATATGGACAGCATTGAAGTAACTGCTTACAATACGGCTACCGGACGTATAATATCCAAGCTCACCGATACAAATGGAGTAGTTAAAATTCTGCTCGAAGAAGGTGTCTACAATTTTAGCGTACATACCGGGAAAGAAATATACACCAACATTGATGGCCTCAGGCAAACACAGCGCATCAACCTCCGTGCGATGAATGAAAAGCAAGTAATTGTAGGGGAAATGTATTCATTTAAAATGCCTTTGCTGTTTAGCGTCGATAAACCAGGGTTCGTAATCAAGGAAATATACTTTGCAGGTAGCACTACGCCAGCAAGAGGAAGTTATTTTCAGGACCAGTTTATTGAAGTATTTAATAATTCAGACAGTATTTTATATGCCGACGGATTGTCCATCGTAGAAGGCAGCCATCTTTCGAGTCATGCATCGCCTCAATATGCTGAATATCCCGATGATTTTATTGTTGGCGCACTCTACAGCATTCCGGGTGATGGAAAAAACCATCCGGTAATGCCCGGCAAAAGTATTGTAATTGCTTCAATGGCCATTAATCACAGTGCTGTAAACATCAATTCGCCCGTCGACATGTCTGAGGCTGACTTCGAGTGGTTCGATGCAGGAAAAGATGTGGATGTGCCGGAAGTGCCTAATATGATTCGCAATTTCTGCTATTCAAATACCCTATGGGTAATGCATGTCCGTGGATACAAGGCGTATGCCATATTTAAAAGTCCTATAAACTACAATGCTTTCATTCGCGAAAATTCCATCAACGTACTCACACCTTCGGGTAGTTCGGTAACTCGCATTAAAGTGCCAAAACATCTCATTATTGATGGTGTCGAGCTCGGATCTTCGGGCAATATTGGATCAAAAGCACTTTCGCCAGAAATCGACCTGGGCTACACCCATTGTCTGGCTACTTACAACGGACGTAGTGTTCGTCGCAAAGTGTCGCATTTCGTTCATGGTCGTGCATATTTGATCGACACCAACAACTCATCCATAGACTTTATTCCGAATACCCAGCCTAAACCACGAATTACGGAATAGAATTCAATCCATTTTTAAAAATATTACCAGCACAAATCAACTCCATGTTAATTAATTCAAAATATCTCATGATACTGGCTCTTACTTACATCGTTGATACAATAGAAGCTAAAAACGCCAATGTTGTGGAGAAGGCATGGTTTCGCAACAATGCTTTTGTTAACAACCCCGCTGCCAATTTCCAAATCAGTGCCGACTCGCTGATGTACATAAAATCCGGCTATTTGAATAGCTTTGCCGACCACAACATGATGCTTGTAGAAGAAGGCAGTTCCTTCGAAAGCTTTTACATACAGTCCACCAGTTTTAAGCGCGAAGGGAGTATGTTTTATTTTGGTAAAGCATCGTACGAAAGCAGCAAAAACAGAAATACAACATGGAGCAATGTTGAAAATCACCAACTCCTTGGTCCGTATATCATAGCCGATTCGGTGGGTGGAGATTACCTGCGCGAAAAATATGCTATCGAAGGGGGGGTCAGCAAAAAACATGAAAACATTGAATGGGGAATTCGAGCCATTTACAATGGTGTCGTAGCATATCGGCAAATCGACCCACGGCCTCGCAATACCGTTTCGGAACTTAGTATCCAGCCGGGAATTAATTTCAGAAAAAACAATTTTGGTTGGGGCTTCTCCCCGTTATATCATCGGTATAGACAGGCTGTTGAGATTCATGTTGAGAAGGAAAAAAAACTCATTTATATATACAGCGCTAAAGGCCTGGGCCAGTATCATTGGCAATTGTCCGATTTTTACAGCTCGTACAGCAGAAGCTATCGGGCAGAAACATATGCTGCTGCAACACAAATGTACTGGAACAAAAACAGAAGTGCGACAATCATACAGCTCAAAAATTCGCATACTCCTCTTAAAGTTATTGAAAGCGACGAACGCATACCCTTTCAGACCAAAACCTACAACCATACACTCGAAGTTTCGCACGAGCAGACATTAGGTCGTAAAACATTGTTTTTTGACCTGGAATTGGCATTCCAGCAGAAAATAGGACGTGAAACTCAATTTAACTCAATTCAAATCAACAATATACCCAACATATGGGTGCCTATATCGGAAAGCGACAGATACCTTCAAACGTTTGAAAAAGCTGGTTTATCAATGCTTATAACCAATACACTTCAACCCAACAATACAATGTGGCAAAGAATAGCACTGACATTCACCGAAAACAAGGAACAGTATTTCGAACCGGATGTGAAACAACTTATCAGCAGATTATCGCTCGATGCAACCTGGGGAGTTAATAGTACTGTGCGCAAAAACAACCGCGACTATGCACTTCGTATTCAATATCTGCCAGTGCTTACCTCGGTTTACGACAATTACAGTAATAGTACGTTTGCCAAAGCTTATAACGAATACAATTTTAATGTCCTTAGCAAAACAATTTATGCAGTAGGAATAAACACAATTTATAACTTCAATATAAATAAATCTTTGTCGGTAAGTTTAACTGCTAATATCGACTATTATTTCGACGAGAACAAAAACAGCAAACTGATAACCGACACAAATATCAGTTTTTATTTCTGAAAAATCATTTTACAGCAAACCAAATAAAATCAGCACTGTACAGTCTGCAAAATACAATTATACATATCGGTCACTTTAGTGAGCTAAAACAAAGAAATCATGAATAAAGGTACAACTAATAATTTAAAACTTTGCCTGATAATAATCAGTCTGCTGCTCCACTTTGAGTGGCTATTGGCCGATGAAGGCATGTGGCCCATTCACAGTTTGGAAAAATCAATCATTGATAAAATGACTGAATTGGGTAGCGAATTGAATCCAACAATCCTTTACAGCGAGCACGAAGCTTCGTACAAAGATGCTGTTGTGATTTTCGACAATGGCTGCAGCGGGGTATTTGTGTCGGGCATGGGTTTGCTTTTTACCAACCACCATTGCGCCATAGGCCGCATACAACAAATAAGCAACAGCGAAAACAATTTGCTTGAAAATGGCTACTGGGCCACTGCTGCTTCAGACGAAATACCTATAAATGGACTTAGTGTCAAAATTCTAAAACAAACCATCGATGTTACTCAAAAAGCACTTGCACTTTTGTCTCAAAATAACAGCATGCGGAAAATGATGTCCGAAATAGAAAAGGAATATGCCAACAAAGGACTGACTTTCAGTGTAGTTGCCTATCCTGATGGGAAATACCTGTTGTCGGTTTATGAACATTTTCAGGACATCCGTCTCGTGGGAATTCCTGCCGAAAGCATTGGCAACTTTGGCGGACAAACTGACAATTTTGAATGGCCACGACACAGTGCCGATTTTGCAGTGTTTAGGGTATATGCCAATAATCTAAATCAGCCCCACACTTACTCGGAAACAAACACACCATATCGTCCAAAAAAGTTTGTTTCCATTAGCACTGAAGGCATTGAACCCAACGATTTTGTTTTTAGCATCGGATTTCCGGGTATTACGAAACGCAACATTCATTTCATGAAACTTCAGGAGGAAATTGAAGTTAAAAACAAAGCCAGCATATTAGGAAAAGCCCCTATGCTTAGGGTTTTAGAGAGTGCAATGTCGCAAAACGATACCGTAAAACTCATGTATAGCAATAAATACTTTCAGCAGGCAAATAGTTATAAATTTGCTTTAGGAATCAATCGGCATATTTACAAAAGCAATGTTTTTGATCGAAAGAAAAAGGTCGAAAACTTAATGGTCGAACGAGAATTAACAGATGGCACTTTTAGCGAGTCATTACAAACCATCAAAGTGCGATATGCGCAGCGTTTCGAAACAAAATTTGCACATGCTTTACTGGCAGCCACTCTTTTTAGCGATGCAGCTCTTTTTGGGATTCGCAGTAGGAACTTAGTTGAACAGCTCGAACGAAAACAAAAAAGTCAAATTCCCAAAGCCGTTGAAAATTACAAAAATTGGTACAATTCATTTATAAGAAACTACCACCCTCCGACCGATAAAGAGATTGTTAAGTCAATGATAGCAACACTAAAAATGCATGTTAAAAGCGAATTTCTACCTTCATTTTTCAAAGTCATTGATAAAGAGTTCAAGGGCAATATAAACGAATATGTTGATTTTATGTTCGAAAAGTCCGTATTTCATGACCCGCAAAAATTCGAAAAATTGATGCGTCGCCCCACTTTGAAAATAAAAAATGACCCCAAATATCAATTTGGCATATCAGTGTACGAACAGCTAATTCTCCTGAAAAATTTGTCGAACGACAGTACTAACGAACTGCGTTCAGCCGAGAAAAACTACCTGAAAGGGCTTATTGAAAACGATTTACACACCAAATACCCCGATGCGAATTCAAGCATACGCTTAACTTATGGTCGAATTTTGTCATTTTCAACGCGTGATGCCGTTTGCTTTTTTCCCATGAGTACGCACAAGGGTATACTCGGGAAAAACGCTGACAATGCAAAAGTTTACCATCTGCCACAACAGTTTATTGATGCCTTACACAGTGAAAATTTTGGGCCATATGCCCACAAAGGCAAATTATTCACTTGCTTTATAAGCGACACCGACATTACATCCGGAAATTCCGGTTCGCCCGTATTCAACAAAAAAGGACAATTGGTGGGACTGGCATTCGATGGCAACTTTGAGTCGCTTCCGGGCATGTATATTTACGACGCATCGCGTAACCGGGCAGTGAATGTTGACATAAGGTACGTGCTTTATATAATCGACAAATTTTATAATTCTCAGTACATTATGAATGAGCTTATTATTCAATAATATAACATAGAAAATTTCGAATATAAATATAAATCAATTTTAAAAGTAAAAAAATGAAAAAAATGAATCAAAAAATTTGTATCCTTTTTCTCGCCACGATGGCAATTTTCGGCACAACCGTGGCACAAGACAACACCAAAGTTGTAAGTGTTGAGGAGCTATTGGGCAACATTTCTGCACTTGTTGGTCAGGAAGTCACTGTAAAAGGGCGTTCAACACATGTTTGTTCTCGTAGTGGGAACAAAATTTTCCTGGCAAGCACCGATGGCAAACGTACACTACGTTTCAATGCAGGTTCTTTGCTCAAACAATTCGATCGCCAGGCAGCAGCTAAAACCGTTACCATTACAGGTACAGTGTTCGAACAACGCATCAGTATGGACGATCTCAACAAACAAGAGCAAGCAGCAATTGAAGCTGAAAAAGAGCAAAAGAAAGCACATCATTGCACATCGGAAGTAAAAGCCGATGGAGAAAATGTAAGATCAACAGCATTACAACGCATTCAAATGCAAAAAAATCGTTTACAAAAACAAATCGAAAGCGGCGGAAATACGTATTTGTCATTTTATTCAGTAGCCAATTGCAATGTTTATTCTTTCGAATAATACAACACAATTCATTTGGATAAAATGTGACAACTTTCTGACAAAATAATTAGAAATAGGGGCTTCTCCCCAATGGTTTAATTCCGCTCAATTATGATCACACCCATGTTGTAAGCAATAGGAAGAAAATAATGTCGTAATTTTTGATAGCTATTTTGAAATGGATTTTGGACTTGAGTGAGGGCGTTTAGCGGGCTAAACAACCGAATGAAAGTACAAAAGACGTTCAAAAGAGCATCAATTAATTATTTATGTTGTTTTTAAATGCGTTTAAAATATGACATTATTTTCTTCCTGTTACTTATGTTTTTATCAAAGTAAAATGTACAACATGGGCAGCTTAAGCTGTTCATACAGGATAGGGTCGCTTCAGAAGAAAATAAAAGTCAAAATATATAGTGATTATCTGTTAGTTGAATGTTAAATTCAATGAGGAAGCCTTTATATTGGATAATTGAAAAAAAATTGTATTTTTGACTGCAATTTTCCATCCCTGATTTTGGTTTATTTTTAAGTCTGAGTATTTGTTGATGAAAACACGGAAGCTACTTTTATTCTCTGCGATGATATTGGGCAGTTTAAACCTGATTTTTTCCGGAAACTTTGCCGGTTTTGAAAGTAAAAGCCTCCGGGTGACTACAGATGCTGTAGAGCCGGTAGCCATACCTTTCAGTTTCGATGAGGTTACATTAGGTGAGAGCAGGTTTAAAACCGCCATGGAGCTCAATAAACGCTTCCTTTTGAATCTTGAACCCGACCGTTTGTTGTCCGGTTTTCGTAAAAATGCGGGCATGGAACCCAAAGCCGAACGCTATGGCGGTTGGGAAAGCATGGGACTTGCCGGTCATTCGCTCGGACATTATCTAACGGCGCTTTGTATGCTTTACGCCTCCGAAAAGAATGCTGAAGTGCTGAACCGTATCAATTATATGGTGGCTGAATTGAAGGAAATTCAGGCTTTCAGGAAAACCGGTTATCTGGGTGCAATCCCTGATGAAGACCGACTTTGGGCCGAAGTGCAAGCAGGGAAAATTGAAACAGGAAATTTCAGCTTAAATGGATTTTGGGCTCCGTGGTACACGGTTCATAAAATCATGGCCGGACTGCTCGATGCGTATCAACTTGCAGAAAACAACGATGCGCTGGCTATTCAAATCCGCTTTTGCAATTGGGCTGATGAGTTGCTGAGTCGGCTCGACGACAAGCAAATGCAGCAAATGTTGCGATGCGAGTACGGTGGAATGACCGAAGCGCTGGTAAACACATTCGCCTTCACCGGAAACAAAAAACACCTCGAATTATCATATCGGTTCTATGATCATCATGTGCTCGACCCCTTATCCCGTGGTGAAGACAAACTGCGTGGTTTTCATGCCAATACCATCATTCCGAAAGCCATTGGGAGTATCAGAAGATATCAGATTACAGGCGACAAAAGGGATTTGAATATCGCCCGTAATTTCTGGAAAATCGTTGTGAGAGATCATACCTATGCGATTGGAGGAAACAGTTATTACGAGTACTTCTACGAAGCCGGTAAACTCAATGATAAACTGGCCGATAATACCACCGAAACCTGCAATACCTACAATATGCTGAAACTCACACAGCATTTGTTCAGTCTGCAACCTTCGGCAAGGGTCATGGATTTCTATGAAAAGGCACTTTACAACCACATTCTGGCTTCGCAGCATCCCGAAAGCGGCATGACCACCTATTATGTTTCCCTCCGAATGGGCGGGAAAAAGCATTTCGGCGACTACCGGCATTCGTTTACCTGTTGCATGGGTACCGGCATGGAAAATCATGTGAAATATCACGAGAATATCTATTTTCAGGGTAAGGACGGAAGTTTGTTTGTAAACCTGTTTATCCCTTCCGAATTAAACTGGAAACAAAAAGGGATAACTGTATTGCAACAAACCAATATCCCTGAAAACGACCGGTCTGTTATTACCATTAAAGGAAAGAATCCGGGAAAATTCCCGATTCGCATCAGAAATCCGCATTGGGTCAGGAATATCGCCATAGAAATTAATGGTAAACGAATCAACTGTTCCACCGACCAGTATGGATATCTGGTTGTTAACCGGAAATGGAGAAACGGTGATAAAATTACAGTAATACTTCCATCGGATGTGCACTACGAAGCCATGCCCGATAATCCCGACCGGCGTGCGCTTTTCGTGGGTCCTGTGCTTATCGCCGGCGATTTTGGTGAAAAAGCGCTTGACCCGGCTAAGAATATCCCCGTTTTTGTTACAGCCGATACCGATGCTAATCGTTGGGTAAAACGAAAAGAAGGACTGATTTTCACTTCCGAAGGCAATACTTTTCCTGATGAAGTCACTCTGAAGCCGTTTTATGCAATGGCCGATGAGCATTATACGGTTTACTGGGATTTTTTCACTCAACATCAATGGGCTGTGCAACAGGAGGTTTATCAGCAGGAAAGATTAAAGCAACAGGATATTGAAGCACGCACAATTTCACTTTTCCGACCGGGTGAAATGCAGCCTGAACGAGATCATAACCTGCAGGGTTCCGAAATGTACACAGGCGAAAGTAATATGCGCAAATGGCGAGCTGCCCGCCCGGGAGGTTACCTCTCTTTCGAAATGGATGTGCACCCAAATGTCGAAAATGTACTTACCATGACCTATTGGGGAAAAGACAACCGCAATTCTATGTTTCATATCCTAATTGATAATCAGATTGTTGCAACCGAAGATATCAATAAGTACAAGGAAAATCGCTTCTACGAAATAGAATATTCGATACCGGTTGAACTAACACGGGGCAAAAACCGAATTACTTTAGTACTGAAAGAAGCAAGGCCCAATAACAATATCGGACCATTTTATCAGGCAAGAATTACCAGAAAAGCAAGCATGCTATGAGGTAAAGTGCAGGATAAACTTTTGTATTTTTGTCCATGTAAAACATCAATTTTTCCATTACTAATCCGGGTTTTTATTGGTTGATTTGCATATTCAATTGAACACATCATTCACTTATCATACCATGAACATTCAATTCAAAACTAAATCAACACTGATTGCTGCGATTATTGTTGCAATTTTTTGGATTTGCACTCCCCCAATCATGCCGGCGCAAATGCAAAACATCAAAAACAACCGTTTTTGGGATACGGTCGACGGGCAACCCATTTTCAGTCAGGGCGGCGGTATTTTCCGATTCATCGATCCAAAATCAGGAACCGAAAAGTATTTCTGGTATGGTGTGGAATACAGGGAGGCAGCGTTGTATCGCAACGATCCATCGGTAACCCAACCCAAAGATTTCTTTTTGGGAGTAACCTGCTATACTTCTACCGATTTGGTGAATTGGAAATCGGAAGGATACGTACTTACAAGGGAAAATGTTGTAAAACATCATGAACAAACCACCTGGATGGGGCGCATGGGTGTGGTTTTCGTTCCCGAAATTAAGAAGTACGCAATGTTCATACAACATGTTGAGCAACTGCTGATACTCACTTCCGATTCGCCCACCGGTCCTTTCGAATGGCATCACCGAAAAAACATGGAGGCTATTACCGGCACTACCAATACCGGCGACCAAACAGTTTTTACCGATTACGATGCAGGCAAGTCCTATTTGATTTATTCAAATGGCCGGGGCAGAAACCGTATCTTCATTTCCGAAATAGGTGTGGTTGATGGAAGGGTTGACCTGCTCGATCATACACAGATTTTCCGCGGTGCAGGGCGGGAGGGGAATTGTATGTTCAAATATAAAGGTAGATATTATATGTTTGCCTCTAATCTCTACGGATGGGATTCGTCCTATGCCTATTACCTGGTTGCGGATGATATCCGCGGACCTTATTTGCCCGAGAATAATATGCTGATAACCCCGGGAAGCATGGACGATTATGCACATGTTACACAGACTGGTTTTTTTGTAAATGTGAAGGGCAGCAAGCAGGAGACCGTTGTGTATTGCGGCGATCGATGGGCTAACTTTGCTGGAAACGGACTGGGATATAATCAGTGGGTGCCATTGTCGTTTGATGGTAAAACACCACATTTTAATTCGCTCGATTCCTGGAATCTGAATGCCCGAACAGGTGAATGGGAAGTGGCTAAAAATAATAATTATGCGAAAAATGGCAGTTTTGAAGCCGATCGAAAATACATCCCTGCAGCCGAAAAGCCCTTACAGGAGCAGTTAAAGGGATGGTACTCAAAAGTGTATCAGGGCAACGATATTGTGATTGGCTCTTCTGATTCACCTGTACTGAATTTCTACAACACACAGGAAGACCGAAAAGTGGTTGTAGGCGAGAAAAGTCTTAATATCGAAGATAAAGTGGACTTCAGAAGAAAGGTTTTTCAGGTTGTTGAATCGACCGGTTTTGTGAAGTTGCCCGACGGATGCTATACGCTTACAGCCAAAATCAGGAATAATGCACAGTTTAAACTGCTGGAGATGTATGCAGAAAGTGCAGGACGTACAAGCACTTTGAAAATTGAATCAGAGAACAAAACATGGACAACCATCAGTTTGAAAGGTGTTTACGTTTCAAATGCTAAAGTAGAAATAGGATTCCACGCAATTGGAAATGCCGGAGCTTCCTGCCAGATTGATGATGTGAGTTTTGTTAGGGAGTTTTAATCAACATTGCTCAGTCAAGCCGAAATATGCTTTTGCAGTTAAACCTAAAATAATATCAGATGAAACGCGCTTTTTGGACTTTAACATTTGTTGTATGCCTTTTCTTTAACAGTTCTTTTGCTGAATCGACCAAGCTGATGATGCTTTCAGGTCAAGGAACCGAAGACGGAGTTCTCTGGGATTTTTATTGTACAGCCGGAAGAAAAAGTGGAGAGTGGTCGAAAATCAGGGTTCCCTCCTGTTGGGAGCAGGAAGGTTTCGGCACATATAACTATGGCTATGATAGGAATAAATCTTCCGAAAAAGGGTTATACAAAACCACATTTAAAGTACCGGCCAACTGGAAGGATAAACGTGTTTTTATTGTATTTGAGGGATCAATGACAGATACAAAAGTGACGATCAATGGTAAGCAGGCCGGTGATATTCATCAAGGATCGTTTTATCGGTTCAAACGCGAGATAACAAACCTTATTTCAGTTGATAATCATAATTTACTCGAAGTAGAAGTTAGCAAGATGTCGTCCAATGCCAGTGTGAACAGTGCTGAGCGCGATGCCGATTTCTGGGTGTTCGGTGGTATTTTCCGCCCGGTATATCTGGAGGCGGTTCCACAAAACTTCATTGAATATACAGGAATTGATGCGCGGCACGATGGTAGTTTCAGTATGGAATTGTTTATGGATAAGCTGGTGTCAAATACTACGCTCGAGGTTGAGATTTACGATCTGCAGCTCAATCGCAGGGTAAGTCGTTTCAGCTCTGCTTCGTTCAGCAATACCCGAAAATTAACGATATCTTCATCAATTCGCAACATAAAACCATGGTCGTCAGAATCACCCAACATGTATCGTGCTGTTGTAAGCGTTAAATCTCAGGGCAAAACGGTTCATGCTGTCAACGAACGTTTCGGCTTCCGTACCGTTAAAGTTCGCGAAAGAGACGGTGTGTACATCAACGGACAGCGAATTATGTTCAAAGGAGTGAACCGCCATTGTTTCTGGCCAACTACCGGTCGCACCGTTACCCGCGAACAAAGTCTGCTGGATGCTTTGCTCATTAAGGAGATGAATATGAACGCTGTTCGAATGGCGCATTATCCTCCCGACAAACATTTTCTGGAGATTTGTGATTCGCTCGGTTTGTATGTAATCAACGAACTTTGCGCATGGCAACATCCTCCCTACGATACGCAGGTGGGTACCATCCTGGTAAATCAAATGCTGAAGCGTGACATCAACCATCCATCAGTAATTTTTTGGGCAAATGGGAATGAAGGCGGATTTAATCACGATCTCGACCCATTATTTGCAGCACTGGATATTCAAAAACGGCCGTTATTGCATCCCTGGGCGAAGAACAATGGAATAAATACGGTTCACTATATCACCTACAATTCCGGAATCAAGGATATGTTCAACGGGCGCGATATCTTCATGCCCACAGAGTTGTTACATGGGTTGTACGATGGAGGTCATGGAGCAGGTCTCGATGATTACTGGAATCTGATGTTGTCGAATCCTTTATCGGCGGGTCTTTTCTTGTGGGATTTTTCTGATCAGGGTTTGGTCCGTACCGATAGAAATGGAACGTTGGATACTGATAAAGCATCGGGTGCCGACGGCATTCTGGGACCATACCGCGAGAAAGAGGGCAGTTTCTTCACCATCAGAGAGATATGGTCGCCTGTATTTGTTGAAAAGAAATATATTAGCCCCGCATGGGATGGAGTATTTAATGTCGAAAACAGATTCAACTTCACAAATACACGCCAATGTGAGTTCTCGTATGTTTTGAAAAGATTTGGTTCACTTTACGATGAACCGGAAGTGGTTAAAGGAAGTATAGTGGCGCCCGATATTGCTCCCGGCAGCAGGGGAAAGTTAAAACTTCAACTGCCGTCCGACTGGAAAACATATGATGTACTTTACCTCAGTGCTTCAGGACCGGACAAAAAGGAGATGTTTGCCCGAAGTTACGAGTTAAACGCTCCGGCCTTCTTCAGTGATAAAGTGCTGAATGCACAAAAGAAAAGCGAAGTGTCGGGAGAATTAACCGTGTCTGATTCTTTATACCTGCTTACTGCTTCAGGCGTTACGGCTGTTGTATCTAAAAATACAGGCTTAATAATGGAGGTGAGAACCGCAAATGCCATCATTCCGTTATCACACGGACCCATGTTAATTTCTAATCAACAACTGAGTTGCAAAAGTGTAACTCCCCGAAAAACAAATGAATCGGTCGCAGTGGATGTGATTTACACTTTGCCCAATGGCAGGGTAGCGTATCGCTTTACATGGACCATGCTCAAAACCGGGGTGTTGCAACTGGATTATGATTATCGACCCACCGACAGGATTGAAATGTGTGGGGTTACATTCAAATTTCCGGAAGCTGGTGTTGTAGGTGCCACTTTGTTGGCAAACGGCCCGTATCGTGTCTATAACAACCGCCTGAAGGGAGGGACACTCGACATCTGGAAAAAGCGATACAACGATGCCATAACCGGTGAAGTTTGGGATTATCCTGAATTTAAAGGTTACTACTCGCTTTTCTATGGAATGAAGCTGCATTGCCCGACACCATTTGAAGTATACTGTGCATCGGAAGATGTATTCCTGCATTTGTTTACCCCAACCATTCAGCAACAATACGATCCCAAAATAAACCATACCCATCCACCATATCCAACAGGGAATATTTCCTTTCTCGATGCGATTCCCGCTGTGGGTACCAAATTTGAATCGGCCGAAAACTATGGACATCAATCGCAACGTCATCGTTTTAAGTCTTATGGAGGAGCTGTCAATATGAATAACAGATTATATTTTAAATTTCTATGAATAACAGACTTGCTTTACTTTTTGTGATGTTCTTGATTGTGGTTTGCTCAATCAGTGCACAAACCACCTACACAATAAACATCAATCAGCCTGAGAAGGAAATTCTGCGCGGTCATCTTGATTTGGGTGGAAAAAACCATGAAGGCGTTGAAATTTCGGTCAATAGCTATTATATTGAAAAGAACGGAAAACCGTTTTTTCCGGTAGTGGGAGAGTTGCATTATTCGAGATATCCTGAGGCTTATTGGGAAGAGTCGATTATGAAAATGAAAGCAGGTGGAATAAACGTAATTGCGACTTATGTTTTCTGGAATTTGCATGAAAGGAAAGAGGGAACTTTCGATTGGTCGGGCGATCTGAATCTCCGCAAATTTGTAGAGCTCATCGGGAAACATGGTTTATATTCCATTGTGCGACTCGGGCCCTTTTGTCATGGGGAAATTCGCAACGGTGGCATACCCGACTGGATGTATGGCAGGCCTTTCGAAATTCGAAGCAACGACCCTGGATACCTTGAATACGTAGATAAATTATATGCTCAAATCGGAAGGCAAATCAACGGTTTGTTGTTTAAAAATGGCGGACCGGTAATCGGTGTGCAGCTCGATAATGAATATCAGCACTCGCATGCTCCCTGGGAATGGACCTATCCGGGAGCTAACCGCGAATATACTGTTGCCGATCGGAATGCTGCAGCGTCACACGAGCAAATTACTTCCACTGATGGTCGAAATCCCTATGCCGAATATGGCAAACGGCATATGGCTACGCTCAAAGCAATTGCCAAAAAACATGGCATGGATGTGCCGCTATATACTGCTACAGGTTGGGGCAATGCCGCCATTGTGGAAAAAGGCAGTCTGCCTGTTACTGCCGGATATGCATATCCTTTCTGGGCAAAGCCATCACCGTCACCCTTTTATCTTTTTAAAGATATACAGCAAGTACCCGATTATAGTCCTGTTAGCTTCGATACAAGTCTGTATCCGTCAATCCCTGCCGAAATCGGCCCCGGTATTCAGGTGAAGCATTCACGCCGGCCCTTTGTGCCCTATGAAAGTGTCAACCCGCTGATGGTGAGGATTATCGGTAGTGGGTCCAATGGTATCGGTTATTATATGTATCATGGCGGCTCTACTCCGGTATTCGACGGGAAGTTTTATAACGAAGAAGTGAATGGCCTCCCTCGTATCAATTACGATTTTCAGGCACCCATCGGGCAGTATGGTCAAACGCGTTACCACTATAAGCACCTGCGCTTGTTGCACCTTTTTCTCGACAGTTGGGGTGAGAAGTTGGCTCCAATGAAGTCGGTGTTGCCTCAAACAAATGCAGCAATCAATGCCAAAAACACTGAAACATTACGTTATGCAGTGCGATCATACGGAGATACGGGTTTTGTGTTTGTGGTTAATTTTCAGGATCATGTAGATATCCGCGACATCAATCAGGTTAATATTCAGGTGCAGCGAAAATCGGGTCAGGTTTCCTTTCCTTTGCAGGGTTATTTTAATGTACCCAAAGCTGCCAGCGCAATTTTACCTTTCAATCTGAAGTTAGGAAAAGCAGTGTTACATTCGGCCACAGTGCAACCGCTGACTATCCTCCACAGAGATGAGGATAAATATCATGTTTTCTTTACTATCGAAGGATTAGACAGTGAAATGGTTTTTCCTGCTTCGGCGAAAATCGGGCAACTCAATAATGCAAAGCTTAGCAATATTGATGGTTTCAGGAGGGTAAAACCGGTTGCCAATGCCGCCTTTTCATTTACTGCCAATGGCGAACAAATTTTGGTTATTCCGCAACAATCAGCCATGAATGCCATGAAAGTTGGTGAACAGTTGTACATTACAGATGCGGTGATGCTCGAAGATATTGACGGAATTCAATTGATTAGTCGTAACACTGAAAATACTGTCCATGTTTTTCCGGCTGATAAAGCGAAAATCAGTGCAATGTCAGCAGGTGTTCGCTATGTGAAACCACTGTTTAAAGGCTGTTCATCTTTTGTCATTAGTTTTGAGGAGATTAAACCGGATGTGACTGTCGAAAAACTATCAGAACAGAAATACAGCCTTAAACTCAATTCGGATATTTCGGAATTAAATGATGTGTTTATTGAAATTGATTATGTGGGCGACAGGGCTCTGGCATTTATTAATGGCGAGATGATTACCGATCATTTTTTCCATGAAAGAATCTGGGAGATAGGCCTGCGTACTTTTGCAAATCGTTTAAAAAAGCATGAAATGCTGATGTTCTTTCATCCAATTCACTCCGATTATAATTATTTGGGCGATTTAAAACGAAAGATAGAATTTGATAAAGGCAGGTATCTGAAAGTACATGATTTCAGGGTGATTCCCGAATATAAAACCTTTTTAAAGTAGGAGGCAGACCTGTTTGATTGTCCTTCAACCCCGCCCCTTCCGGGGTTTGCCCATATAAATGATTGAAACATAATCATTTGGTTGTATGTTGCCGGAACCCGCCAAAATACCCCCCCCCTTCGAAGTATGATTGTTGCGGAGTCAGGTCAGGATGCAGCTTTCAGACCTGCAACGCAAAACACTTTTCAGGTGCGGATTTTTGTATTTGTTCAAAAATCCGGAAATTAAATACTCCTTTGCAGCTACCGGCTGTTTGGCTTCCTGTATTATCTGTTGCAGATAAACTTCGTATTACTGTTGTAGCTTTGCTCAAACAAGAAATCCGGTCGGACTCAACAATGTTGTTGAAATGAGCCTGTGTTATTTGTATCCTCTTTTTTAGTTGTGCAATGGTTATTTCCAGGGGTTGAGCAAAGGAAATGTATTAATTTGTGTAGATATTTTGCGATTTAGCTTTTAAATATCGTGAATCTTTGCGTCTTTATACAGTTTTTTCGATGATTCATTACCATAAATTCAAATTATGTTGTATTTTTGCAAGTGTCTCATATGAGACAGCTTATCCACAAGAATAATCATGTATCAATACCGGAAATTCTGAATCTATTTATCATCAAAAATTATATTGTATGTCAATTCGTTCCCGAATACTCGACTTCTTAGAGTTTAAAGGTATTTCCAGATACAGGTTTTATAAAATGACCGGTTTGTCGAATGGTTTTTTGGATAAAGAAGGTGCTATCAACAGCGACAATTGCCAGAAAATATGCGTTGTTTTTCCGGAGATGAATCTCGAATGGCTGGTTTTGGGTAAGGGTGAGATGCTAAGGAGTGTAAAGCGGGCTGTTAGCAATACGGA
This sequence comes from uncultured Paludibacter sp., assembly GCA_964350125.1. Classification (GTDB taxonomy): domain Bacteria; phylum Bacteroidota; class Bacteroidia; order Bacteroidales; family Paludibacteraceae; genus Paludibacter. The sequence goes on along the minus strand of CAYGJI010000031.1, from coordinate 9,044 downwards.
AGAGTTGCAGGTGTCAGTTTCAAAGGATGATAAACCCAATCCGCTTGCAGTAGAGGTTTTGCTCGACAAAATTGTGGAATTGACCACCGAAATAGCTCATCTGAAAATCGAAAACCATGATCTGAAGAAAAGAAGGAAAATTCAACTTCCCCCAACCGAAGACGATGTGCGGGATTCAGTTGCAGCAAGTCCGGGTGTGGAGTAGTATAATCACAGGTCAAAACAATAATCGTTTCAATTGGGAAAAGCTGCAATAAGCGTGACTATCAAGCAAGACAGAATGCTGAAGTATGATCTGGTCAGGTTTTTTGGAGATACATTTTAATTCAATTTTTTTGTTTCAATGCTGCAGATTTTTGATGAACCTGCTCTTCGAGCTTCTTTTTAAACGCAATGATGGTATTCAATAGTTCCGGATTCCCCGATGCAATTATCTGAGCGGCCAAAATCCCTGCATTGCGAGCGCCGTTGAGTGCCACAGTAGCAACAGGAACGCCTGCGGGCATTTGCAGAATCGACAATACCGAATCCCAGCCATCGATAGAATTCGACGATTTTACAGGTACGCCGATTACCGGGAGTGGCGAAATGGCTGCAATCATGCCGGGCAAATGTGCTGCTCCCCCAGCTCCTGCAATGATTACCCTGATGCCCCGTTGATGTGCTTCTGATGCGTAGGCTGTTAGTTTGAAGGGTGTGCGATGTGCCGATACGATATCGGCTTCGTAACCGATTCCAAATTCTTTAAGGATAGCTGCTGCCTCACTCATCACCGGCCAGTCGGAATCCGACCCCATCACAATGCTTATTAAGATTGGTTCCATGAACGAACGTGTATCAGTTTTTTAATTTTTTCTGCTTTGATGATTGCCTCTTCCAGTGTTGGTGCAATGATGGTGACATGTCCCATTTTGCGGAATCCGCGGGTAATCTTTTTTCCGTACAAATGTATTTTCACCCCCTCCATCGCCATGCATTCAATCAGTCCTTCGTACTTAACAGGCCCCTCGTGCCCCGGTTCGCCCAGCAAATTGAGCATTACCGCCGGCATTTTCAGTTGGGTGCTGCCTAAAGGTAGATTCAGAATTGCCCGAAGATGCTGCTCAAACTGCGATGTAACTACGCTTTCGATCGTATGGTGTCCGCTGTTGTGAGGTCTTGGTGCCACTTCGTTTACCCACAGTTTGCCGGCTTTGTCGAGAAAAAACTCTACTGCCAGTAAACCTTGTAGACCAATAAGTTCAATCAACCGACCGGCAATTGCTGTGGCTTTCTCAGCCATTTCATCAGACAAAGTAGTGGGGCAAATTAGTTTCTCAACCAGATTCGCCTGCGGATCAAAAACCATTTCCACTGCTGGAAAACAGCGTATCTCCCCTTTGCCATTGCGTGCTGCTATCACAGCGATTTCTTTGTCTATGTTAACTTTCAGCTCAACCACCGACGGAGCATCGAAAAGTTTGTCGTGGTCGGCAATGGTATCGATTATTGCCACACCCCGGCCATCGTACCCTCCAATCCTGATTTTCTGCACAAAAGGGTAGGATAGCTTTCCCGATTCTATATCGGAAAGCACCGAAGCTTTATCGGCATACAAGCCAAAGGCTGAAGTGGGAATGAACCCATCGCGGAAAACAGTTTTCTGAATGCCTTTGTCCCTGAGGGTTTCAAGTATGGCAGGATCGGGCAATACCCTGATTCCTTCTGTTTTGAGCTGTTTCAATGCTCCGATGTGAATGTTCTCAATTTCGTATGTTAGTACATCCACTGTTCGACCAAATGCAAGAACATCCTCATAACTCAAATAACTACCCTGTACAAACACTGTTGCTATTTTACCCGCCGGACAATTCGCTTCAGGATCAAGCACATAGGTGCTGATGTCCCATTTGCTTGCTTCCTGAATCAGCATTTTGCCCAGTTGACCACCCGCAATAATACCCAATTTTAAATTGGAAGTAATAAGTTTTTCCAAATCTGAATTCAAAATTTACTGAATAATAGCATTAAAAAACCGGTACAAAAATAAGCATTTATGATGGAATATTATGTAATTCAAATTAATATGTGTCACCATTCCCAAACGATTATTGCTCACCCCGTACTCTTCACCCCTCCCGAAATTGCGGTAGTGATTACCAGTAGTTTATTAAGCAAAATATCAGCTTCCTCACTGTTTTTGTCGGAGAGGCTGCGCCAGGCGATTAGTTTTTCGATTTGCATTTTGTGGAGGATATGCAGCGGATTTCGACGCCTGTGTATGTTTTCGAGCAAACTGGTACGTCTTTGCTCTGTATTGCCACCGAGTAAACTTGCGACCTGACTGATGCTTTCGCTGTGCTCCTGCATGATGTTGGTGAGCAGTTCGTTGCGTAATGCTTCATCTTCAACCAGCGAAGCGTAGGCGTGCATGAGTTCGGTGTCGGCATTCAGCAGGTTGGTTTCGATTTGTATAAGCATATAGCGCAGGAAGAGCCAAGTGTTGGCATATTGCTTCAATTGGTCGTAAAGTTCGGGATTAGTTTGTTGCATCACCCTTAGTCCGTGACCAACGCCATACCAGGCTGTAATGTTGAATCGGGCCTGATTCCAGCTGAACACCCACGGTATAGCCCGCAAATCGGCCAAAGTGCGTTGTCCGGTTCGCCGCGCCGGTCGTGAACCTATCTTGCTGCGTTCTACAACATCAATGGGGGTGCACTGACTGTAAAATTCGATGAAACGCGGGTGACGAATCAGTTGCTGATAAGTATTGAGCGACAGTCGCGCCAAACAATCGAGCGACTCAAAAGGATAGCTTTCGGTTGTTTCGGGATAATGATAAAAGCTGGTTTGCAATGCAGTCCCTGATAGCAACATTTCGAGGTTGTAGGTGGCATTTACAAGGTTGGCAAACTGTTGTGCAATGGCTTCTCCCTGCACAGTGAGTTTGATTGCGCCCGTGAGTGTGCCATAGGGCATGCCATCGAGGAAACGGTGATATTTTCCACCACCACGACTTATCGTGCCTCCGATGCCGTGGAAGAATCGCAGCCTGAGTTTGTGTTTCTGAGCCACACGGGTTAATGCCTGTTCGGCCTGATGTATGTTCCAGCGGCTTGACACAATGCCTCCATCTTTGTTGCTGTCGCTGTAGCCCAGCATTACTTCCTGAATACTTCTGTTGTGCGAGCTGCTCACCACCTGGTGGGAGAGGAACTGATCGAGAATCAGGTACGATTGATTGAGATCGTCGATGGTTTCAAACAGTGGTACAACCTGTAAAATACCGGGTTGCAGCCCAACTTCGCGCATGAAAAGATATACAGCCAGCAAATCGCTGAGTCCGCGTGTCATACTCACAATGAGCGAGCCAATGCCTTCAGCCCCCCAATGGTCGATGTGTTCCCTGATAGCCCTGAAACAATCAAGCACTTGATCGGCTTCCTTTCCGACCGAAGCACCCGAAACCACAAAAGGCCGGTTGCTTGATAATTCAGTGTTGAGGAAAGTCAGTTTTTTCGATTCATCCCATTGCGAATACTCTGTTTCGGGAGCGTTAATCCACTGTAGCAACTGCTCAATGGCTTTATCGTGGAAAGAGCTGTTTTGTCTGATATCGAGTTTTGCCAGATGAAATCCAAAGCATTGCACTTGCCGCTCCACAGGAAAGAGATAAGTTTCGGTAATGCGAACTGCTCCTATGCTAACCAGAATTTTACGCATAAAACGCAGATCGTCGAGCAGTTCTGCTGCCGTGAGATAGCAGGTTTCGCCCGGACAACCTCTTTGCTCTCTGCTGTTTTTTAGTTTCAACAACATCAGGTTGATGTACTGACGCCAGGGTTCGTGTTGGTTGCGCTGCACTGCCTGTTCGCCCTGCTTGCCGAGTTTATCCTGCATAAAGCTTATGCGGGTTGTAAATGCATGAGGCACTTCATTGCGATAATCGGAGAAGCTGAGTATTTTGGCCAGCGAAATCAATTGCTGTTCTATGATATCCAAAGCTGCCTGCCGGTGAATACCAAGGGTCTCGCGGGTTACATCGGCGGTTACATAAGGATGTCCGTCGCGGTCGCCGCCAATCCAGCTACCGAATGTAATCACAGGATAGTTGTCGGGATCTTTCATGGTCAACGGATCAAAACCGTTCGACTCCCACACATGCTTCAGCCGCTTATCGCTCATCGCTAAGGCCTCAGGAAACACTTTGGTGAAATAGTGCATCACGGCACTTCTTTCTGAGGATACATCGGGCTTTTCGAGATATACTTCGCCGCTGCGCCACCATCTTTCGATCATGGCATGATATAATTCGTCGATTACATTGCGTTCGGTTTCCGACCAGATGATATTTTCCTTTTTAACCAGCAAAAGGTATAATTCGCGGTGTAACTCAAGAATGGAAACCCTTTTTGCCTCCGTGGGGTGGGCAGTGAGTACAGGCATCAGATGGATGTGTGGCAGCAGGCTGGCAATTTGTTGTTGTGTAAGACCGCGCTTTTTCCACTTCGAGAAAGTTTCGGCCCACGAACCGCGGATGCTTCCGGCTCCCAAACGGTTTTCGAGCTTACGCCGGAACTGTACGGCTGCATTTTCCGACACCAGATTCATCAGCTGAAAATAAATACTCAGAGCCTGAACCAGTTTATCTTCTTCCGACGAACCAACATTGGTTTCATTAACTTCTTCGTTGATGGCGAACAGCAATCGCGCTACCTTGTCTTCACCCATGCCACGTAAAACCGCATCAAAAAATTTTCCTGCGGTTTGCAAATCGTCGGCAATCTTCTGGAGGCCTTCAAGTTCTGTTTCGGCTTTAATCCTAACGATTTCTTCTTTGCTGAAAGTATTAATCATATGTTGTATGTAATTTGTTTTCTTATTTGTTTGCGACCCTCACCTCCATAATTTTCAGACCGTATTTAAGCAATTAATTGAATTTTTTTCTTTGGAGGTTGGTAAATAAAAGTACCCACCAGCTATCACCCCACAAAATGATTCTCTTTGTTATTCCTTCATAAATGAAGTCAGGGTTCATGAGTTCTGTTTCCAAATTGAAATAATGAAAGAACCGGCCTGGACTGCTAAGTATCAGCATGTTTTTTGGGGGGTTGATGGTTTCCGTTTTCCAATCGCAAATATAAGATTTTTCGATGATATATTACACCTATCTGATTATGTTACATTCTTGTAATATTTTCAGAAAGATATTGAGCACCTGAAACGATTAACGGGAGTCTGCGCACAAACTCTAATAAGGAAAAAGGACGAAATTATTGTTGTATTTTCAGAAAACTATGCTGAAATTCATTGAAAATGCAACATTGTTTTAACGATAAAAAGTCTGCTGGCTATGATACTACCCTGAGTGCATATTGCCATGTCAGAATATAGTTTCTTATGTGTTTCAAATGTGTTCGTAGTTATTTAGTAACAGGAAGAAAAATAATGTCATATTTTAAACGCATTTAAAAACAACATAAATAATTAATTGATGCTCTTTTGAACGTCTTTTGTACTTTCATTCGGTTGTTTAGCCCGCTAAACGCCCTCACTCAAGTCCAAAATCCATTTCAAAATAGCTATCAAAAATTACGACATTATTTTCTTCCTGTTACTTATTTCATTTTCTGCTGCAAGGTATTACACCCTTTTTTTACTGTACTAACAGTTACCCGAATCATTTTACTGATACGAAAAAAGCATAGGCCCTCAGTAAAAATACAATTCGATTATTTTGTCATAATACCTTCGATGCTTGTCGTGAAAGGCATCGTTGAATCTGCGATCCATACTTCCTTTCAATCATTTTTGGCAGTTAGCTAATATTTAAATAACTTTGGAATCTCAAAAAATAACAGTTAAAAAACCAACATCATGGATCCCAAAAATCAGAACCAAAACCAGTTAAACATCGAGTTGACGCCCGAAATTGCCGAAGGTATTTACTCCAATTTAGCTATCATATCGCATTCGACCTCCGAATTTGTAGTCGATTTTATCCGAATCATGCCGGGCACACCCAAAGCGAATGTGAAATCGCGCATCATTCTCACCCCGGAACATGCCAAACGACTTCTTTTTGCGTTGCAGGATAATATTTCGAAATACGAGGCTCAAAACGGATCAATAAAAATTCCAGAGAACAATATGTTACCTCCTGTACCAATGGGTTTTGGTGGTGGTGAAGCCTGATAATGATTATTTTACATTGAAATAGCTGGTGCTGCTGTAAACTGACTGCCCTGACCGGTGTTGAAAAATTCCGGCTTTCCGTGTTTCTCAATTGCTTCTTTAAGCACATCGGCACACCACTCGGCTGTCATGGTATTGGATAACGACCAATGAATATCAATCCTGCTGTGTTAGTTGATGATAGCCGTGAGATACATAAATCCCTTTTTCATTGGAATGTAGGTGATATCCATGGCCAAAACCTGATTGCGCCTCACTCTCCAGATTCTGTTCCGATTCGCCTACCGGAACAGAATAGAAACTGCTGCGTGACAGTGAAAGCAACTCTAATTGGGTAGGAATACTCAAATCCTGATTATTCGGTTCAACCTTATGCTTGCGCTCATCAAAGCCGCTTAAAGCAGCTTTTTGAGAAATTCGTTCTGAACCATGAGTTCACCTGTTTGAGCATACAAAATCTGAGTATCTATGCCCGGTTCTTAACTTTCTGAACTCTCCGATGCAAATACATTTCCGAAATTCTTCACGGCTAAACTACGCCAAGAGGATATCTGGGTCGGTATAAGCTTGTACTTCTTAGCTAAACTCTCTTAACTCTCACGCTCTTTCAATGATTCTAATACCACTTTTGATTTGAATTCTTTACTGAATTTTCTCCTTGTTGTTGACATAAAATGTTTGGTTTAAAGATAATACTTTTTAATCTTAACTTCATGTCCAGGTTTTGGGGAGTAGCTCACAACTGCTGCTTTCAAAAATGCAGGACAAAACAATCAATATATTCGATTTACAGGGGAAAATTATCTTCAGCAAAATCAGGTCAAATGAGCAGGAAGAAGTGTTGCTGCCTGCTAATGGAGTGTATTTGTTGAAAGTTGGCCAATATAGCCGCAAAGTGTTAATTCAGTGCATATAGAATAATTTTTCTAATAGCAATGAAAATTAATGATAATTAACTATGTGTTAAATTAATATAACATACAAAATACTACCTTTGCACATATTATTTTATGTAATCTGAAAAAAGTAGCACGATTTTTAAATTGATTTTTTACTTAAAAATAATCCACAATTGTTAAGCCTTAAAAATATAAACCTTATGCCTAAACTAAACAACTCTCAAAGCTCAGAATTTCCATTTGATTTTAAATATGATTTGAATTTTAATCAAGTTTCTGCTACTAATGAAGATTTATTAAATCGTACTCTCCTTTCATTAGAACTATTACAACAGATTAAAAAACAAGAAATTAGTGTATTGTATGAAATTACCAGTGATTATGATCTTGAGGAATCAACAATGAATATCCCATCTAACTGTATACTTTTTTTAATGGAGGAAGTTACTCAAATGGCACTATTAACTTGTTGGGAAAATGCTTGTTGCTCACAAACAGAAATGAGATTTTCAATGACATCAATATTGAAGCTTCAAACCATTCATGTTATTTTTTATCAAAGGGCAGTGATGAGATGTTTTCCGGAGAGGATGAACTTCAGATTTTGAGAAACTTAAACTATTTTGAAGGTATTGAATTAACAAAGGATTATGAAATTGCACCTGCTTTTAATGATTTTGTTTTTAATATTTACGATAGATCCTATTATATTAATGGAAACGGGCATAAAATTGAATTAATCGGGTCAGGAGGTTCATTGGTTAATTTTAATACTGATTATGAAGACAATCGAGGTAAAACTCTAACAATATCAAAATTAACAGTGTCTTTTGTTGGCGAAATAGTCGAACATATTTCACCAGCATATTGCTACTATGCTTTACTCGCGATGCCTTATTACTCTAATTTAATACTGGATCATACTGAATTGACTACCACAGGTATTAGTGTTACAAATTATGGGACTGATGAATTAGACCCTAACAAAGGGAATACAATTGTTATCAAAAACCGGTCGGTTCTAAAATCAGATTATTTTGTTATTGAGGGTGGTGCCGAATTTATTTATATTGATGATTCCACACTCAGTGCATATAGTACTTATAAATTTCTGAATGACCTGATAAGTAATGGATACTCTGGTGCTGTTCTTAATATTCAAATAACTAACTCTACTTTTATTGGTGGGATTGAGTTGATGGGGGGAAACGTAAATGTTTTCAATTGCGTTTTATTTGAACGATTTAATGTGGGAACTCGTACAGGAAATATTTTATCTGTGAATAATGTGAATAATATCAACGTAACTGTTGTAAATTCCGTTTTTTCAGAGACAGTTACCAGTGGGACTCCTCACTACTGGCAATGTTGCAATTCAATTTGTATTTCATCATCCAAATTCGAAAATCATCCTTCAGATTGGGGGGCATTTATTGCTGTCGGTATTGGTGGAAAATTCGAGGTACTCAACTGTTTATTTGACCATGCAGATTTCTCTTCACCCACAGAATATGCAACGATGTATTTGTTGTTTGTTGTTCGGTTCGATAAAGTAGATAAAATCAGGTTTGTCGGGAACAATATCAATTCGCAATTGCATTTTACTGCAAGATTCAGAATTGATGTTTATGAAGAAGTGGGCTTTGAAAATCCAATTGTTGATATTGATGATATTCTTATTCATCTCAATTCATTTTCAAATTATATTAATTATGAAAGCTACCCTAATTTTGTACTTCAATATTCCTTTATTGAATATGAAGATGAGGAATATATAATAATTGATACTACAACAATTGAAACAAACAAGTACAATCACTACTTGTTTGAAAACACCAACAAATCTGGAAATTCAACTGACAGACCTATGTTTATTGAGGCAAAACCATGCGTAGGTTATATGTATTATGATACTACTTTGACAAAACCAATTTATCGATCACAAAATGACACTTGGGTGGATAATAA
>CAYGJI010000030.1:0-30207 GCA_964350125.1 uncultured Paludibacter sp. | reverse complement strand
TGTTGTTTTTAAATGCGTTTAAAATATGACATTATTTTCTTCCTGTTACTTAAATTAATTCCTGCAATTTGTTTTTCAAATCATCGGCCTTTGCAATAGTTTTTACATGCATGCACAGGTTCTCAGGCGGGAAATACCGCGATGGATGAGGTTTCGGACCGATTGATAATTCATTTCCAGTATATCGCAGATATCTTCGTATTTGCGCTCTTCAATATAATATAGTTCGATGGCTTTGCGCTGACGTGGCGACAACTTATCCATGAGGCGGCGGATGTATTTGTGTTCGGCTTGCTCTTTTTCATGGGCAATATAGTCGGCTTCCACATTTTCACGTGCAGCAACATCGAGTTCATCCACTGCAGCATCAGAAAGGTGCACACGACGGCGCGACTCATCGCACAATTTATTTTTTAAAGAAATCAAAATATATGATTTGAAATTCTGAACAGCTTCGAGTTCGAATTGCTTGTGATAGATTTTCACAAACACATCCTGGATGCAATCCTTGAGCAATTCCATGTCGGTGGTGAGCCGGTAACCATAATTATACAGCATGCCGGCATGCAGATCGTATAATCCGGAAAAAGCTTTTTGGTCTCCGTTTCTGAATGCATCAAACAGACGCGCTGTTTCATTGTCGTTGGCGAAACGGGTAGTGGCAGTGTAGTTTTTTTCCATGATTTGTATTGTTTCAGATTTACGAAGACAAAACTACATGGTTTTGAAAAGAACTAATTGGAATATCAGGTATATGGTTGGGAATATCAGGTAATATGTTTTATAACATAAAATCAGCGCTTTTGCAGCCAATAAAGTATCCTTCCGGGAGGTATCAGGAGTGTTTCTCCCGGGCCAGCCATTGGCCTTACGATACTAATTGCGCCGTTTTGAACATTAATCTGCTTTACAACATAAAAACTGGTGTTTTCGGGGATGGTAAAACTTGTTTCTGATTGGGAATATATGATAAAACCGGTATCAGAATTTCCTAATACGATTGTTTGGTCGGTTTGATATGTTACAAGGCGGATATTAAGAGCATTACTGAGAAAATTCTGATCGAATTGTGGCAGTGCAGCGCACGACCCTCCGGCGAGAAAAACGGCGAGGGCATTTTCGACCGATGATTGGGCATTGTACAGCACAACCTTGCCGGGATGCAGCGAACGGTATTCGTTCACTGCCCTGAACACCTCATTGAAACCTGTTTTACCAACCTTTTCGAGGCGCGCATGTTGTCTTGGTGCAAGGTGCTGTCCGCCTGCAGGCGCATACATAGTACCATCGCTGCGATAATGCCAGTAGCGGATATCGATGATATCCACCACTTTGGCTCTTGTCGGATCGGCAAGGATGGCATCCTGCACATCTTTGGTTGCCGAGAGGGCAATGAGCACTTCGCGGTCTGTTTCGGCTTCCCATTCGGCCACTACATCGAGCCAGAACTGCATAAAATGGAGCGGGCCGGTATATTCGGCGCTAAGGAAATGAATTACATTGCTGTAAGCAGCTAGTTTTTCGAGTCCGGCGCGTATATACTGTCTGTACAGGGCTTTGCGGCCTTTGTGACTCAGGTCGTAGAACATATCGGCCATAAAAACACGTTTATCGCCTGCAAAATTTACGGGTTCAGGAAATTCAGTATTGTTGATATTATTGGCTGTACGCCAGGGGCTATCGACCCAATGCGCACCGGCTTCGAGGATATTGTGCTGAAAAAAGTGCTGATGCCAGAGCATCACGCCCTGCTGCTCGGCCTTTTGTGCGAAGTTTTGCAGTCGCGACCAGTACCAGTTGTTGGGTCGGGTGAGATCGTACTTCGAGAGTCCGTCCCAGGCAGTTCCCACCCCACTGCGGGCGAAAGGTTGTTCGTAGAAGGGCGCCCACACTTCGGCATCGGCCCGGCGAACCCGTTGGTGATCATCGCGGCGGCGGTCGTACCACAGGCCATAGTTATGATCCAGTGCTATGATGTTCTGAGCTTTGAAGGCGGATAGCACGGAGTCGATGCGGTCGGTGAGCCCACTGCCCTCCCTGCCCGGCACAAAACGGGTGATGTGTGGTCGGGCGCGGATGATGCCGGGCGTTCGGAGTTTGCCGCTCCACCAGCTCACTTCGGCACGATGCCCTGTTACTAATTTTCCATCGTATTGCAACCTGCCATCCTGAATGCTGAATTTTCGCATTGTGGGTGCAATATCGCAATCGACAGTCATGATGCGGTTTACGGGTATCATCAACGAATTATCTCTGTCTTGCGACTCCGGCATTTGTTGTATCCATTGCCGCAAAGTGAGGAGAGGTTGGCGAGCTTCGACAGCGAGCAGTGCTGCTTCGGCAACTGTCGGACTGCTTGTTGCGCTGGTATTGAGCGGTAAAAGCATCGCCTGTCCGTCAACATTCCTTTTTAAACGTTGTGAGAGTTGAGCATAAAACAAGCTTCGTGGTTGCACATGATTATTCGCTTCTGCCCAAAGACCATTGCCATTAAACTGTGCCCAGCACCCGTAGGCACGGTTGAGCTGGTCGCCCGGTGGTGAAAAACATTCGATAACCGCAGCAGTGCATTGCCAGAACATGCTGTTGGCTGTAGTCCATCCTGCTCCGTTTTTCGACTGACCCAGATTGCTGAAACTCAAATGATGTCCATCAATATTCACGATGTCGAACAACACACCCGGCGACCAGCTGTCGGTTGTGCCGCTAAAACCCAGCGCTTCATCGGCCTGGCACTGCACAAAGGCATTTGGTCCCGGCGCATTCATCCCTACTGCAAAAGCATGGATGGCACGCTCGGCATAGCAACGTTGAATCAGATTAAGCTGACCCAGGTTGAGAAAAGCACTCCGGCGCATGCCTCCCACTTCCGAAACAGGATCGAGCCATATGCAATCCTCAACGGTAATACGCGATGCAGTGGGTTGCAGCAAAACGCCACTTCCGGCCAAATGCCGAAACTGCACATTGCGCACCATGCAATCTTCTGCATTTTCGACCGAAATTCCTGTCCATGCGTGGTCTTCATCTTTAGGATTAAGTTTATCATAAGCAGCAATTATAGTCAGATTTTCAATACCGGAATTGCGAATGCGCCCGGGCCATGTGTATTGCTGAATGCTAATTCCCGCCTCGGCAGGGTCGAGCGCCATAGGTATAGGTGCATCAAGCGAAAGTTTGCCTCCATCGGTTAGCAATAGAGTTCTGTCCCATGCGAGATCCATCTCTCCGGGTTTCCAGCCAAGCGCACCAATGCCGCCACCAAACACATCGCATCCAAGTCGCGCTATCCATGCTTTGGTTGAACTGCGGTTAATCATCAGCCTGTCGCCGGGTTTGAAGCCAGAGTTATTATCAACTTCAATTATCAAAGCACCAGCAGGAGTGAAAGTGTTTACGGCCACAGCTGCTTCGGTGCGACGATTGGCAACCCCTTCGAGATAAACCACAGCACCCCGGTCGTAGCCTTTCTTCAGTAATACGGTAGCCTGATTCCGACTCCCCCGAAGAAGCACTCCTGAGGCAGCGATGCGAAGCGGCCGGGAGAGAATGAAAGTGCCGGTATCGAGCAGCACTGCCCCGCGTATTCCCTGACCATCTGGCTGTTGCATCGAAACATAATCGATAGCTTTTTGAATGATTGCCGAAGCATCATTGTGTTGATGGGGAACAAAAACACGGTTTTTCACCTGCGGAAAATTAAATTCGGAAAGCCGGTAGCCACAGTAAGAGTAATCGGGGATGCGGTTTCCACGCTCATCGGATTGATATACAATACGTCCGTCGGATATTGTAAGACCAAAACCCTGCGCAGGCAATATCCACGGAATGACAATCAGCAAAAGCAGTACAAAAATTTTCATGATAACAATTAGCTAACAGTGAAACGCGCGATGACTGAAATTGTAACCTTCAATTTCAGCTTTTCACTTCCCTGTATTTATGAATATATTCCGAAGGAGTCATCTGATACTTCTTGCGGAAACATTTTCCATAATATCCTGCATCACTGAAACCTACCTCGAAAGCAATTTCGGAGATGCTCATGTCGGTATGTTTAAGCAAATCAAGCGACTTACCCAATCTGATTTCCTTGATCAGATCGACAGGGGCCAGTCCGGTCATACTTTTCAGTTTTTTGAAAAATGCCGACCTGCTGAAACCCAGACTGTCAGCAATTGCATCGATATTAAACCCGGCATTCTGGATATTTTCTGATATTACCTGATGGATTTTATCAAGTAACTGCCTGTCTTTGTTAACCAAATAGTTCTCGTAAGTTTCTTCTTTCGACAGTTCCCGCTGCACCTCCTGGTTCCAGATGCGTTCGCGGAACAACTTGCGGTCGTTGAGCAACTGCTCCACGCGTGCTATCAGATAATCTTTATTGAAGGGTTTGGTAATGTAGGCATTAGCACCCATGCTGATGGCCTGTATTTTCGCTTCTTCATTGTGTTTGGCAGTAAGTATAATAACCGGTATATGACTGATTGCAATATCTTTGCGAATTTCCTGCAACATTTCGGTGCCGCTCATTTCAGGCATCATGATGTCGGTAATTACCAAATCCGGATGATGTTGCGACACTTTTTTCAATCCTTCGCTACCATTATAGGCCACCACCACCCTGTATTTATCTTCGAGCTGCAATTTCAACATATCACATAAATCACGGTTGTCTTCAACCACCAGTAAAAGTGGTAATTGAGCCTCCGACCGGAGTATTTGTTGTTCTTCAACAATGGACATTTCGTTTGTAGCTGTTTGCTGCACATGGGTTTTTTCATTCTCTACTCCAAGATAGAAATCAACTTCATTGCGATCGAAATGCTCATCGCCGGTAAACAATTCCACTGTAAAAATGCTCCCTTTTTCGGGACGTGTTTTTACAGAGATATTACCGTGATGCAGGCTCACAATCTCGCGACACAGGTGAAGTCCGATGCCGGTGCCCTGATAATAAGCATGTTTTGTATTGTCGCCCTGAGTAAAACGCTCGAAAATCTCTTCTATTTTATTCGAAGGAATACCTATTCCGGTATCTTCAACGGTAATGCTACAGCGACTCATATCATCGGAAAGGGCAGTACTAACAAAAATACCTCCTCCTGGTTCGGTAAATTTAAATGCATTAGAAATCAGGTTTCTTGCAACCATTTCGATGCGCTCTTTATCTACCCATACCAAAATATCGGCAGGAAATAAATGCACCGAGTAACTGATTTGCTTTTCTTCGGCAAGTATTTCAAATTCGGAAGCAATTCCGGCAATAATTTTATTCAGGTCGTTGTGCCCCACATGCAACACCACTTTTCCATGCTCCAACTTGCGGAATTCGAGTATCTGGTTCACTAACTGCAGCATCTGGTTTGCACTTCTCTCGATGAGTGCTACATATTGCTTGCCTTTATCAGTAAGATTTTGCTTTTCGCGTAATTCGTGTAACGGGCCCATGATGAGTGTTAATGGAGTACGTAACTCATGGGAGATATTCGTAAAGAAACGCAGCTTCATTTCCGATACTTTTTGTTCGATATATACATCGTTGCGCATGCGAATGGTGAAAAGCACTAAACGCTGAATTGCCCAAGCCAGAGCCAACCCGATAAGAGTATAAATACTATATGCCCACCACGACCGCCACCAGGGTGGTAAAACCCTGATTTCGAGCCTTCGCTCCGACTTAAGATCCATATTAGCCTCGTCAATCGATTGTACTACAAACACATATTTACCCGGCGGCACATTCGGATAGGATGCTATGCGGTTCTTGCCGTTGTAGTGCCATTCGTCTTCGAAACCTTCGAGTATATATTTATAGGACACACGATTGAGATTATAATAATTGAGTGCTGCAAACTCAAGTACAATATTGTTCTGATTGTGTTTCAGTGTAATCGATTCGGCATATCGGATGCTTTCTTTCAGCAGCGGTTTATCTCTGAAACTTCGTATTTCCCGGTTTGAAATCAGAAAATCAACAATCAGGGTTTGGTAGTTCACATTTACTGTTTCTATTTTGCGCGGGTTGAAAGCCAGAATACCCATGCGGTTTCCGAACCAGATTTCTCCATTTTGGCAGCGAATGGCACTTCCTTCCTCCATCCTTACATTAATAAATCCGTCGTAGCGGTCGAAATTACGAAAAGTTTTGAGTTTCTTATCAAATCGTGCAAGCGCATTCTCCGTGGCTAACCACAAATAGTTATCTTCATCTTCCACGATAGATAAAATAACATCAGAGTTCATTCCTTCATACAAACTATATGAATGAAATACAGGCCGACCATTTTCGTAACTTTCTAGTTTATTCAGACCACCGCCAAAAACACTGATCCACACATCGCCACCCGAATCGCGGTACAAAAAATAAATATCATTGTCGAGCACATTCATCTGTACCGATTCGTTTCGGTAAATCTCAAAATTAATTTGTGAGGGATTATTGAATTGGCTTTCGAACGACATCAAACCATCGCTTGTACCTACCCATACACGCCCGTTACGGTCTTCGACGATACCACGTACCTCCATATACAAACCATAACGCGGATAGCGGTGGAATGAGTTATTTTTGTGATAGAAAAGTGTCTGACCATTTTCCTCTCTGATTAAATTGAGTCCGCCGCCAAAAAGGCCTACCCAAATATTCCCACGACTATCCTGATAGGTATAGTAAACTTCATTACCGCTGATAGAATAAGGATTTTTCGTGTCGTTAATAAATCGGCTGAACCTGAATCCCATCGGGCTGGCTGCATCGGGCACTGCCTTCACCAAACCATTTCCTTTGGTCGAGAACCACATATTACCTGCTCGGTCTTCCATGATATGATAAACATTTCCCGGAAAGAAATTCTGTGTTTTCGAAAACACCTGCTTGATTTGTCCGGAACGGTCGAGCCGATACATTTCGGGCTTGCGAGTGGCCACCCAGATATCACCATCTTTCGACTGGTAAAGTGTTTTCACAGGGTTTTCCTCAGTCGGAGGTTGGTTCCCCGGAATACGCAGGAGGTTAAATTGTCGTTTCGGAAAACTAAGTCGGAATACCCCACGTGATGTAGAGCTCAACCATAAAATCTTATCCTCATCGAGCTGAAGGTTGAAAAAAGAATTATAAACACCATCGGGCTGCAGCTCCTTGAGTGTATTGAGTACGGTCAGGGTTACACCTTGTCGGTCGAACCACAGCACATCGCCGGCAGTGGTGATAAAAAATATCCCGAGCTCAAAACCATCGACTATTCGTACATCGGGAATCACTTTTCCTTCAGAAATCGCAAACCGGCGGGATGAATTATTGACAGGGTCGTAGTAAACCACTGCTTTCTGACCGATTAAAAACCACATTTTATCATAGCTGTCGATAAGCGACTGAGTGGTTCTTTCGCCTGCATTTACATCAAAAATCTTTCGAACAACATTCCATTCAGCATCGAGCTCATAAACCCCATCGGTTACCGAAACCATCATGGTTTGGTCGTTGAGTCGAACAATATGTTGTATCATTTTTCCAGGAAAAACCAGTCTTTTTTTTACATTGCCTGTTTCATAATTAACTATTGCCAGATTGCCACTGCGGTCGCCCAGCCAAATATTTGAGCCCTGCACATGCACAGCACTGAAATCGGTGGCAGGCCCATTGCCAAGCTTTGTTGTGATAAAATCGGCTGGTTTCGATTGCAGCATTTTCCCTTTCCGACGACTGAAAATGCTAAAGTCGGAACCAATCCAGTTGATGTATTCCTGACTTTCGACCCAGAGATTTTTGCCTGCATTCCACAGCTCGCTCCGCATTTGTGAATCGTGAAGCAAAGTCACTTCCATCCTGCCATTTTCAAAAGCTTTAGCCAGAAGCAAATCCCTGTTTCGGGTTAGCATCAACAAATCACCTTCATCCGTTTTCTGAATTTTGATAATCTTGGGACCAACATTGTACTTTTTTCTGATCTCATTGAAAACATCGTAGTAACTCTCTGTGCGTTTGTCGAAAAGAAACAGTTTGTGATCGATAGTTTTGACCCACAAACTATAATCGTTGGCTTCAACCAAACTCTGCAGTTTATGTGGTGGAATGTCGGCGTTGAAATCATTGCGGGTGTTGTATTTTCTGAATTTTACGCCGTCGAAACTCGAGAGCCCATACCATGTGGCAAACCACATCATGCCCTGCTTATCTTTGAGCGACGCATAGACCGAATTGTGCGGCAACCCGTTTTCGGACGAATAATACTTCACAATCAGATTATAAGCATCGGCCTTGACTGTGCCTGCAAAAAAGCCAAAAAGCAATATCAAAATATATGGACGCATGTTACAATCTCACATTAAATATCCGACAAAAATAAGGAAAAATTCTACAATAACTGATTAATTCATAAACTGCAAACATTAACTACAACTGTTTATTTGTACAAAATGATGGACAATCATTCAAATCGTACTTAAACGAGTGAATTTTCCTCCCTTACGGAAGTCTTTTTTTCTATCTTTGTGCTTACCTTACAAAAAATACATCATATGCCATGAAAAGAAACATTTCATTATTGTGCTTTTGCGTACTTTTTTTGGCGCTTAAGGCATCGACAGCCACCAAAATCCGGTTCGACAAGCCTGCATCCTTTTTCGAAGAATGTATAGTACTCGGCAATGGCAAGGGAGGTGCAACTGTATTTGGAAAGACCAAAAATGAAGTTATCTGGCTCAACGACATTACCCTCTGGACCGGTAAACCCGTAAATCCGGCCATGAACCCTGAAGCATACAAACACATCCCGGAAATCAGAGCCGCTTTGGAGCAAGAGAATTACGCACTCGCCGACCGTTTGCACCGGAAAATACAGGGCACTTTCTCGCAGTCATACGCTCCGCTTGGAACACTCAGACTTTCATTTGATCATGATTCGATCGTTGAGAATTACAACAGGCAACTTGACCTCACCACTGCTGTTTCAACTGTTTCGTATCAAGTAAACGGAATAGGATATATTCGCGAATACTTCTTCTCTTACCCTGATCAGGTGATGATTATCCGCCTGCAGGCAAACCGGAAAAAAGCACTGAATTTCAACATTGAATTCGATAGCCAACTTCGGCACAACAGTTCAGTTAAAAACAAGCAACTCCTTGCTCAGGGCTACACACCGGTCAATGCTCAACCTAACTATCGACGCAACCATCCCGAACCCATTGTTTACAAAGAAAACGAAGGCACGAGATTTAGCACAGCAGTTCAAATCAAACAAAAAGGAGGTAAAATCACTTCCACAGCCAATAGCCTTGGAGTAAAAAACGCCACAGAAGCTGTGATTTATGTCTCGATGGCTACCAGTTTCAATGGATTCGATAAAAACCCTGCAACTCAAGGTGCCAACGACAGGGAAAATGCTGTTAATCAGTTAAAAAAAGCATCCAGAAAAAAGTACGAGACACTCCTCAAAAGCCATCTTGCCGATTATCAGCCATTGTTTAACCGGGTAAAATTGAATTTGGGCGAAAGTTCAGCCCCCGATCTTCCCACCAACGAAAGGTTGAAGCGCTATGCTACCGGTAAAGAAGACAGGAATCTGGAAATTTTGTACTTCAATTTCGGCAGATATTTACTGATAGCCTCCTCGCGTACCCCTGGTGTGCCAGCTAACCTGCAGGGCTTGTGGAATCCGTACATACGCCCACCCTGGAGCAGTAATTACACCATCAACATCAATCTGCAGGAGAATTATTGGCCTGCCGAAGTAACCAATTTGGCCGAACTGCATCAACCACTGCTGTCGTTTATCGGTAATCTGGCAATAACGGGTGCTGTTACCGCACGTACATTTGCCGGAGCAAGAGGTTGGATGGCTGCGCACAATTCAGACATTTGGGCCATGAGCAATCCGGTTGGCGATTTTGGCGACGGCGATCCGGTTTGGGCTAACTGGTATCTTGGAGGAGCCTGGCTGAGCACACATCTCTGGGAGCATTATGCTTTCAATCAGAATAAAGATTTCCTGAAGAAAACAGCTTATCCGCTGATGAAAGAAAATGTCAGATTTCTGCTGGATTGGCTGATTAAAGATTCGCAAGGTTATCTGATTACTTCCCCTTCGACCTCACCCGAAAACAGGTTTATAACCCCTACCGGATATAGAGGAGCAACACTTTATGGAGCAACAGCCGATCTGGCAATAATACGCGAATGTTTTTTGCAAACCATCCGTGCTTCTGAAGTTTTGAATCTTGATATTCACTTGCGCGATTCTCTGGCTTATGCCCTGAAACAGCTTTATCCTTATCAGATTGGCTCGAAGGGTCATTTGCAGGAATGGTATCACGACTGGGAGGATGTGGATCCACTTCACAGACATCAGTCGCATCTTTTCGGACTTCACCCCGGAAGCCATATTTCGCCTGTTAAAACCCCCGAACTGGCACAGGCAAGTCGCAGAACCCTGGAAATTAAGGGCGACGAATCGACTGGCTGGTCGCTCGGGTGGCGAATCAACCTGTGGGCAAGGCTGCTTGATGGCGACCGGGCTTACCGCATGTTCAGGCGACTGCTGAAATACGTTGACCCTGACGGATATAAGGGACCCGACAAACAATCGGGAGGAGGCACCTACCCCAACCTTTTCGATGCACATCCTCCTTTCCAGATTGATGGAAATTTCGGTGGAACAGCTGCCGTGGCCGAAATGCTGCTGCAATCGGATGAAACAGGTATCACTTTGTTGCCGGCCATTCCGATGGCGTGGGATGAAGGTGAAGTTTCAGGACTTAGAGCCCGCGGAGGATTCGAAGTCAATATTGCATGGCAACAATCCGAAATAAGTAGTGCTGAAATAATTTCTCTGGCAGGCACACGCTGCACCATCATCAGTAACAAACCATTGCAACTGACAGGCACAACTACCATGTCAGAAAAAATACAGGCCGATCGTTACCGCATCAGTTTCGATACCGAAAAAGGAAAACAATACGCACTGACCCCGAAACCAGACAGCGATTTCTGGATTTTTTCCTATTTTAAGGGAAACAGTCGCGATGGACTGCATTTAGCTGGCAGTCGCGATGGGCTCAACTGGAAAGCCTTCAACAACGATTCATCATTCCTGAAACCGGCAGTGGCCAACGATAAGCTGATGCGCGACCCCTGCATTGTGAAAGGAGCTGATGGCAAATACCACATGGTGTGGACCGTAAGCTGGAACGACCGCGGTATAGGTTACGCTTCTTCAAAAGATTTGATACACTGGTCGGAGCAACAGTTTATACCGGTTATGGGACATGAACCCAATGCCCGAAACACCTGGGCACCCGAAATCACTTACGATCCGTACAGCGATAATTATATGATTTACTGGGCGACCACTATCACCGGATTGTATCCCGAAACGCAATCAGAACTCGAAAGTGGATACAATCACCGCATGTATTATACCCTAACCAAAGATTTTAAAACCTTCAGCGAAACCAAACTGCTCTACGAGCCCGGATTCAATGTGATTGATGCTACCATCGTTAAAGATGGAACCCGATGGGTCATGGTAATGAAAGATGAGACCCGCGAACCTGCACAGAAAAATCTGAAAATTGCTTATGCTGATGCACTTACAGGGCCATATACGGCAGCAGGGCCACCATTGACGGGTAATTTATGGGTTGAAGGCCCAACATTATTAAGAAAAAACAGCGACTGGATCATCTTTTTCGATGTGTATCGCAACCAGCGATTTGGTGCCATCCGCTCGAAAAACTGGCAGCAATGGGAAGATATTTCTGATAAAATAACTTTACCCCGGGGTATCAGACATGGTTCGGTACTGAAAGTCAGCGAATCAGTTTTCGAAGGATTAGAAAAACATCAAAAAAATCAATGAATACTCAAACAATCACCATAATGAAATTCTCAAAACTTTTTCCGGTTTTATGTTTCGTTTTTTTGATGGCATTGCCGGGCCAGGCTCAACGTGTGATGGAAAAACTCAACCGCGGACTGGTAGCTGTGCGTGTGTCATCTTCTCAAACTTTTCTCTCGTGGCGGGTTTACGGTCACGACCCCGACAACATCGCATTCAACCTTTACAGAAACGGGGCGAAAATAAATTCGGAACCCATCACCAGCTCTTCCAATTTTTCTGATAGTTTTTACGCCGCAGGAACAACCTACGTTGTAAGACCTGCCATCAACGGAGTGGAAACGGGTGAGTCGCATCAGACAACAGTACTGGCGAATAATTTCATCGAAATACCGTTGGTTATACCAGCATCGATGACCATGCCCGACAACACCACCTGCACCTACAGCCCGAACGACTGCTCGGTGGGCGATGTGGATGGCGATGGAGAATATGAGATTTTTGTAAAATGGGACCCCTCCAATGCCAAAGACAACGCACATGGTGGTTATACCGGCAATGTGTTTATCGACTGTTACAAATTTAACGGAACCCATTTATGGAGAATTGATCTGGGCGTAAATATCCGTGCAGGAGCACATTACACGCAGTTTGTTGTGGCCGATTTCGATGGTGATGGTAAGGCTGAACTGGCTTTAAAAACTGCTCCCGGCACCAAAGATGCCAGTGGAAGTTTCATCAGCAAAGGTGCGGCTGCCACAGCTACCCATTCGATTGATTACAGGAATGCCTGGGGTTATATACTCACCGGACCCGAATACCTCACCGTGTTCAGTGGTCAGACAGGGCTCGAACTTGCTACTGTGAACTACGACCCTCCACGCGGAACAGTTACCAGTTGGGGCGATGATTACGGTAACCGTGTCGATCGTTTTTTAGCCAGTGCTGCCTGGCTCGATGGCGTATTACCCAGCATTGTGATGATGCGTGGTTATTACACCAGGGCTGTAGTGGCTGCCTGGGATTTCCGCAACGGCCAGCTCACCAGACGTTGGACATACGATTCGGGAAACAGCAACGTGGGTTTACACGGACAAGGCAACCACAACACCAGTGTTGGCGATGCAACCAACAATGGTCGGGATGATATACTCTGGGGCTCAGCAGCCCTTAACCACAACGGGCAGTTGCTTTACCGAACCGGCCACGGACATGGCGATGCGATGCATGTTTCGGACATGGACCCCGACCGACCGGGACTGGAAGTATGGTCGGTAAAGGAAAGTGCTGGTGCGCCTTTCGGGCAGGTACTGCACGATGCACGTACCGGCGAAGTAATCTGGGGAACTCAAACCAATTCGGATGTTGGCAGAGGTATGGCTGGCAATTTGGTAGCTACCAACCGTGGGTTCGAAATGTGGAGTAGTGCTGTGGGTGGCATCTGGAGTAACAAAGGCGTTCAGGTTAACACCTCCAAACCTTCTATCAATTTCAGGATTTACTGGACCGGCGATTTACAAAGTGAACTGCTCGATGGAACATCGATATCCAAATACCTTAGCGGAACCATTTTCAGTGCCACAGGATGCTCATCGAACAATGGAACAAAATCGACACCCAATCTTTCAGCCGATATCCTTGGAGACTGGCGTGAAGAAGTGATTTTCAGGACATCAGACAATAGCAAACTAAGAATTTTCACAACAACGACAATCACTCCGCATAAAATGTACACCCTCATGCACGACGATGTGTACCGCAATGCCATTATCTGGCAGAATTGCGCCTACAACCAACCTCCACATGCCGGATTCTACATCGGTGCCGATATGGATATACCGCCCGCATCGCCTGTTTACAATAATGAGTTACGATACAGATCAGGTACAACCTGGGATATCACCTCTTCTATATGGAACGACAGCACAAGAAATGTTTCAGCTTTTAAAAATGGCGATAAAGTATTGTTCGACCTCACAGCCGGAACCCACGCGAATATTGCTGTTAACGGCAATCTGAGTCCGGCCTACCTGAAAGTCAATTCTCCTTTCGATGTAACACTTTCAGGACCAGGCAGCCTTAACGGCAATATGTATGTACGAAAAACCGGTGCAGGCAGGCTTATTTTCAATGGTAATAATACCTTTACAGGAAAAGTTACCGGATGGAGCGGACAAATTCACAACAACGGCACTCTGGCTTCAGAAGAAGTTTCAGTAAGGGCTTTCACTACCCTGGGAGGGTCAGGAGTTTTTGCAGGAAACGTTACACTCGGCCATAATTCGTCTATTTTTATAGGACCATCAGCGCAAACACCTTCAGCAATGAGAATACAGCAACATTTGAAAGAAGAAGGAAAAGTGGACTTTAGCTTTGATTTTCAGATTTCCGGCGGACAGGTTGTGGCCCATGATACTTTGTTTGTGGGAGGCAACTGGACGATGAACAACAGGAGTACATTTAAATTTAATATATCGGGTGGTATGCTCCCTGAGGGAACTTATCCGATTGTCAGAGCAGGAGGAGAAATTTCCGGGAATCTTGCAACCATTATTATTGAGGGAATTCCAACAAATCTGAGCTATTTTCTCAATATTGAAAATGGAGCTTTGAATCTGATTGTCAAGAAACCAACCCGTTTGATTTGGAACAGCACTGTTGACACCAAATGGGATTTGGCAAAAACGCAAAACTGGATGCTTGGCCAACAGACTCTGCCTTTCGTAGCCAACGACACCGTTGTTTTCAACGATAATGCCCAGTGGAAAACAATTTTGGTTTCAGATGTTGTTGAGCCGGGCGCAATGATAGTGGATGCATCAGCCAACTATACCATTGGTGGCACAGGCACTATCGGAGGTAAAGGTGGTTTGACCAAAAACGGCACAGGCACCCTCACGCTTTCAGGCACAAATTCTTTTACCGGTATCACTCACCTGAATGAAGGTACGATTCAAACCACCAGCATCTCCAACGGAGGTGTAAGTTCTCCACTTGGTGCAGCAACTGCAATTCCTGAGAATTTCCGTTTTAATGGCGGTAGGTTGCATTACACCGGAAGTACCAGAACCATCAATCGTGGTTTTACCCTTGATAACAGGGGGGGAATATTCTCCGTAAACACTGCTACCGTATCGCTTAATACCACCGGAAGAATTACCGGACCGGGAAAACTCATCAAGGAGGGATCCGGAAGGTTGGGTTTATCAGTAGCGAACAACTATACCGGCGGAACACTTATCAGGGGAGGGGCCATAGAGTTGCTTTCTGATGCTGCTAATAACAATGGACTGGGCACCGACACAGTAACACTGATGGGAGGTAGTATTTTGATGTTCGAAAGCCCGACCACCACCAACACTTCCAACTGGAGAATTCAGGTTCCGGTTGGTTCTACCGGTAGCATTACCACCGACACACAATCAACCGTTACCGGTTCACTCACCGGAAGTGGTACGCTGAATTACAATAATTTTGGCATAGCCAATTTATTCTCAACCGATGCTTCCGAATTTACCGGGACCATCAATGTTTCGACCGATGCTGATGGTGGTGACTTTGTGGTTTTCCAAACAAAAGGATACCCTAAAACACGCATTCAACTCAATAATCTGGTACGAATGATTTACAGGGTAACCTCAAATATCACTATCCCGATAGGCGAACTTAGCGGGCATGCAGGTTCGGTACTTGGAGCCGGTGGTGCTGCCATTTGTACCATCAACTGGGAAGTGGGAGCCCGTAATAACAATTCCACATTTGCTGGTGTTATCAATAACTCGCAATTCAGTGGCACAGGCGCAGTAGCGCGCATCAGCAAAGTGGGATCCGGGGTATTGACGCTCACAAATGCCAGCACATACTCTGGTGGAACATTCGTCAATGCCGGAACCCTGATGGTAAACAACAGCACCGGCAGTGGAACAGGAACTGGCGAGGTAACTGTGAATCAGAATGGAACGCTGGCAGGTAGCGGAATTATTGCGGGTAAAGTAACTGTAAACACCGGTGGAACACTGGCTCCGGGCAATGGAGTGGGAACACTCAGCTGCGACAGTGATGTGGTGGTACATGATGGTGGAAAACTCGAAATAGAGCTTAATCAGGGCACAACAACCAACGATCAACTCAGAGTGAAAGGCTTATTGCAGATGAATGGAACAATCAAACTCAATCTTCCATCAGGATACAAGTTTAAGTCGGGAGATCAGATGAGTATTGTAGTTGGAACTGTTCAGGGACTACCTTCTGCCATCGATCCTGCATTTCCCCCGGGCGACGAACTGCTTGCATGGGATTTATCAGAACTGGCTTCGGGCAGACTGAAAGTAAGGCAAACTTCAACCGACCTGCAAAATCCTGAATTGCAATATCAGCTGTACCCGAATCCTTTCAGAGATCAAATCAGGGTTGATTTGGCTCAAACAGTTTCGTCGCTTACAGTTACGATATACAATCTGACCGGAGCACGATTGTTGGAAATTACCGAAAACAACACCCGACAAATGATTATTCCGGCTGAAAACCTTTCACCGGGTAGTTATATCATAGAAATCAGGGCCGACGAATTAATAAGCAAACAAAAGCTGATTAAAAAATAGGTATATATGACAAAGCGCTTTTCAGGATTGATTTTTACGCTGATTTTTTGTAACAGCTTTTTGTTACAGGCTGTTGAAATCAGATGGATTGGCGAAACTCCCGGAATAAAAAGCGGCGCTGCCTTCGGCGTCCCTTTTCGTCAGGGTGAAGTAAGTAGAAATCAGCACTTTATCCTCACAGGCGATCATAGACAGGAAATGCTTGCTCAACACTGGCCCATGGCTTTCTGGCCTGATGGATCGGTAAAATGGCTCGGAGTCGCTGTTTCAGGAAATGTGCAACAACAATATCATCTTGAAAAAACCGACCGCCGCCATCAGGAAAGTGGCATCAGTGCCAGACTTGAGGCGGGAAAGGTAATTGTGACCGACAGTTTACTCGAATGCATCCTGAACACCCGGGGCGAACATCTGATTGAAAGCATGGCGCTTAACGGGGTTGTAACAGGAAAGCATGGCCGCCTGATGGCGATACTCGAAAACCGGGTACGTGCCGATGAAAACATAATTTCACAGGAACATTTTGTGAGTGATATCCATGTAACACAGATCGAACAATCGGGTCCGGCACGTGCAGTGGTAAAAATCGAAGGCGTTCACCGTTCGCTGCAAAATAACCGCTTTTTGTTACCATTCACAGTACGATTGTATTTCTATGCCGGCACAGGGCAGATGAAGGTGGTACATTCTTTTGTGTATAACGGCGATCAGCATAAGGATTATATCAAAGGTATCGGCATTGAAATGGT
The DNA here is from genome assembly GCA_964350125.1 of uncultured Paludibacter sp. GTDB lineage: Bacteria > Bacteroidota > Bacteroidia > Bacteroidales > Paludibacteraceae > Paludibacter. The sequence goes on along the minus strand of CAYGJI010000030.1, from coordinate 13,014 downwards.
TGTACCTTTCCGCGAGTCTACACACAACCGCCATATCCGCTTTTCGGGCGATGGTGGTGGTATTTGGAGAGAACCGGTAAAACCTATCGTAACGCGGTATCCTTTTGTTGTACAGGGAATTCGCGATATTCCGACCAAACAAATGGCTGGCAGCCGGATACCGGAAATAAAGCCGGAAGATGGTCCGGCACATACATGGTTCGGCCATTTGCCCGAGTGGGACAGCTATAAACTCACACAACTACATTCGGATGCGTTCACCATCAGTAAAAGAACCAACCGGCAAAGCTCGTGGTTATTTTCAGCCGCTGGCAAACGCTCATCGGGCTTTGCCCTGGCGGGCGATGTTTCAGGCGGAATGGCCATTGCTGTAAAGGATTTCTGGCAGTCGTTTCCTGCTTCACTCGAAATTACTGATGCGCGAAGCACCGAAGCAACGCTCAAAGCATGGTTCTGGTCGCCCGATGGTGATGCCATGGATCTGCGGCACTACGACACCATCGGCCACGACCTGCATGCTACTTACGAAGATTATCAGGAAGGCCTGAGTACTCCCTTTGGAATAGCCAGAACCAGCGAACTTACTTTTTTCGCTCTCAGTGACATACCTGATAATAAAACGTTGGTGGCTATGGAGCAGACAGGTAGCAAAATCAGGCAACTGAGCTGCAGTCCAGCATATTTCCATGCGGTAAAAGCATTCGGCACCTGGAGCTTACCCAACCGTTCCAACCATATTCGCAACTGGATTGAAAATCAGCTCGACAGCTCCTTCCTCTTTTATCAACGTGCCATTGAAGAACACCGCTGGTACGGATTCTGGAATTATGGCGATGTGATGCATACATACGACGCTTCACGGCATATGTGGCGCTATGATGTTGGTGGTTATGCCTGGGCTAATACCGAACTTGCTCCAGGTAACTGGCTATGGATGAGCTTTTTGCGCACTGGTAGAGCCGATATTTTTCGGATGGCAGAAGCGATGACCAGGCATACCGGCGAGGTGGATGCCTATCACATCGGGCCGATGAAAGGGCTCGGAACACGTCACAATGTTTCGCACTGGGGCTGCGGCGCCAAAGAAGCACGGGTTGGACAGGCAGCCTGGAAACGACAGTATTATTATCTCACCACCGACGAACGAAGCGGCGATCTGATGAAAGAAGCCCTTGATGCCGAAGCAAGTGTGGTAAAACTCGACCCTCTCCGTATAGCCCAACCGCGTTCTGAATTTCCATTCGAAGGTCCGGCTCGTTTGCGGTGGGGTCCCGACTGGCTCGCACTGGCAGGAAACTGGTTTACAGAATGGGAACGCACAGGAAGTCGCCATTTCCGCAATAAAATTATCGCCGGCATGGAGAGTCTTACACTCTTACCCGACAATCTGTTTACCGGTCCGGGCGGATTAAGTTACGATCCTGCTACAGGTCGCATGAAATACGATGGGAAACCCGGCGTTGTAAACAAAAATCACCTCGCTACAATCATGGGTGGTTACGAAATACTCGACGAGATGTTTCAAGCCATCGACCATCCTGCTTTCCGCAATACCTTTACTCAGTTCGCTCTGCATTACGGTATGAACGAGAACGACCCTCGCCGGACACCCGAAACACAGCGCTGGGGCAATGTGGGTTTTCGCATTCCACGATTAGCTGCCTTCGCTGCACGAGAGTTGAATGCCGATGATGTGGCTGAAAGAGCGTGGAAAGATTTTCTGGGCGAACGATTTTTCAATACCGGCGAGCTGCGAAGTTTATATACGGCTAATCTGGTGGAAAGACCTGATGTGCTGAATCCGGTACACGAAAACCCGCGGGTGGGTACCAATGGCACTTCGCAGTGGGGAATCAATGCGGTGGTTATGACCGAACTGATCGGCGACTGGCTCGACCGTTATGCTGAACAGCAACAACAGGCGGCTTTTCAGCAATTGAAACAAAAATCAGCTCAAACAGTTTTCACTGATGATTTTATCTGTGGGTGGGAACAAAACTGGTGGCTCGATGGTCAGAAAGCAACACTGAAAACTGGCCTGAAAGGACTCACTTTCCATGCCGGACCCACGCCAGCCAGCGATGCCGACCATTCGGTGCTGTGGACAAAACAAAGTTTCGAAGGTGACATGCGTATCAGTTTCGATTTCGTACGACTCGATTCGGCGACGAAATACGTCAACATCCTGTATCTGATGGCCGAAGGCAGCGGAAAAGCACCGTACAACAAAGACATCAGCCAATGGAGTGAACTTCGCAACACACCAGCAATGCGACTATATTTCAACCACATGCAATTATATCACATCAGCTTTGCAGCCTTCGAAAACGATAACGACGACCCTGAAGCTGATTATGTGCGTGCCCGCCGCTATGTGCCTGAAACTGGTCGCGGACTGGCAGGCACAGAGTTGTTGCCCGACTACAACCTAACCGGGCTCTTTCAACCCGGAGTCAAGCATCATTTCATAGTTATAAAACAGGGAAACGACCTTTGGATGGAAGTCAGCAACCCCCACAAAACAAAACTTTTCCACTGGAAAACGGATGGATTTCCTTCAGCCCTTAGTGGTCGCATTGGTTTAAGGCTGATGGGGTCACGCAGCTCTCATTTTAGTAATTTTAAAGTCGAATCTTTTTAATTCGACTTTTTTCTTATTTTTGTCCAATAATTTTCAAAAAACATCATCTAATGAACTCAACAAAATTGTTGTTTTGCCTTTTTCTGACACTTTGCTTGCCTGTAAATGCGGTTGAACGAAGTATCAGCGAACTTCGCAACTGGAAATTTACCCGTATCGACGATCCGAAGTCGATGAATATCAACTTCGATGATAATAGCTGGAGCAAAGTAACTGTTCCACACGACTGGGCTATTTACGGTCCGTTCGATAAAGAAATCGACAAGCAAATTGTACAAATTGTACAAAACAACGAGAAGATAGCTACCGAAAAAACCGGTCGTACCGGGTCGTTGCCTTTCATTGGAACAGGGTGGTATCGAACACAAATAACCATTCCGGAATCAGCTAAAGACAAACAAATACTACTCACTTTCGATGGTGCCATGAGCAATGCCGTGGTGTATGTGAATGGCATCGAAGTGGGTCGCCGCCCTTATGGCTATAGTTATTTTTACTTCGATATCAGCTCGCTGTTGCAAACCGGCCGAGAAAACCTGATTGCAGTACGCCTTGAAAATCATCCGCTTTCGTCGCGCTGGTATCCCGGTGCTGGCCTCTATCGCAAAGTGCAATTGATAGTTAAAAATCGCTCATCTTTCCGGCATTGGGGACATTACATCACCACGCCATTTGTTGATGGAGAGTCAGCCAGGGTCAATATCCGGTCGCAGGTACAAGGCAACAACCTGAGCATTAGAACAATCATCAGAGATGCCACAGGGAAAATTGTTGCTGAAGATATTTCGAAAGAACGTTACGGAAACGAAATCGAACGCAATATCAGAGTCAGAAACCCACAACTGTGGAGCCCCGAAACTCCCTATCTTTATACCGCCGAATTGCAATTGTTTGAAGCCGATAAATTGGTGGACACCGAACGTCAGCGTTTTGGTATTCGCACCATCAGTTATACCGCAGCCAATGGTTTCCAGCTCAACGGGAAAACCATGAAGTTTAAAGGTGTTTGTCTGCACCACGACCTCGGGCCCATTGGTGCTGCCATCAATATCGCTGCCCTCAAACGTCAGCTAACTATACTCAAAGATATGGGTTGCAATGCCATCAGATCGGCACACAACATGCCATCGCTGGAGCAACTCGAATTGTGCGACGAGATGGGTTTTCTCTTCATTGCCGAGAGTTTCGACGAATGGAAACGCCCCAAAGTGAAAAACGGCTACAACCTTCATTTCGACGAATGGGCTGAAAAAGACGTGATTAACCTGGTGCATGCCACACGCAACCATCCTTGCATCGTCATGTGGAGTGCAGGCAATGAGGTGCCCGACCAGTGGGGTACCGAAGGCGTGAAGCGACTCAAATGGCTGCAGGATATTTTCCACCGCGAAGACCCCACCAGGCCTGTCACTGTTGGCATGGATCAGGTAAAATCGGTCATGGAAAATGGTTTTGGTGCCATCCTCGATATCCCCGGGCTCAACTACCGCACGCACCTGTATGAAGAAGCCTTTAAAAGATTTCCTCAAGGATTCATCCTGGGTTCAGAAACAGCATCAACCGTTAGCTCACGCGGCATTTATCATTTCCCTGCTGTTTTTGGAAAAGATGTGGTACACAAAGACCTTCAATCGTCGTCATACGACCTCGAATGCTGCAACTGGTCGAACCTGCCCGAAGATGATTTCGTGCTGCAGGACGACCATCCGTGGGTAATCGGTGAATTTGTATGGACAGGTTTCGATTATCTGGGCGAACCCACACCCTACGACAATTACTGGCCTTCGCGCAGTTCCTATTTCGGAATTCTCGACCTGGCCGGACTGCCCAAAGACCGCTACTACCTCTATCGCAGCAGATGGAACACAACAGATAACACCCTGCACATTTTGCCTCACTGGACCTGGCCGGGACGAGAAGGACAGGTGACGCCAGTGTTTGTATACACCAATCACCCTGCTGCAGAATTGTTTATTAATGGAAAAAGTCAGGGTGTACAACGAAAAAGCAATGAATCGAAACTGCATCGATATCGCCTCATGTGGAATAATGTTACATATGAGCCGGGAACCATCAAAGTGGTTGCATACGACCATCAAGGCAAAGCTGTGGGCGAAAAAAGCACAGTTACTGCAGGTAAACCCCACAGCATCCGCCTCGAAGCCGACCGCACAATACTGAAGGCCGATGGCAATGATCTGGCTTTTGTGACCGCCACGATACTTGATAGAAATGGTAACGAATGCCTCACAGCAACCCCGCAACTGAACTTCAAAGTGAGTGGTGCAGGCACTTATCGCGCAGCCTGTAACGGCGATGCCACCTCACTCGAACAATTCCACCTGCCCACCATGAAAGCTTTCAGCGGTAAACTGGTTGTATTGGTACAATCATCAGAAAAAAAAGGCGATATTGAACTAATTGTATCTGGAAAAGGTTTAAAAAGTGGCAAGATAAAAATTTCAACCAAATAAAAACACCATCAATTAGCAACACGGAGACCGCAACGCCCCGGTTTCTGATTTGCGGGGATTGGAAATTAATCAAACAATGAACAGCATCAAACCCCTACTGCTCCTTGCGTTACTAACGTTCGCACTACCCTCGTTGCCCTGCACCAGCTATCTTATCACCCGAGGTGCGTCTGTTGATGGCTCTACCATGATCAGTTATGCTGCCGATTCGCATATCCGGTATGGTGAACTCTATTTCAGACAGGGTGGCAATCATGCTCCCGGCACTCTGGTGGATGTGCGCGACCGAAGTACCAACCGCCTGATTACCCGCATTCCTCAGGCGCCTGTTACATATAATGTGGTGGGTTACATGAACGAACATCAGGTTTCGATGGGCGAAACTACCTTTGGAGGACGCAAAGAATTACAGGACTCAACCGGACTGATGGATTATGCTGCGCTGATGTTCATTGCCATCGACCGCTCGAAAACAGCCCGTGAGGCAATACTTACTATCGCTAATCTGGTGGAGCAGTACGGCTATCACAGCTCCGGCGAATCGTTTTCGATCGCTGACAAAAATGAAGTGTGGATCATGGAAATCATAGGCAAAGGTACCCGCATGGTGACCGACCGCAGAACCAAACAGCTTGTGAATGCCGACAAAGGCGCTGTTTGGGTAGCTATGCGCATCCCCGACGGATATATCTCGGCACACGCCAACCACGCCCGCATCATGCAGTTTCCGCTGCACAACGGCAAAACATCCATCAGCTCAAAACATCTCAAGCTCATTCACAATCCTGAGGTAGAAGTGGTTTATGCCCACGATGTAATTGATTTTGCCAGAAATAGAGCATTTTTCGCCGGTAAGAATGAGGAATTCAGCTTTTCTGATGTTTATGCTCCCATCGATTTTAGTGCTGCCCGCTTTTGTGAATTGCGTGTATGGTCGTTTTTCAGGAAATTCAATTCGAACATGGAGCAGTACAAAAACTACGCTGCCGGCTACGAACTCAACAACCGCATGCCCCTGTGGATCAAACCCGAACGCAAAATCAGCGTGCAGGATTTGCTGGCTTCCAAACGCGACCATCTGCAGGGAACAGAATTTTGCATGACCCTGGACGCTGGCGCTGGACCACACAAACTCCCCTACCGTTGGCGACCACTAACCTGGAAGTACAACGAACAGGAATATTTCAACGAAAGGGTAACAGTAACACAGCAAACGGGTTTTTCATATGTGACTCAGGCACGGCACTGGCTTCCCGACCCCATAGGCGGCATCAGCTGGTTTAGTGTCGATGATGCGGGCTCAACGGTGTATATCCCCATGTACTGCGGTATGCTCTACGCACCCGAAACCTTCGCCGAAGGCAATGGCGACATTCTCACCTATACGCCCACGTCTGCCTTTTGGACATTCAACAAAGTGGCAAACTTTGCTTACCTGCGCTACGACCTCATGCGTGAAGACATCAGCAAACTACAATCGAAACTCGAAAACAGTTTCTTCGAGCTGGTTCCCGAATCCGACAAAATGGCCCTTGCAGTTTACAGTAGCAATCCGCAAACAGCAAGGAAAATGCTCACCGATTTCTCAGTTAAACAAGCCAATACTACAGTAGAAAAATGGAATGATCTTTTTTACTTTCTGCTTGTAAAATATATGGATGGAAATATCAAACACGAAAAAGAAGGGCAATTTGTCCGCAATCCTTACGGGTATCCGGTGCCCCCAAAACACATTGAATACCCCGAAGACTGGAAAAAACAACTCATTGAAGCCACAGGCGATAAATTTAAACATCCCTGAATCGTGGTCCCGGAATTAATTCATACGTTCGACTTGACAAATTATGTCTGACAAAAATTGAAAAAAACTGCCCTTCCTGCCGGAGTTATCAATGAAACACCCGAAAGGAATATTTAAGATAATTTGAACAGATTTAATGAAAATGATGAAATCGCATTCAAATCGCTTTTACAAGGTTGAATACTTAATAACATTCAACTACATTGTATTTGGTTTGCTGTGGATATTTTTATCAGATAAAATCCTCAACATATTATTGGTTGATGCACTTTTAATTGCTAAATTTCAAACTTTTAAGGGCGTCATTTTTATCATTACCACTGCTGTTTTTTTGTTTTTTCTGGTTAAGAAACACATGCAAAAACTCAAATCAGCAGAAACTGAATTGCGAAAACTATCTCATGCTGTGGAACAAAGCCCTGTAGGAATTATTATTACGAATACAGAAGGAATTATCGAATATGTGAATCCCAAAGTTACACAGTTGACCGGATTTGCTGCTGATGAACTCTATGGAAAAGACACCAGCATATTCAGCTCAGGTGAAACAACTTTGAAGGAATATAAGCTGCTTTGGGAAACATTACGGTCCGGAGAAATCTGGCATGGCGAATTTCACAACAAAAAGAAAAACGGGGAGCTTTACTGGGAATCTGCCACCATTTCACCTGTTCTCGATGCAAATTGTAACATCTCTCATTTTCTGGCAATTAAGGAAGATATCACCGATCGTAAAGCTTCCGAAATCGCCCTGAACGAATCAAAAGAATTATTACGAAAGTTCGCTTCGCATCTACAAAATGTACGGGAAGAGGAAAAAGTAGCGTTGGCCCGAGAAATTCATGATGACTTGGGACAGACCCTGGTTGCCCTGAAGATCGAAATTGGCATGTTGAAGAATAGAATACACAAATCTGACGCACCCAACCAGGATCAACTAATTAAAAATGAGTTTGAGAATATCCTCATTCTGATTGAAAAAACTATTAAAACTGTTCGTGGGATTATGAGCGGATTGCGACCCGATTTACTTGAAATGAATGGTTTTGCAAACACAGCAACTTCCCTGTTGAATGAATTTGAGGAAAGATATCATATCATATGTGAGTTTAATCCCGAATGCGTCGACATTCAATTGAATGCTCAACAATCGCTGGCACTTTTCCGAATTCTGCAGGAATCGCTCAACAACATAGCCAAACACTCAACAGCAACCCGGGTCAGCGTGCAGATTAAAACAATCTCAGGCAAACTCATCATGGAGATCACCGACAATGGTTTAGGTTTCGACCATCAAACAACGTGCAGAAAGGACTCCTATGGTATTCTGGGTATGAAGGAGAGAGCTGTTTTGCTTGGCGGAGAACTTGACATCAAAAGCAATATTGGAAGTGGAACATGTGTGCATGTATCTATTCCATGGAGTTAAAAAAAAATACATTAAGATGAGTTTTGCCAAATATTTCAAAGAATACAAGTGGTCCAATGTTTTTTCGATGATAAGAAACAACCAAAAAGACCCCCTGATTTGCGAGGATAATTTTAAAGATAAACTGGTGCTAATTACCGGAGCTACCTCCGGAATTGGTTATTATGTGGCTAAAAAGTATGCATCGAAAGGTGCTGATTTGATTTGTATCAACAGGAACAGAGAGAAATCGGAAGCCCTGAAAAAGGAAATTGAGCAGGAATACAATGTTCAATGCAATTATCTGCTGGCCGATTTAAGTTCTCTGGCAGAAACCCACCGGGTAGCAAATACTTTACTCGAAATGCCACAGCCCATTGATGTGCTGATTCATAATGCCGGTGTTTATCTTACCAAAAGAGAACTTACTGACGATGGAATAGAAAAGGTGTTTATGGTTCAATATCTTGCGTCATTTATCATCAATTACAAACTGAAAGAGAAACTTAAACAGCAGGATAAAGCGAGGATTATTCTTGTAAATTCCGAAGGACACCGTTTTGCTGCCTGGGGACTTCAGCTCGATGACCTGAACTGGACAAAACGAAGCTTTGGTGGTTTGAAAAGTTACGGTTCAGCCAAACTGGCACAACTTCTATCGATGTTGCAGTTCGACGATTTTTTTAGTGGCAGCGGTGTTTCAATCAACGCCATGCATCCGGGCGCTGTAAAAACAGAAACAGGACAGGAAAACGGACGATTATACCAATGGTACAAGAAAAATATCCTCGACCGAAATCTCAAATCAGCATCTATATCGGCAGAAGCTGTTTATTATCTGGGTGTTTCAAAAGAAGTTGAGAAAATCAGCGGAAAATTCTTCAATCTCACAACACATGAAACACCTTCGCCACCAGCTTTGGATAAGGAGGTTGCAAAACAATTGTGGGAAATAAGCGTTAAAATGGGAAAACTCGAATAGAAATATGGAAGTAGTGAAATACGACACAATCGTTGTAGGAGGAGGAGTTGCAGGACTAACATCGGCCGTATATCTTGCCCGTGCAGGACAAAAAACGCTGCTCATCGAAAAAAATGAGGATTTTGGCGGATTGGTCAGTTCTTTTAATGTCGATGGCTATCATTTCGAGGCCGGTGTAAGGGCTTTGGAGAGCGCCGGAATAATTCTTCCCATGATGGAAGATTTGAATATAAAACTCGATATCGTTCGTAGTAAGGTTTCGATTGGTGTCGACAACCAGATAATGAGCCTTGAAAATTTGGGTTCGATCGACGAATACCGTAAGATGTTAATTCGACTATATCCTGAAAGTGTGGAGGATGTGGAAAGGTTTATTCAATCGATGCGCAAAATCATGAAAATGCTGGAAGTATTGTATGGCATTGAAAACCCGCTATTTAAGGACCTCAAAAAAGACTTCAAGTATATTTTCAAAACCCTGCTTCCCTGGATGCCGAAATTCCAGATGACAGTGGGAGAAATAAACCGGATGAGTCTTCCTTTCGAAGAGTACCTGGGCAAAATAATTAAAAACCCATCGCTCAGGGATGTAATTTCTCAACACTTCTTCAAGGGAACACCCACCTTTTTTGCACTCAGTTATTTCTCCTTATACCTCGATTATTTCTATCCCATAGGAGGTGTTGGTAAGTTTATCGAAGCTATCACAGAGAAAATCGAATCGTTCGGAGGAGAATTGAAACCAAACACAACCATTAAGGAGGTTTACGCTGATATGCAATACGTTGTTGATGATAAGAACAATCAATATCATTATCAAAACCTGATTTGGGCTGCCGATTTGAAAACCTTCTACAACATTATTCAGATCGGGAATGTGTCACCGAAGATAAAAGAAGACTTTGCAAAAACGAAAGAGAAGGTATTGTCTTGCAAAGGCAGTGAATCAGTTTTTTCACTCTATTTAGAAGTAGATTTACATCTTTCGTACTTTGGCAATATTGCCAATAGCCATTTCTTCTACACCCCATCCAAAACAGGCCTGGGAGAGATACACAGAACTGAGCTGGAAACCTTACTGAATTACTGGGAAAAAATCGAAAAAAAGGATGTTTTCGACTGGTTCGATCGGTTTTTGAGAAACAATACCTTCGAAATATCCATACCCGGACTGAAAGATTCCACCCTGGTTCCGGAAAACAAAACAGGCATGATTGTGAGCTTCATCATCGAATATGAGATGTTTAAGAAACTCGAAGAATCAGGATGGTATCACGAGATTAGAAAAGAAATTGAAACCAAAGTAGTTGAGATACTTTCCGATGCTGTTTACCCGGAATTAAAAGGCAAGGTTGAAAAAGCATTTTCTTTTACACCCATCAGCATCAAAAACCGGATTGCCAGCTCCGAAGGTTCAATTGTAGGATGGTCGTTCGAAAAAGAAGTGCCTGTGGTGCATAAAGTGCAGCGATCCGACAAATCGGTGTTGACACCCATTCCGAATATTTTCCAGGCAGGACAATGGGCTTACAGCCCGGCTGGCGTACCCATGGCAATACTTACCGGAAAACTGGCTGCCGACAGGATTATGAGAAAAGACTGAAGAGAAAATGAAAAAGAATAACGAACTATTAAGAGCTCTTACTTTAAAGGATGCCGTGGGTGTGGGATTAGGCGCAATAATTGGTGCCGGTTACCTCACCTTTAACTATATCAATTGTTGCTGTGGTATTTCTGACAGGGGCAAATTATTTTGGCATTAAAAAAGCCGGAATGTTAAACCTGTTCATAGTAAGCATTACTTTACTTTCGCTGATATATTTGATTTTCAGTGGAATTCCGGAAGTGAAAATGGAAAATTTTAAACCCTTCGCACCATTTGGTATTTCAGGAATTGCCGAAGCTTCAGCAATATTATTTTTTGCTTTCACCGGTTATGCAAGAATTGCAACACTTGCTGAAGAGGTCAAAGATCCCGAAAAAACAATCCCCAGGGCTGTTATTATTACCATCGTTACCGCAATTATACTTTATACCGCTGTTTCAGTGGTTGCAATTGGTGTAATCGGAGCCGGGAGAATGGCTGACAGCAAATCGCCTTTACAGTTGGTGGCAGAAGCACTTTCGACCCCTGCAATAAGTACAATTGTTCTGATTGGTGCTTCTACTGCAATGTTAGGCGTTTTGTTAAGTCAAATATTAGGAATTAGCAGAATGATGCTTGCAATGAGTCGACGAAATGACCTCCCTCCTGTTTTTCAGACAATTCATCAAAAATATCGCATACCACATTTTGGAATTGTTATTACGGGTGTGGTTATAATAATACTTACCATTACCGGAGCATTCGAATTTATTGTAAGAGCTGCTACATTTACGATTTTATTGTATTATAGCATTACCAATATTGCAGCGCTCAAACAACCCCGCAAAGAGCAAATTTATGGCAAAGTAATTCCTGTTTTGGGTCTCATCGGTTGTTTGGCGATGTCTGTATCTTTACCATTTAATGTAATTATTACCGGAATCGGACTTCTTTTGGCTGGCTTTATAATCAGATTCTTCCTGCACAAAACATACAACAAAAAGCAGTAATTATCTTTGAAAATTCAAGTAAAGAAAAGATATGAAAGTACGAGACAACGGAATGCCGGATGAAACCCAATGGAATGACTTTTTTAATGTCGATTTTCTTTTGAGCGTATTAAATATCGATTTCCAAATTAATGATTTAGTGGAAATTGGGAGTGGTTATGGAACTTTTACTCTTCCGACAGCAAAACTAATAAGCGGAAAGTTGTTCGCTTTCGACATTGAAGATCAAATGATTGAAACTCTCAATCAAAAAATCGGGAAAGAGCAAATCGACAAACAACCATTTATAATTCAACCATATCATTTTGGATTAATCAATTCAAAAAACTAAAAAAGTATGAAAATCGGAATTATTCTCGAAACAAAAGAACTGGAAAAAGCATGGAATGCTTTTCGCTTTGCGGTAACAGCAAAAAAACAAGGACACGAAGTAAAATTGTTTTTAATGGGCGAAGCGGTTGAATGTGAGGGCTTGTCTCACGAGAAATACAATGTTGACGAGCAATTGAAAAAGTTTGTAGAAGTTGGCGGCGAAATTCTTGCTTGCGGAACTTGCTTAAAATCGAGACAACTTGACAGTACCGAAGCCTGTCCGATTTCAACCATGATTGACTGTGTGAATGTGGTTGTTTGGGCTGACAAAACAGTAACATTTTAACTGTAAACCCATCTCGCCTCCTTCCTTGAAGAGCACTTTGTAATGATAAAATGTGTCGCGGTTGTAACCTAAATCAAAAACTTATTCAGTTTTATGATTCCGATCTTCGATAATCAAACGAATTAATTATCTGTATTTTAACTGTTTTTATCTTGGCCCCATAAATCGGTCACCGTTAAAATGTATCATATGATCAGGCACTTCCATTAGCCAAACTTCTGTTTCCCAAGCAATATTGTTTGAGTGTTTCTTAAACTCAGTCATATCTGGAAAAGCAGTCACATAAACTTTTCCGACTTTACAGTTTTTCAAAAAATCTTCGAGTTCTAAAAGTCGTTTAGGAGAAACAGGGCCGTGTGAAGTTACAGCTTCAATTAGAAACAACCACTTTCTTTTGTTGTCATAGATTACCACATCAGGAAGCTTGCTATGCTGGTCTAACGGTATTCCTAAAT
>CAYGJI010000029.1:0-30519 GCA_964350125.1 uncultured Paludibacter sp. | reverse complement strand
CAATCTTATATTTCATAGGATTTTTTTAAAATAAGATAAAGTACAACAGGATCAAACAGTATAATGTGAGAACTTGCTCATCACCTTTTCGTAATAGGTTTTGGATACAGGCATGTCGGGTACATTCGGAGCCTCAAGCTCGATAAAAATGCCATCTTTTGTTTTTTTAAGCACCTTAACTTTATCAAGATTGACAATATAAGAACGATGACAGCGCACCAATGGCGTGTCTTTCGAAAGGTTTTCATCGATCCATTTCAGAGAGTTTCTGATGAGGTAGGTCGATTTCTTTTCTTTGTTGATGTAATGAATAGTTGCGTAGTTATCGGCCGAGTCGATGAAAATCAGATTATTGAGTGCTACTGTGATTTTAATTTCACCTTTCTCGTCGGGAAAAGCAATCAGTCCTTTCTTAGGCTGTGCTATGGTGTCTTTTTGGGTGTGAGCTTCGAGTTGCTTCGATTTTTCCTTCAGCGAAAAGTACAAAAACGACATCGCATATGGGATCAACAGCACCAGACTGGTGTTGATAGCCGACTGACGGAATAGTAGAAAAAAGTCCTTTTCCTCGCCTCCTTTGGGAACAAATTTGGAAAAGATAGCGTAAAACAGCGACATAGCCACTATCTCAACAAATATCCAAATTACGTACTGAAGTAAACTAACATCGTTCCTGCGCGAATACAAACTCATTAATAGCCTGCTTGCAACCACCACTAACATGCCCGTAAGAATAATCAGACTGGAAAAAAAGAAGTATTTGAACTCGGTAATTTCAGGATACCAATGCCTTGAGTTAAACGGCTGAAAGATATTGATAAACAGCAATGCAAAAACAGCGGTGAACAGTATTATTCTGATGGTGTTTTGTTTATCAAGTAAATATGAAGGTATTTTCTTGTCCACGGTGCCTGATTTTTTATTCGGCAAAGGTATGTTATTAACTTGATAAAAACAACAATTCTCCCGAGCCGGTTTTTTTAATCCCGATATTGCGGTTTTTACCCCGTATTTTTGTTTCCTGCCACTTGATGAGTTTCATTTTGACAGTTTTTTTTTCGCAAGTTCTGTAGGTTTTAACTTTGCAGATGAAACGCTAATTCAATGATTATGAGTACCGACAGGCAGAATTACAATTATCTCGAAAGGTTCGATTATCTTTCTTCCATAGCTATACCGGAGAATGGAGTGAAACTCAAAAACACGGGAGTGTATGTGCGTTACTATAATTTCAGGAGCATGCCTGAAGGTTTTGAGTCGAAGCCGGAATATGTGGAAGACACAATCCTGCATGACGATCGGGTAGAAGAGAATTTCTGTTTCAGCTATCCGGTTTTTATGCCTGAAAACAATCAGAGTAGTGATTTAATACTATTGCTGCATGGACTCAATGAACGCAGTTGGAATAAATACCTGCCATGGGCTGACTATTTGTGCTCTAAAACACAGAAGGCTGTTGTTCTATTCCCTATTGCTTATCATATTAATCGTTCACCATCGTCGTGGACGAATCCACGCTTGTTGCAAAAAATCATCGATCTCAGGAGAAAATTATTAGGAAATGACCGGTCGCTCAGTGTGGCCAATGTGGCATTAAGTGAACGATTGTCGCAGAACCCGGGCCGTTTTTATGAGTCGGGCAGACAAAGTTTTGCTGATATCACAGATTTGATTAGCGGGATAAAATCGGGTAACCATCCGGCGTTTGAGGCCAATGCGCGGGTGGATGTTTTTGCTTACTCCGTTGGAGCATTGTTGTCGCAGGTTTTGTTTTTAAGTAATCCACATGGTTTGTTTTCTGATGCTAATTTGTACCTTTTCTGCGGAGGCAGTGTTTTTGACCGCATGTATGGGCAGTCGCGCAACATCATGGATAAATTTAGTTTCGAACGACTGTTGAGTTTTTATCAAACAGACGAGTGGCGGGTTGAAGTGGCCGATGAGATACGAAATGCATTTCATGCTATGATAACTGTTAAAAATCAGCAGGCAAAACGACATAGTTTCTTCCAAAACATGCGAAACCGTCTTGGTGGTGTGTCATTGGCTCTCGATAAAGTGATTCCCTATGAGGGAATTGTTGAAGCTTTGGGTCACGAATGCGCCTCCGATAAACTCATGCTTTTGGATTTTCCCTATGAATATTCGCACGAAAATCCATTTCCCGTGCGGTCTTCCATACCTCAAAACCTCATTAATCAATCATTTTTAAAAGTATTTGACCATTCAGTGAACTTTTTCTGTCGATAAAATGTATATATTTGCGTTTCTATTAAAAAAAATACATTTTATAAAGATTTTATGAGGAAATATATTGTACCGCTGTTGGTTGTCGCTATGTTTGCAACCGGTAATGAAGTGTCGGGCCTGCCTATCTTCAGAAAGAAAAAGGAAACTCCCAAGCAGGAGGTAGTTGTAGCCAAACAGGATAGTGTCGCGGAGAAAAAGTCCGAAAAACCGGCTACTCCTCCAGCCAAAGGTCCCAAAACATTTGATCAGGTGCTTACCAATAAAGTAAAATCAACAAACGGATTTGTTTCAGTCCACAAGGTCGATGATAAGTATTATCTGGAAATTCCCGACTCGGTGCTCGATATTGATTTGTTGATTGTTAACCGTATTTCAAAATCAGCAGCCCGCAGCAGGCGTGGTTTTGCAGGGTACGCAGGTGATATCATTGGTAACAATGTAATTCGTTTCGAAAACGGCAAGGATGACCGCATTTTCATGCGATCTGTTTCCTATACAGAGAGGGCTAACGATACTACCGGTATGTATTTTTCGGTACTTAACTCAAATCTTCATCCCATCATGGCTACTTTTGAAATAAAGGCTGTGAAGGAAGACACTGTGAGCGATGTAAGGAATGTTTTGATTGATATCACTGACTTTGCCAAGAGCGAAAACAGTATTTTGTATTTCAATGAGCGTTCGAAACGTACCCTGAATCTGGGGAATCAGCTGAACGACCGGTCATTTGTTGATACCATTATAGCATATCCGAAGAGTGTGGAAATCAGGGCAATCAAGACCTATGCAGTAAAACCCGCAAATCCTTCGGATATTACTCCTGATCCGTTTACTTATGAATTGAATGCATCGCTGATTCAATTGCCCAAAGTGCCGATGAAGCCCCGCTACTACGATCCGCGTGTTGGTTATTTCAGCACATCATATACCGATTTCGACCGGAATCCGCAAGGTGTGGAAAGGGTGTCGATGATAACCCGCTGGCGGGTGGAACCCAAAGCGGAAGATATGGAGAAATATCTTCGGGGCGAATTGGTAGAGCCTGTTAAGCCGATTGTTTTTTATATCGACCCTACCACACCCAAAAAATGGGTGCCATACCTGATGCAGGGAGTCAACGACTGGCAGGTTGCTTTCGAAAGGGCAGGATTTAAAAATGCAATTTACGCACTCGAAGCACCCGACGATTCTACCTGGAGCATCGAATCTGCGCTTCATTCAGCCATTGTTTATAAGCCATCGGATATCCCTAATGCAAGTGGCCCGCATGTACATGATCCCCGTACAGGAGAAATACTGGAATCGCACATCAACTGGTACCACAATGTGATGAGTTTACTGCATCGCTGGTATTTTATTCAGGTAGGAGCCATCGACACCCGTGCACGCTCCATGAAGTTCGACGATGAATTGATGGGACGGTTAATTCGATTTGTTTCTGCTCATGAAGTAGGACACACCCTGGGTTTACGTCATAACTTTGGTGCCTCGGCTACCATTCCGGTGGAAAAACTGCGTGATAAAAACTGGCTGGCAAATAATAATCACACCCCTTCGATGATGGATTATGCACGTTTCAACTACGTGGCTCAACCCGAAGACTCTGTTCCTGAGAATGGTATCGTTCCCGATATTGGTATTTATGATCAATGGTCGATTGAGTGGGGATACAAATATCTGCCACAATTTGAGTCTGCCAAAGATGAAGTGCCATATATCAATCAATGGATTATAAACAAGCTGGCCGAAGATCCCCGTTATGCTTTTGGCACTGAAACTGATCCCGACGATCCGCGCAATCAGAATGAAGACTTGGGCGATAATGCGATGCTGGCCGGAGAGTACGGAATCCGCAACCTGAAGCGCATTTTGCCGAACCTGCTCGACTGGACCCGCGAAGATAACAAGGATTTCAGCAATGCCAGAGAAATGTATGGCGAACTCGCAGTTCAGTTCGGAAGGTATATGGGACATGCAGCTAAAAATGTAGCAGGAATCTATACCACTCCGAAAATGGTAGAAGAGCAAGGTCCCGTTCACAAATTTGTACCAGCCGAAATTCAGCGAGAAGCATTGAAATTTATCGACACACAATTATTTAATACGCCACTTTGGATGGTAAATCAGGAGTTGACCGAGAAGGCTGGAGTAAATCCGGTGAATACGATCGGCAATATTCAAAGAAGTATGTTGAATCGCCTGCTTAGCAAAAGCACCATCGATAAATTACTGAATTATGAAACGATGCATGGTGAGCATGCCTTCAGTGTGAATGAACTTTTTACAACACTCAGAAACAGTGTATGGTCCGAACTTTCAACGAACCAGCCTGTTGATGTTTACCGTCGTAATTTGCAAAAGCATTATATCAATGCGTTGATAAACACTTACAATGGACCCTCACCAACCGGACAGGGGGTAATGGTTACCCGAACCACTGTCAGTTTGTCCGATGCCACAGCCATCGCACGGGCAGAACTTGTTTTGCTTCGTGAAGAAATGTTGAAAGCAGCAGAAATTGCTACCGGCATCAGTAAAGCACATTTGCTCGATTTAGCAGGTGTTATCAATGAAGTATTGCTTGTAAGATAATGGTTAGTCTGAAGTTAGAAGTATTGACCGGGGAGATATTGCATGTGTTCCATGATTTTCCCGGTTAATATTTTTTCTCCCGACTTAACAAAACCAATTTTGGAATAAAGCTTTCCGGCGCCCTCGTTGGTAGTCTCAACCAACAATCCAAGGGTTTGATTTTGTTTGTGAACATATTCCTCAATCAGAAATTTCAGTATTTCAGAACCGATACCTTTCCCCTGATAGCCGTGTTCAACGCCGATGCAATCAATGTAATATTCTCCCGCTTCAGTCTCATCTTCAGCATCGAAAGTTTTTCCGAATTGTGTAAGCAAACATGCTTCTATGGGCTTTCTTAATTCCCTGATATCTCCACCATTATAAACGCATGCCATGCCAACAATTCTGTTATCGAGTTCGGCAACCCAGCAATTCTGATAGGAATACTGATTTCGCTTTTGTGGGACAAGCGAATTTAGAAATGCTAATGCTCTTTCGGTCGACCTCATGCCGATGAATTTAAAAATAATTTCATCCATTGCCAAATAAATCAATCTGGCAATGTTTTCTGAATCACCTTGTTTTGCTTTTCTTATGATCATATCACAGGTGTTGTTAAGTGGTTTTGTTACTCCCAATAACTGATAAGATCCCCAATCAAAATGCTTTTTTGCTTCCCCGACTTCATATCCTTTAACGTAACCTTGCCCTCATTCATTTCATCCTCTCCAACAATTGCCACAAAAGGAATATTTTTGTTATCAGCATAACTCATCTGTTTTTTGATTTTGGCGACTTCAGGATAAATTTCTGTATTGATGCCTTTGTTGCGGAGTGATTTTGCAATTGGCAGACAGAAGTTTAGTTCCTTTTCACCAAAACACACAAATAAAACCAAAGTTTGTTCCAACGAAGTTTCAGGATACAGTTTTAATTGATTCAGAACATCGTAGATACGGTCAGCGCCAAACGAGATGCCGACACCTGAAACACCAGGCATGCCGAAAACGCCGGTAAGGTTGTCGTAGCGGCCACCTCCGGTGATGCTGCCGATTTGCACATCCATCGCTTTAATTTCGAAAATGGCTCCGGTATAGTAGTTTAGTCCGCGTGCTAAAGTCAGGTCAAGTTCTATTTCCGTGGCTATTTGTATGGTTTCGCACAAACTGAAAATGGTTTCAAGTTCTTCCACGCCTTTCATTCCGGTCTCCGAAGTAGCCAGTACTTCACGGAGTTGCAGTAATTTATCGCTGTTAGAACCGCTGAGTTTCAGAATCGGTTGTAATTTGTCAATCGCATCCTGCGCGATGCCTTTTGATGCAATCTCTTCATTTACTTTGTCCAAACCAATTTTATCCAATTTGTCGATCGCCACAGTGATATCGGTAATCTTTTCGGCTTCACCAATAATTTCAGCGATGCCCGACAGAATTTTACGGTTGTTGATTTTGATTAGTACCCTTATTTTTAAGCGGCGATATACTTCGTCTACAATCTGAATCAATTCGAGTTCGTTGAGCAGCGAATCGCTTCCCACCACATCCACATCGCATTGGTAAAATTCGCGATAACGACCTTTTTGTGGCCGGTCGGCACGCCATACCGGCTGAATCTGATATCTTTTGAAAGGAAAGGAGATTTTGTCGCGGTTTTGAACCACGAAGCGCGCAAAAGGTACAGTCAGGTCGTAGCGCAAACCTTTTTCCGAAATCTTTGTAGTCAAACACACAGTGTTTCTTTGCAGCAATTCTTCTTCATGAACTCCATTCAGATAATCGCCTGAATTCAGAATTTTAAACAGCAATTTATCTCCCTCTTCACCATATTTTCCCATCAATGTAGATAGGTTCTCCATGGCCGGTGTTTCAATTTGCTGATAGCCATATAGTTGGAAAACATCTTTAATCGTATTGAAAATATAATTGCGATTGGCCATTTCCTGCGGAGTAAAGTCGCGGGTGCCTTTGGGTATGGAGGGTTTTTGTGCCATTTATGCCGTTTTTGTCTGATTATTAAGTTTTTGTCTGATAACTTTCAATGAATAGTAATTCGGACATTACTTGTGGGTTGTGAAACGATATTTGATCGAAAAGTTTGTGAGTTTTAAGCCGGACGATTGCTTCAGATTTAGTTAATATGCCGGCCTCGAATAATACAAGCGTTGCATACAGGTTGTCGTTTGCGACTGGTCCTTTTACAATGTCGTTTGAGTGATTAGTATTTGACTTCCGATTTGCTGTAATGAAATCGAGCCATTTTTCGTTGGCATTATCGAAAACTTTAACATTATATTTGCTGTCAGTTAGTGTTTGTTCGTCAAAATCATAAACAGATACAGTAGCTATAGAATTACTGCCTGTCCTGTTTTGTTTTATAACAGACCATCTTTCTGCTTGTTCCTGATTTGAAGTGAGATAAAACCCTCTGCCAAAATCAAGTAGACGTTGAGATTCAATGATTGTCGGTTTAAAAGCCGGTTCAATTCCTCCGTGGTACAGTCTCATTCCCGGTTTTTAATATATTGGTTTATGTCTGAAATTATGTAGGTTTTCCCCTGAGTATGTAATACCTCAAAATGGTTCGAAAGAAAATCAAATACCTGAAATGTTCTGAAATCATTCAATGCTTCTTTTCCGGATATTCCTTTGGTAGTCTTGTAGTTTTCAAGACAAAATAATTGAAATTTGGATGTTTCATTCAATTTAATCATACGTAATCGGGGTAAATTAGTTGGCCTGTTGATTTTTCATTTAACAAAATTTCAAGTAGCTTGTTAGTGCTTAAATGCCAGATTTTTGTTGTCTCAGTTGATAAAACTTCATATAATTTTGATTCGTATAAGAGTGTCACTGCATCATCAAACTCCAATTGTTGTGTTTCAATTATCAGTGAAATCAGATCCTGAATCTTGTAAGGAAATATTGCTTCGAATTCAGTAGAGTTCATAATTGAATTAATAATTAGCTGCCTTTTGATTATTGTTTGATGCAAAGATAAGCATTTCTCAAAATATCATATCTATATAATTTTGCTGGTAAACTGTTCAGTTGAATAAGATTGAACTGATAATATCGGTTGCTCCTGCATTTTTCCGCACATATTCACCTGCAATATCAGATGCATCAGCCGGGGAGATTCTTAATTTAGTTGTTAGTCCTGTTAATTCATTATAGTCTTTTATTGAAAAAGCTCCCCCTGATTGAATCAACTCTCTCGCCTCCCTGAATTTCTGAAAGTTAGGTCCAAACACAACCGGAATGCCCCAAACAGCTGCTTCCAAAGTGTTGTGAATGCCAACGCCAAAGCCACCTCCGATGTAGGCCATTTGTCCGTAACGGTAAACCGACGACAGCATGCCCATGGTGTCGAGAATCAGACATCGGTACGATTGTATGCTGTTTTCATCAGCCTGTGTATATCGTATAGCATGCTCTTTCGTCTGACTGAGAATAGATTGAATATGCGTTTCATGTATTTCGTGTGGAACGATAATGAGCTTGTTTTCAGGATGTTCGAGCATCCACCGTATCAGTAAATCTTCGTCGGGCGGCCAGGTGCTTCCCGCTATAAGGGTGAATTTAGTATGCCCCACAAACCGCTCAATAAGCGGAAGATGTTTCGCCTGTGCAGCAATATCAAGTACGCGATCGAACCGGGTGTCGCCGGCTACGCTTACTTGCCGAGTGCCATGTTTTTTGAGAAGATTTTCTGAATCCTCATCCTGCACAAAAATATGTCTGAAGTAGTTGAGCTGACCGAGATACCATGTGCCCAAAGGTTTGAAAAGTGCTTGCTGCGGTCGGAAAATGGCAGAAATTGAATATGCCGGAATACCTCTGTTGCTAAGACTCTTGAGGTAATTTGGCCAGAATTCATACTTGATGAAAACGGCTTTCGAGATGTGAATGTTGTTCAGCAGCTTTTCAGCATTCTTCTTTGTGTCGAAGGGCAGATAAACAATGATGTCGGCTCCATTGTAGTTTTTCCTGATTTCATATCCTGAAGGAGAGAAGAAGCTTAGTAGGATCAGTGTGTCGGGGTTGTTTCGCTTTATAGCCTCCATTACCGGCCTGCCCTGTTCAAATTCGCCTAATGAAGCTGCATGGAACCAAACGTATTTTTTACCCACTATTCTTTTATCCATGATGATATCGACTGTCTTACTTTGTCCCTGGATCATTATTCGCGCTTTTCTGTTGAATAATGATGCAATGCGTACAGCAAAAGCATACAAGCCTATACCCGCCTGATATAGTACGGTAAAAAAAATATCCGATATGTTTTGTTTAGCTTGTGTCACAGTAGATTGCTGTATTTTCGGAACAAAAAAGGCATCTCAATAATTTGAAACGCCTTCTTAATGAGATTGGTGCGGAAATTACTTTCTGATACCCAGCTCTTTGATAATCGCACGATAACGCATGATGTCCTTGTTCTTCAGATAGTCGAGCAAGCGACGACGTTTTCCTACGAGCATCACCAGTGCTCTTTCAGTGCTGAAGTCTTTTTTGTTGATCTTCAGGTGCTCAGTGAGGTGGTTGATACGATACGTGAACAATGCAATTTGTGCTTCGGATGATCCGGTATCAGTGGCTGATTTTCCATATTTGCCAAAGATTTCCTGCTTTTTTTCAGCTGTTAAATACATGATTATGAATGTAATTGGTTAATAAATAGAATTTAAGCCGCCAAGTGGGACTTGCCTTCATTTTTTAGCGCTGCAAAGGTAATAATAATTGTCGGGTTTGCAAGTTCTCAAGCAATAAATGTTTAATTCATAGCCTTTGTTATACTTTGTTAAATGATATAAAACAGATTAGCGAGTTAAGATCAAATGTGTTTTCTTTGGGTCTGATGTTTTTAACAAATCAAATATCGTCGCGATTTCAGCAATTTTTAAAAGTAGCTTTGCTGTTTTTTTTTATAGGTCATTACAGCAATGTGACAATGTTTTATCATGCCCATGAGATTAATGGTAAGCTGCATTATCATTCCCATTTTTATTGGCTTAATGAGTTGTCGCAGGATAGTGAAGCTCCTGTAAAATCACATTCGCATACCGACGGTCAGTTAAGTTTGATTGCTTTATTAAATGAAATCACCTGGACATCAGAGCTAAATCTTCCTGAAATACCCACCCGGATAAAATTGTTGTTTGCTTTGGTTATTCAGGTAGCGGAACAACCTCACTACTCATATAATCTTCTTAATTACAATCTCAGGGCTCCTCCCGTTTTTTGAGATAAATACATAAATTGCTGTCAGCTTTAAATGTCTGGCAGAACTCATTGTGTCATAAGTGTACAATGTTATTTATTTCAATTAATTTACTAATAAAGATTTGATTTATGAGAACCATCATATACGGTTTTTTAATTTTTTTGTCTACTTTCAGTGTTGTCGCTCAGCGAAATACTGATGCTAATCTTATTGGAGATGTTAAAGACGCAGTAACCGGAGAGCATATACCATTCATCAATATAACCATCAGTAATACGGTTATAGGTACAACAACAGATAGAAGTGGTCACTATTTTCTGAAGAATTTGCCGGTTGGTAAGCATATTGTGCGGGTTAGTGGATTGGGATATGCCCCTACTGAAAAGGAGGTTAATTTTATAGCAAACAACACCATAGAACTCAATTTTGTGGTGAGAGAAACAGCACTCAATCTGAATGAAGTAGTGGTTAGTGCCAATCGCAATGAAACTAACCGCAAAGAAGCTTCGGTGGTGGTCGGGGTGCTAAATCCGACCTTATTTGAAGCAACGAACTCGGTTTGTGTGGCACAGGGACTTAACTTTCAACCTGGAGTGAGGGTTGAGAGGAATTGTGGGACCTGCGGTTATACGCAAGTTAGGATAAACGGACTGGAAGGGCCATACTCGCAAATTTTGATAGATAGTCGTCCGGTTTTTAGTGCTTTGTCGGGCGTTTATGGTTTAGAACAAATTCCTGTGAATATGATTGAAAGGGTCGAAATTGTGCGTGGAGGAGGCTCAGCATTGTATGGTTCGAATGCCATAGCCGGAACAATCAATATTATTACGAAAGAAGCATTAAATAATTCATTCAATGCAGGTTATAATTTCGAGATGATAGGAGGTAAAAGTCCGGATCATGCGGTAAATCTGAATACTTCTATTGTAGGTGATGATAATAAAACGGGGATGTACCTGTATGGCACTTACCGCAACAGATCGCCTTTTGATTATAATGACGATGGTTTCTCGAATGTTCCTCTGCTGAAAAGTCAAACCATTGGCATGCGCTCCTATTATCGGCTTAGTTCTCAAAGTAAACTTACCATGGAGTACCACAATATGGGGGAATTCCGCAGAGGTGGAAATCGTTTCGATTTGCAGCCGCATGAAACAGAAATTACAGAACAGCTCAAACATGAGATTAATGGTGGTAGTTTAGCGTACAACTGGTTTAGTTCGTCGGGTAAGCAAAAATTAAATGCCTACACATCATTTCAGCATGTAGATCGTGACAGCTATTATGGCGCAAATTTTAATCTGAACGCTTATGGTAGTACCCGAAACCTGACTTCGGTTACTGGAGCACAGTTCGTAAACCGCTTTGATGAGATGTTGTTTATGCCGGCCGAACTAACCGCCGGATTCGAATTTCAATATGACGATTTGGTTGACAAGGCGCCGGGTTATAGCCGCAATTTCAAACAAAACACACGGGTGTTGGGTATTATGGCTCAAAATGAATGGAAAAACGATAAACTGAACCTGTTGATTGGGCTAAGGATCGACCAGCATAATTTGCTGCAAAATGTGGTGGTTAGTCCGCGTATCACAACCAAATATCGGTTTTTCGACGACCTCGACTGGCGTGCGACATATGCAGCCGGCTTCAGGGCACCTCAGGCATTCGACGAGGATTTGCATATCGATGCTGTTGGTGGTGTGGTGAAGTTGATACAGATTGCCGACAATCTTCGGCCCGAATACTCGCACAGCCTCAGCACTTCGCTCGATTATTATTTCAAATGGGGCAGTACCGAAATAAACTTGTTGGCCGAAGGGTTTTTTACACGCATCAATGATGTTTTTGTGCTTGCTGATATAGGTAATGATGCGGATGGAAATATCCTGGTCGAAAGAAGAAATGGTTCCGGAGCAGTGGTGGGTGGATTGAATCTCGAAGGAAACATTGCTCCGGATACTAAAACCCGACTTCAGTTTGGATACACCATTCAGCAAAGTTTGTATGATGAACCTGAGCAATGGTCGGATGACCCGGGTGTGACTCCTGTGCGTAGAATGCTTCGTACTCCGAATCATTATGGCTATTTTACATTAACTTCTACCCCTGTAAAGCCACTGTCGCTTTCAGCTACCGGAATTTTTACCGGATCGATGCTGGCACCGCATTTTGCAGGGTTCATTGCGTCCGACAGATTAGTATCTACACCGTCATTTTTCGACCTGAATCTGAAAGGTGCATATACCTTCAAATTGACCGGCATTGATATGCAACTGAGTTCAGGAGTGAAAAATATTTTCAATAGTTTCCAGAAGGACCTGGATCAGGGACCGCTGCGTGATGCAGGCTATGTGTATGGTCCGGCGTTACCGCGAACTGTTTATGTTGGAGTGAAATTCAGTAATTTGAGTTTGTAGGTGTATGGCTTAATCAACGCTGATATATCAACCAGTATTAATTATTGCCCGCAACATATGCCTTTTCCCGGGAGCACCCCGAAGTCGCTCCACTGTAAATCCTGCACCGCGGAGTGCCTGTTTTACAGTGCCTTTGGAACAATAGGTGGTGAGGATGGCGCCAGGCTTACAGTGAGCTGCCAATGTGCTGAAACGTTCCTGCGACCAAAGTGTGGGCTGCTTTTCAGGTGAAAATGCATCGAAGAAAATTAAATCGAAGGTTTTTTCAGATTGGAAATTTATAAAGTCAGCCTGTATTTTTCTGATAGTTAAATGATTTGTGATTAAGGTGTCTGACCCCCATTCGCAGCTATGCAAATGGTAAAACTGATCTTTTTGTTCATTTGTGTAGTTGTCGGCAAAATTCAACAACGACCATAGCGGCTTTTCTATCGGGAAAAGTTCTATGGTCGTGTAATGGATGAAGATACCTCGTTTTTCAGCTTCAAGTAGTGTGAGAAAAGCATTAAGTCCTGTTCCGAAACCCACTTCCAGCATGTCAATTTGTTGTTTTGCGCACTGCCTGAGTCCGTTTTCAATGAAAACATGCATCGATTCCTGAACGGCTCCGTGTGTCGAGTGGTACGTTTCATTCAGCTCCCTGTTAATGAGGGAATGGGAGCCGTCTGCGGTGATGATTATTGATTGTTCCAAATTGATTACTGCTAAACGCATCTATGCACTTGTGATTTCGCAATTGCGGGCTACTTATCGCAAGCTTTCGTTATCATGTAACCTGGTGTCGCTCAATTGACAACTGCAGTTAACTGCTTCGTTTTTACTGTAGCTTCTTCAGTAGTTTTCTTTCTTTTCTTCGAAATATGCTTGCGAATGGTTGCAGGCAGGGCAGTTTTTTGGTGCATTTTTGCCTTCATGCAGATATCCGCAGTTGCGGCATTGCCATACAATTTCCTCGTCTCTTTCGAAGAATTTGCCCGCTTCCACCCTCTCAAGGAGCTTACGGTAGCGGCTTTCGTGCTCTGCTTCTACTTCTGCAATTTTGCGGAAAGCAACAGCTACAGCTTTGAACCCTTCCTGTTCGGCGATGTCGGCAAACATGGGGTAATCGTGCGACCATTCTTCATGCTCACCCATGGCAGCTGCCAGTAAATTTTCTGAAGTTGTTCCAACGATACCTGCTGGGTAGGATGCGGTAATCTCGACCATACCTCCTTCGAGAAATTTGAAAAATCTTTTCGCATGTTCTTTTTCCTGATCTGCTGTCTCAAGAAAAACACCGGCAATTTGCTCGAAGCCTTCTTTTTTTGCCTGACTTGCAAACATGGTGTAGCGCATGCGTGCCTGACTTTCACCTGCAAATGCTATCAGCAGGTTTTTTTCGGTTTGTGTTCCTTTAATTGATGCCATTTTCTTTAGTTTTAAGAATATGATTATTAATCGGTTAATATATTAGTCACAGAAGTTTCTTAAATAGGCTATGTGACCACTGTGGCGAATTTTTTTGCTTAAACGCAAAGTTAGCATTTCCCCCGATTTTTAGAGTAATCTGAATGCAGTTTTCCGCCTGAAAATTCTAATTTGTAATCATTCCATATTCACATGCTGACCTAAAAAGTGCTATCTTTGTGCCCGAAACTATCAATGTTATGATCAGCTACCTTCAGATTGAACATCTTACCAAATCATTTGGCGATTTATTGCTGTTTGAGAATATTTCGTTCGGAGTATCAGATGTTCAGCGTATTGCCCTGATTGCAAAGAACGGTATGGGCAAAACCACCCTGTTGAATATCCTAGCCGGAAAAGAAGATTACGATGGAGGTGCCATCTCAATTCGGCGCGGTTTACGGATTGGATATCTGGAGCAATCGCCCACCTTTCCCTTGAATTTGTCGGTCATTGATGCTTGTTTGCAGTCCGATAATGAAGTGGTGAGAACCATAGCCTTATACGAGCACGCAATGATTGCTGAAAATCACAGTACCCTGCCCGACATCATCAACCGGATGGATATGCTGAAGGCCTGGGACTACGAAGCACGTATTAAACAGGTATTAGGGATGTTGAAAATAACGGATTTTGAGCAGAGAATCGGGGAGTTGTCGGGCGGGATGTTAAAGCGTGTTGCTTTGGCAAATGTGCTCATCAGTGAGCCCGATTTGCTGATTCTTGATGAACCCACCAACCACCTTGATCTCGAAATGGTAGAATGGCTCGAAGATTTTCTGATTCGTTCGACCATGTCGTTGATTATGGTTACTCACGACCGTTATTTTCTCGATCGGGTATGCACCGACATCCTCGAAATCGATCAGCATCAGTTGTTTCAGTATGCCGGAAACTATAGTTACTTTCTGGAGAAAAGGGCTGACAGGGTCGAGAATTTCAACACTGAAACTGCCAGGGCAGTGAATCTTTACCGCAAGGAACTTGAATGGATGCGACGACAACCGCAGGCGCGTGCCACCAAAGCAAAATCGAGGATTGAACGGTTTTATGATATTGAAGATCGCGCTTCCAAACGGATAAACAATGATTCGGTTCAGCTCGATGTAAAAGCTACTTATCTTGGTTCAAAAATTTTCGAGGCTAAATATATTTCAAAATCTTATGGAGAATTAAAAATTCTCGAACAGTTTTATTATTGCTTTTCAAGATATGAGAAGTTGGGCATTGTAGGTAAAAACGGCACCGGCAAGTCAACTTTTCTGAAAATCCTGTTGGGTGAAGTGAAACCCGACAGTGGTTCAGTGGATGTTGGAGAAACCGTGTCGTTCGGGTATTACAGTCAGGATGGACTGGCTTTTGATGAGCAAATGAAGGTGATTGATGTAGTACGCGATATTGCAGAGGAAGTGCAATTGGGCAACGGTCGCAAGATGTCGGTTTCGCAGTTTTTGCAACATTTCTTGTTTACGCCTGAGACTCAGTACAATTATGTTTATAAGCTCAGCGGGGGTGAAAAGAGGCGGCTGCACCTCTGCACTGTGCTCATGCGAAACCCGAATTTTCTGGTGCTCGATGAGCCAACCAACGATCTCGATATTATAACGCTAAACATTCTTGAAGAATACCTGCAGTCGTTCAAAGGATGTGTGATTGTGGTGACCCACGACCGCTATTTCATGGACAAAGTGGTGGATCATTTGCTGGTTTTTAAAGGCAATGCGGTAATCAGGGATTTTCCCGGCAATTACACGCAATATCGCGATTTTGAAGAACTAAATGTGGCAGAAGAAAAAAAGCAAACTGTAAAGAAGGCTGAAAGCAAGTTGGTTACGCAGTCTGATGTTGTGGGTAAAAAGAAAATGTCATATAAAGAGAAACAGGAATTTCATTCTCTGGAGCAGGAAATTCCGCAACTTGAAGCAGAAAAATCCTTCATAGAAAAGCGCCTTTCTTCGGGAGATTTGTCGCAGGAAGAAATCATGCAACAATCAGCCCGATATGCCGAATTAAGTGATGTGATCGACGAAAAAACCATGCGTTGGCTTGAACTAAGTGAGTTATGAAATCCTATCTCGGACTTGGAACTAATTTGGGCAACAGGCGCGATAATCTGAAAAATGCCCTCACTTTAATTGCCGATAGAGTAGGAGAAATTACTGCTGAATCTTCAGTTGTGGAATCAGAGCCCTGGGGTTTTAAGTCCGATAATCATTTTCTGAATATCGTCATTGCTGTGGAAACCCAACTTCAACCGATTGAATTACTTCAGTGCTTACAAAGCATTGAAAGGGAGATGGGAAGAACGCAAAACGTAAAAAATACCGGTTATCAGGATAGAATCATCGACATTGACATTTTGCTGTACGATGACAGGAATGTTGATTTGCCCGAATTAAAAATCCCGCACCCTCTGATGAAGGTGCGGGATTTCGTGTTAAAACCATTAAACGAAATTCTTGGGCTGAGTTAGCAACTTTTAAAGATCAGTCAGCATCGAGCTGATGATACTCTTTCAATACTTCCCAAGCATGATCAAAATCTTTTTCGAAAACCATCAACGCAATACCTTCGTTAATCTCGTATAGCATGGGTAGGATTTCCGCACTTGTTGAATTATAAACCGAACATGCAATCTCGTTCTGTGTGAGAATATTCTCGTCCAGCAAGGCTTCCTCCATCCTGTCGTAATTTCTGAGTCTCACTAACTTGTATTCCATATTCAAATATTCCGATTACTTGTTTAGTCATCTGATGATGTAACATGTCAGCAACCAAAAAAGTTGTTCGCCGGCATGTTAATTTTTCCAAACCGAGGTTTTTTTTTACTTTTGCATAAATTTTTTACTGGGCATTGTATGGATACAGAGGAATTACCCGATCACTTAGTTTATTCGCCAACAGTTATCAACTTTGTAACTGTAGCGGCTGAAAGTTGTTTGTTTTTCGAACGGGCTGCTGAAAGTGATAAGCAGGTGTTTGTTTCCAAAGCATTGCAGCTCATGTCTTTGTTGTATTTGAGAACATCTTTGCTTAACATTCCCGTGCGGTATTTCGATGATCAGCCTGAAAGGTTTGTGACTGAAGGAGATTACAATGATATAAAATCGCAAATTGAAATGTTGTTAGGGGAGCATGATGTTTATCTGGAGACTTTTCATCCGGATATGTCGTTGAGCGATACACCCATAGCAGCTTTTATCTCCGAGAATCTGGCTGATATTTATCAGGAAATAAAAGATTTTGCGGCTAATTATCAGTTGGGAGATATTGAAATGATGAATGATGCTTTGGCCGTATGCCTTGAAACATTTGCAGACCATTGGGGTCAAAAGTTACTCAATTCGATGCGCGCTTTGCACCAGATTAAATATAGTTTTGTTGTCGGAGAAGATGATGCTGACTTTGGGGGTGCTTCGCAGAAACTGAATCGCGATTCTATACTCGGCTTTTCGCGAGATGAAGATAATGAGCAGGATATGAATATGTTGTTATAAGATGATTGTACCCAAAATTTCCAAAGAAGAAGTCAATGCATTTCCTGTAGTTGTTTTTGAAGGACAAATTACCGTAGTGGATAATGTTGCCAAAGCACAAAAAGCATTAGCGGCATTGAGTAAAGAGAAACTGGTCGGAATCGACACAGAAACCAAGCCATCGTTTACCAGGGGACAGTACCACAAGGTGGCTCTCCTTCAGATATCCACCGAAAATCATTGCTATTTATTCAGATTAAATAAGCAGCCATTTTCTGCTGAATTAGCTGCTTTTCTGTCGAATCCTGATATCCGGAAAGTAGGTCTTGCCCTGCGTGATGATTTTGCAGGGTTGAACAGACATCATCGCTTTGTTCCTGCCAATGTTGTCGATTTGCAGTCGGTTGTGAAAGATTATGGTATCATGGAACTTGGACTCCAAAAGATTTTCGCCATCCTTTTTCGCCAAAAAATTTCGAAAAGTCAACGTTTAACTAACTGGGAAAGCACAGAACTTACCGAGCAACAGCAACGATATGCTTCTACCGATGCGTGGGCTGTTTTGCGAATTTACAAGCAACTTCAGCAGGAGAATAAGCTTACACGCAAGCAGTTAGTTTCTCTGATGGAGCAGGTGGCCATCGCCGAACAATCCAACATCAATATTCAGCAACCATGAGCCGCATTGTACTTAAACCAAAAAAGGAAGCCAGTTTGCTCCGTTTTCATCCCTGGGTGTTTTCGGGAGCTGTACAATACATCGATGGCAAGCCCGTTGAAGGTGATTTGGTGCAGGTAGTCGCATCAGATAAGACGACGGTATTGGGTTTCGGGCATTATCAGATCGGAAGCATCACTGTGCGAATGCTGACCTTTGGTAATCAGGAAATTGGAAGCCTTTTCTGGAGCAATGCCATCGAATCGGCTTATCGGATGCGTTGCGCTTTGGGACAGGTACGACCCGATAATAACTGTTACCGCTTAGTGCATGGTGAGGGCGATCACCTGCCCGGACTAATCATCGATATTTACGGAACTACCGCTGTGATGCAGGCTCATTCTGTTGGAATGCATCATGTGCGAAACGAATTGGCTGAAGCATTGGTGCAGGTTGTGGAAGGTGTTGAAAATGTGTATTATAAGTCAGAAACCACGCTGCCATTTAAAGCTCCTGTTGATCCTGAAGATGGTTATTTGATTGGCAACGGCAGTGGCGAACATGTGGCAGTCGAACATGGCCTGAAGTTCAAAGTGGATTGGCTTCGTGGACAGAAAACCGGTTTTTTTGTCGATCAGCGTGAAAACCGCCTGCTCTTGCAAGAGTATTCACATAAACGGGATGTGCTCAATATGTTTTGTTATACAGGAGGTTTTTCTGTTTATGCCATGCAGGGAGGTGCCGGTCTGGTACATTCGGTCGATAGTTCGGCCCGTGCAGTAGAGCTAACAAACCAGAATATAGAACTTAACTTCCCGAACGATGCCCGTCACAATGCGTTTGCTGACGATGCCTTCAAATATCTGCAGGCAAATCAGCAATTTTACGATTTGATTGTACTCGATCCCCCTGCCTTTGCCAAACACCGCGACGCACTTAAAAATGCATTGAAAGGTTATCAGCGCCTTAATGCCAGGGGAATTTCGCAAATTAAACCCGGTGGTATCCTGTTTACATTTTCATGTTCGCAGGTGGTTTCGCGGGAGCAATTTCGCCTGGCAGTCTTCAGTGCTGCTGCCGAAACAGGTCGCCGGGTGAAGATTTTGCATCAGTTGAATCAGCCAGCCGATCATCCGGTCAATATTTATCATCCCGAGGGAGAGTATCTGAAAGGTCTGGTTTTATACGTAGAATAATACACAAATCTTAAAAAAATCCGCAATATATTTGGAATTTAAAAACTAATACATATATTTGCAGTCCAGAAATGATTCATTAACCGCTAAATTCAATTGCCTATCGCAAACAATTACGCTTAAACACCAAAAATTAAGCAGTAATGAAAAAACTGATTCACTTAACCGATGATGTATTGGTTAAATTGTATGAAGAAGGAAACAATGCGGCATTTGAAGTATTACTTACACGCTACAAATCCAAAGTTTACTCGTACATATACCAAATTGTGCGCGATCGTGAATTGACAGAAGATATCTTTCAGGATACTTTTATCAAGGCCATTGTTACTATACAGCAAGGCAGATATCAGGAGAATGGTAAATTCTTAGGCTGGGTCAACCGCATTGCGCACAACCTGATTATCGATTTCTTCCGCAAGGAAAAAAACGAAAATACTTTTTCGGCCGATGGTGCGAGCTATGATATCAGCAATTCATCAAAATTGTCGGATTTGTGCATCGAAGATGTAATGTCGAACGAACAGGTGCTTGCCGATGTGGTGAAAATGCTTGATTTCCTGCCGGATGTGCAGCAGGAAGTAGTGCGCATGCGCTTTTTCGAAGATTTGAGTTTCAAGGAGATTGCAGAGAAAACCAATGTAAGCATTAATACAGCACTTGGAAGGATGCGTTATGCGCTGCTCAATATGCGTAGGCTGGCACAGGAAAAAGATGTTTATCTTGAAATTAAATAATTTTTTTCGGAGGTGATATACTAATTTTCAGGCTGCTGCGTTTTATATGCAGTTAGTAAACAAATAACAGCAGCCTATGCAAAAAACATCTACCCCCGAAAACAAATCTGATTTAATTATCACTGCACAACAGAAATCCGGCACAAAACAATCCATGCAACCTTCTGAGTCAACCAT
This sequence comes from uncultured Paludibacter sp., assembly GCA_964350125.1. Lineage (GTDB taxonomy): Bacteria > Bacteroidota > Bacteroidia > Bacteroidales > Paludibacteraceae > Paludibacter. The sequence continues at coordinate 10,365 of CAYGJI010000029.1, read as the reverse complement.
CAGCAAAATTTTGCAGTTTGCATCGAACTACAGAGTGCAGAAAATTACAGAAAATCAGTACATCAAATTGAACTTAAGCTAATTGTTGCTTTAAAAACCTGCTGTGTTTTTAAATACGACAAAAGTGCAAATTCACAAATTAACACAAAACCGGAAAAAGGTTAGTGCTAATTTGTGTTTTTTGTGTTTAAAGTGTTCAATTTTTCCGGGGTTTTGTTAAATTTGCAGGGTAAAAAGTGAATGATATGAACCGGATAATTTCTCCTTCCATTTTATCAGCCAACTTCGGGAATCTGAAGGACGATTGTGAGATGATTAATGAAAGTGCTGCCGAATGGATTCACATCGATGTGATGGATGGAGTTTTTGTACCCAATATCTCTTTTGGCTTTCCGGTGATAGCCGCTGTGAAGAAACATTGCACTAAACTACTCGATGTTCATATCATGATTGTGCATCCCGAAAAGTATGTGAAACGATTCGCTAAGGCAGGCGCTCAAATGCTTACTTTTCACTATGAGGCTGCCCAAAATCCTGATGAGGTAATAGCTATGATACGTGAAGAAAATATCAGGGTAGGAATAACCATCAATCCTGATGTGCCGGTTGCAGCTCTGAAGCCCTTTATCAGCAAAGTGGATATGGTGCTTCTCATGACAGTTTTTGCAGGTTATGGTGGACAGAAATTCATTGAAGAGAGTTACGGAAGGCTTAAAGAGCTGAAAGCCATGATTGATGTTTTGAATCCTCATTGTTTGATTCAGGTTGATGGGGGAGTAACTACCGAAAATGCATCCAAACTGTACGAACATGGTGTGGATGTGCTGGTAGCCGGAAGTGCTGTTTTTAATGCACCGGATCCGAAGCTTATTATTCGTCAGTTGCTCGATGTCTGATTGAATTTACCGGAAAAATTTGTTTATTTATTTGTTTGTTTAATATTCTGTTTGTTTAAATTGTATGAACTTCCTGCAACGTGCCCCGTTTGTCAGGTTGCTGGTTCCACTTGTGCTTGGGATTATTACCGCCCGTTATCTGGAACTTTTCAATCCGACTGTTTACTTAACTCTGATTGTCAGTTTGTCAGCACTGATTTTGTCGCTGTTCATTGCAGCCAAATCCGACTTATCGTATCATTTGCGCTGGATTTTTGGTGGAGGCTTTGCCGGATTGTTATTCATGGCGGGTTATTTTGTGGCTGTCGAAAAGGAGAAACGTTCAGTTAATCACTTTGAGGATAAAGTATTGATATACAATGCAGAAGTAGTTTCTTCTCCTAAGAGGAAGCCCGCTTCAATATCCTGTGAAGTGCGTGTGCTAAGTTGTGCTTCCGACAGCCTTTCCGGGATGCCCGGTTCAAAAGTGTTGCTTTATCTGGCTGCCGATAGTACCACACAGCTCCCCCGTAGGGGTGATTTATTGCTGATAGAAGCTCAACTAAAATCGCCCGAACCACCGCGAAATCCTCTTGGCTTCGATTATGCTGCCTATCTCAAACAGCAGGGAGTAGCAGCAACGGCCTATGTTTCAGCACAAAGATGGAAAGCCTACGGGCATGTCGACCGAAAGTCCCTGCAGGTTTATGCCGATAAAGCAAGATCAAAATTACTGCATCTCTACAACCAAACCGGCATGGAGGTTGATGAATACGCGGTTTTGGCTGCGCTCACACTTGGTTATAAAGATGCAATTGACCCGGAGCTGCGTGAAGATTTCAGTAACTCGGGAGCCATGCATATTTTGGCTGTAAGTGGTCTGCATGTGGGTGTTATTTATATGATTTTGAATACAGTGCTTGGATTTATTTTCCGAAGCCGAAAGTTGAAGATACTCAATACCATACTCATCGTATTGTTTTTGTGGGTGTATGCTTTTATCACAGGGCTTCCTCCCTCAGTCAACCGTTCAGCCACCATGTTCTCCCTTGTTGCCATAGGTTCGGCCATGGAGCGCAAATCGCAGATATACAATACCATTGCATTTTCGGCATTTATTATCCTGCTGCAAAATCCTGCATATCTTTTCGATGTGGGCTTTCAGTTGAGTTACAGTGCAGTGCTGAGTATCATTTATTTTCAGCCTAAAATTGGCGGATTATTAGGGTTCAAATCCCGTGCTTTGCGTTGGTGGTGGGATTTAACTGCAGTTTCGATGGCTGCGCAGATTGGGACATTTCCACTGGCACTCTATTATTTCCATCAGTTCCCCAATTATTTCCTCCTTTCAAACTATTTTGCAATACCCCTTGCTTCATTCATCATTTATCTGGCTGTAAGCTATCTGCTTTTATCATGGATACCCTTGCTTGCAGTAGTACCTGCATTTATATTGAAGCAACTTTTGTTTGCATTGAATTATTCTGTGGCATTTATTGATGATTTGCCTGCTGCTGTTTCATACTTACATGTTGATTTCCTGCAACTTGCGTTCATCGTTATGATAGTGGTATTTTTAATGAGATTTATCGAATCGAAGAAATTCATACCTTTAGCAGGTGCTTTATTGTTCCTTTTGTTGTTTGTTGGTAGTCATGCCATAATCAAGTGGAGAACAGCAACTGAAAGTAGCATTGTTGTTTATGCCGACAACAAACACACCCACCTCAACCTCATTCATGGCAGGAATCACCGGCTTTTTAGTACCGATAGCGTTGCTGCTGACAGGTCGGCATCAGCATACTGGAAAAGCAAAAAGCTATTGACACCGATAGTAACACAGCAGCAGACATCTTTTGTGACCACGTTCGAAGATAAGAGGATTGTTGTTTTACTTGACGATATGCTCAAGCGCAAAGTAACAAATTACCCCATTGAAACAGATATTTTAATTGTTGGGAACAAAGTCAAAATCAGAGCATCCGATATTTTGAACAACATCAAACCTAAACTTTGCATTGTCGATCTCAGCATATCTGTCTGGTACGCAAAACAACTAAAAGACTCATGTCAGAGTCGCGGAATCGGGTTTTACGATTTGCGTGAGCAAGGTGCATACATTTATAGATTAGGCGAACAATAAGTTAAGAAATTCGCGGAATTTTGTTATTTTTGCAAGCGTTTAAAACCAATGGCATGATATCGAAAATAATTGCTGAAGATTTGATTCATAAGGTGCAGAAGTTGCTCGAAGAGTCAGAAAAAATAGTCATAGTAACTCATGTGGCACCCGATGGTGATGCCATGGGCTCATCACTTGGTTTGTGGCACTACCTGATGACTCTTGAAAAAGAGCCTGTAGTGATTGTGCCAACTGCCTTCCCCGACTTCTTCAAATGGATGCCTGGCTCCGAATGTGTGGTTGTTCACGAGGATATGCAGGAGCAGGCAGCTGCATTTTTGCAAAACGCCGACCTGATTTTTGCTCTCGACTTCAATATTCCCAAACGACTTGAGAAACTGGCCGATCTTGTGCTTGCAGCTCCTGCACCTACTGTATTGGTCGATCATCATCTTAATCCCGGCGATTTTGCATCGGTGGTTATCTCGTATCCGGGCATAGCCTCAACCAGCGAAATGGTGTTCAGATTGCTTTGCCGGATGGGCGATTTTGCAAAAATCAACTTAGCTTGTGCCGAGTGTTTGTACACAGGCATGATGACAGATACCGGAGCATTCACTTTTAATTCCAACAATTCTGAGATTTATGTGATTATTGCTGAGTTGTTAAAAATAGGAGTTGACAAAGATGATATCTACCGCAAAGTGTATAATGCCTATTCTGAGCAACGTTTCAGGCTGATGGGTTATTGCTTGTATCAGAAAATGAAGCTTTATCCTGCCTATGGTGCTGCGCTGATTACGCTGACTGAGCAGGAAATGGAGGATTTTAATTTCAAAAACGGTGATTCCGAAGGTTTTGTAAATATCCCTTTATCAATCGACGGCATTGTGTTTTCGGTGTTCATGCGTGAAGATCAGGATAAAATCAAGGTGTCGCTACGTTCGCAGGGAACCTTCCCTGCCAATCAGTTTGCTGCAGCAGTATTTCAGGGTGGCGGTCATCTGAATGCATCAGGTGGTGAGTTTTACGGAAAACTGGAAGATGCTGTTGCTAAATTTGAGGATGCGCTCCCAATGTATAAGGATTTTCTGCTTGAATCTTAATGTCGGGGTTCATCAGACGTTCTGTTGTAAATTGTAAACATGAAATATATTATTATTCTGGGCGATGGGATGTCCGACGAGCCCATTGCTTCTCTTGGAAATAAAACCTGCCTGCAGGCTGCCCGAAAACCAGCAATTGATATGTTGGCCTCACTCGGGCGATGTGGCATGTTGCACACCATCCCGGATGGTTATGCACCCGGCAGTGAGATAGCCAACCTGAGTGTGATGGGCTACGATGTCCCTGCTATTTTCGAAGGTCGCGGGTCGCTCGAAGCTGCCAGCATGGGGGTGGATATAGCTCCCGGCGAAATGGCCATGCGTTGCAATCTTATCTGTATTGAAGCAGGGAAAATCAAAAATCACTCTGCCGGACATATCAGCAACGAAGAGGCTGCCGAATTGATTTTGTTTCTACAAAAAGAGCTTGGCGATGAGGAAGTTAGTTTCTATCCCGGGGTCTCGTACCGTCATTTGCTTAAACTCAGAGGCGGAATCAAGAATATTGTTTGCACACCTCCCCACGATGTTCCCGGAACTCCTTTCGCTGATGTGCTTATCCGACCGGAAGGAGCAGATGCAATATCGACGGTTGAGAAACTAAATTCATTGATTTTAAAATCGCAGGAACTGCTCGAAAATCATCCTGTTAATCTGAGACGCGCTGAAGCGGGCAAAGACAAGGCCAACAGTATCTGGCCATGGTCGCCCGGATACAAACCCGAAATGAAGACGCTCATGGAATTATACGGTTTGCGTAGTGGTTCGGTTATTTCGGCTGTCGATCTTATCCGCGGAATCGGGGTGTATGCAGGACTGAAAGTGATTATGGTGCCCGGAACTACCGGCCTGTGGAATTCAAACTACGAAGGCGAGGTGCAGGCGGCAATCGATGCTCTGCGAACCGACGATTTTGTGTATTTACACATCGAAGCCAGCGATGAAGCAGGTCATGAAGGTGATGTGGAACTAAAGATCAAAACCATTGAGTTTCTGGATCGGCGTGTGGTTAAACCGCTTTGGGATGAAGTGTCGAAATGGGATGAACCGATTACCATTGCCATTCTACCTGATCATCCTACGCCCTGCGCCATTCGCACCCATACCAGCGATCCTGTCCCTTTTATCATTTATCGGCCAGGTGAGCAACCGGATGAGGTGCAGGAATACGATGAGTTTTCGTGCAGGACAGGAAGTTATGGGGAATTGAGAGAAAAGGAATTTATGCAGCAATTCATCAAAAATTGACGATATGCTTTATTATAGCACCAATCAAAAAGTACGTAATGTAAGTCTGAGCGATGCAGTTATCCGCGGACTCGCTGAGGATAAGGGGCTTTTCATGCCCGATCATATTCCTACCATACCTGCAGGTTATTACAATCACATTCAGAATCTCAGTTTTCAGGACATGGCCTATACGGCAGCTTACATGCTTTTCGGTGAAGATGTTCATGCCAATATGCTGAAAATGATTGTGAACGATACGCTCAATTTCGATGTGCCGCTCGTGAAAGTTGAAGAGAATATTTACAGCCTGGAGCTGTTCCACGGTCCTACACTTGCATTCAAAGATGTGGGTGCACGTTTCATGTCGCGCATGTTGAGCTATTTTATCCAACGCACCGACAACCGCCCTCAAACTATCAATGTATTGGTGGCTACTTCGGGCGATACAGGCAGCGCCGTTGCCAATGGTTTTCTCGGTGTCGAAGGCATTCACGTGTATGTGCTTTATCCCAAAGGTCTGGTGAGCCCCATTCAGGAATGCCAGTTTACTACGCTCGGACAGAATATCACCGCCATCGAAGTAGATGGTACTTTTGACGAGTGTCAGGCTTTGGTGAAATCAGCCTTCATCGATGCAGAACTCAATGCAACCATGAAGCTGACCTCAGCCAACTCCATCAATGTAGCCCGCTTTCTGCCACAGGCATTTTACTATTTCTATGCCTACGCACAACTGAAGAAAATTTCGGAAGAAGCTGCTACCAACATGGTGATTTGTGTGCCCAGCGGTAATTTTGGCAATTTAACAGCCGGATTGTTTGCCCACAGGATGGGATTGCCGGTGAAACGATTCATTGCAGCAAACAACCGCAACGATATCTTCCTTGAGTACCTGCAAACCGGAAAATACTCGCCACGGCCATCGGTATCAACCATTGCCAATGCCATGGATGTGGGCGACCCGAGTAACTTTGCACGTATTCTCGATTTGTATCAACACAATCATGCAGCCATCAGTGCCGATATCAGCGGTGCAAGATATACTGATGAGGAGATTGCGGCAGCACTGAAAAAATGTTATCGCGAAACAGGCTATCTGCTTGATCCTCACGGCGCTTGTGGCTATCAGGCCTTGAAAGATTATTTGCAGCCCGGCGAAACCGGCGTGTTCCTCGAAACGGCTCATCCGGCCAAATTCCTCGAAACGGTCGAAGGAATTATTGGTGAGAAAGTCGATATCCCGGAAAAACTACTGGAGTTTTTGAAAGGCGAAAAGCAAAGTGTTCCCTTGACGAAGGATTTTGCAGCGTTCAAAGCATTTCTGCTACAAAGAAATCAGGGCTACGCCCCTCAATATTGATGTGTAGGGCTAGTGTGCTACAAAGAAATCAGGGCTACGCCCCCAAAGATCGCTTTCAGATACAATGTTGCACCAGAGCCGCGTAGCGGTGATGTCTTGGTAGAAATAGAGGAGATCAATTCACCCCTGAGCCGCATAGCGGCGATTTCTTTGTTGATTTCGTATAAATAGACAAATTTAAGAGATTAAAAAATAAAGCATATGTTTTCAGGAATTGTTGAAGAAGCCGCAACTGTAGTGGCATTGGTGAAGGATCAGGAAAACCTGCACATCACCATGAGATGCTCTTTTGTAGAAGAACTCAAAATTGATCAGAGCGTGGCACACAATGGTGTTTGCCTCACCGTTGTAGCCAAAACTGCTGACAACTACACTGTTACTGCCATCAAAGAAACCCTTGAGCGCACCAACCTTGGCCTTTTGGAGCCGGGAAGTAAGGTCAACCTGGAACGCAGCATGATGATGAACGGCCGGCTCGACGGGCATATTGTTCAGGGTCATGTGGATCAAACTGCTGTTTGTACTGAAGTGCGCGAAGCGGAGGGAAGCTGGTACTTCCGGTTCGAATATGTTTTCGATCGCGCAATGGCTAAAAAAGGCTATATGACAGTGGATAAAGGCTCTGTGACTGTAAATGGTGTTAGTCTGACCGTTTGTAATCCTACTCAGAATTCTTTCGAAGTCGCCATCATTCCCTACACCTACGAACATACTAATTTTCATCAGATTAAGACAGGTACTGTTGTTAATCTCGAATTCGACATTATCGGCAAGTATATTTCCAGAATTATGAGCATCTAAACATTTTTAATGTATCGGCAAACTTAATGAACCGTGTGTTGTTAGTAATTTGAATAATACACGGTTATTTTTGTTGGCATGTTAAAGAAGCTGATTCGTGAGTCGTTTTTCAATCCGGTACTCCACATTTTCCCCATACTCCTTTTTCTTTTTCTGGCTGAGGTTTTTCAGCCGGGAATGGCCTGGATTGTGAGTTTGCCGGTTGCGTCCATCATTCTGCTCTATGTGTTTGTTTTCTATCGATCCCTGTATAAATGGTATATCATCTCTTTTGCGGTATTCCTGATTGTTGGCTTCGTATCGACCCTGCTTTCGGGCAATGTGGATTTGTGGCCGTTTAACAAAATTGCCGGACAGGTTGCTGCGGTACTGATAATGCTGATTTTGATGGTTTTTCGTAAGAAAGTAACGCAGGTTATCCTTTCGGTAACAAGCAAAAAATTATCGATGCAGAATAATCTGAATGAATTGATGCGCCTCGCAAAGATATTTATTATTATTCTGACTGCTCATGCTGCGGCTTTTCTGATCATTTCATATATTGATCCACCCAATGCTATCTTTTTATATAAGTTCTTGTTTCAATTATATGTGGCTCTTGTTTTGATGGTTATTGCCTACGAATATATTCGGGTTACCCTAATCAGGGTGCGTTTGCAGAAAGAAGATTGGTTGCCAATTGTAAACGACAAAGGAAGAGAAATAGGTTCAGTAAATTATCAGACAAGCATGTGGACCGAAGAGGATAAATTTACACATCCCGTTGTGCGGGTGATGATTATTGAAGGTAATAAAATTTTTCTTCGCCAACATCATTCCAAAGCCGGCGACTTTGCATTGAAGTGGGACACTGCCATCAGCAGTCATATGCGACTTGGCGAAAGTGTGCAGGATTGCGTAAAAAGAATATCGCCCGAACTTTATGGTGTGAAAGATTTAAGACCTGTTTTCATGGGTAATTATCTGTTGGAAAACTCCTGTGAATTTCAGTATGTGCATTTGATGTTAACCTGCCGGGTGAAAAATATCCAACCAAATCTCAAGCATATGCATCATGTGAAATGGTGGACTATTCAACAAATTGTTGATAATCTGAACGAAGGCATTTTTACGGATAATTTCCTCAGGGAGTTCGAAATTCTCCAAAGAAGCGGACTGATAGATACGGGTAGATGCCGTTGCGATTGCAAGTTGCGCGACGAGCTTGATAAGCGCAATTAAAAATGTGTATTTGCACTTTGAATAATTTGAGGGCATTTTCCACAGGCTTCAAGCCGTTTCTCCCATCTGTTTTTTAAAGATTTTCAGTGCTTGGCTATAGTCAATTTTTCCACAGGGACCCGAAATACATCCACCTTCACAAGCCATCACTTCAATGAAATTGCCCGGTGCTTTTCCTTTGGCATATGCCCGTAATAAGGCAACATTCTTCTTGTTGAGATCAGCAACCTGAACCGGCTTCACAGCTACATTCGGATACATCTGCTGAATAGCAGCAATCACTCCTCCGGCACGTGCAAATCCGCGACCTGCAAGCGGAGCTTCTTCTTTTTGCATCCCCGACTTTATAATTTCAATTCCCAGCCCCCTGAACACCGAATCGAGCTCCTCAAAAGTCATCATATAATCGATGTCGGGATGATTCATCACTTCCTTGCGCTTGCCTACGCAGGGTCCAACGAAAACGATTTTGGCTTCCGGATATTTGGTTTTGGCCATTTCAATGCTGTAGTACATGGGTGAACCGGTGTGTGAAATATAAGGCATCATTTCCGGAAGATGTTTGTGAACAAGCTCAACATAGGTCGGACAACAGGAAGTGGTCATGAATTGCTGACCCGATTCAAGCTTCCCGTATAATTCTTCGCCTTCCCGCCGGGTAGTTTCCATAGCCCCGAAAGCTACTTCCATAGCTTCGCTAAAGCCGATTTTTTCAACGGCAGTGGCAATATCAGAGATACTGTAATCGAACTGCGACATGATTGAGGGTGCCATGATGGCCACCAGTTGCTCCCCGCGTTGAATTGCCGAAAGGATGTCGAACACCTGCGAAACTTCGAAAATGGAGCCAAACGGACAAGCATTGATGCACTTTCCGCAGTAAATGCACTTGCTTTCATCAATTTGCTCGATGCCGTACTCGTCTTTGGTGATGGCCTTTACCGGACAAACTTCTTCGCAGGGTACAGGAATAAATACGATGGTATGATACGGACAGGCATCCTTGCAAATGCCGCAATTTACGCATTTGCTGTGGTCGATGTATGCCTGGCCATTTTCTTTGAAACTGACAGCATCCTTCGGACAGTTGAGCGAGCAGGGCCGTCCCACGCAACCGCGACAAAGATTGGTTACCACATAATTGGTTTTTACACAGCCGGTACAGGCTTCATCAACTACAGTCAGAATGGATTTTTTGGTCTCACGTCGCGACAGTGCTTCGCGGGCATATGTCGAAAGTGGAGTAAGCTCATCTTCCTCTTCATCAATCGAATACCCCAGCAACGGTAGCATTTTATATTTCAGAATTGCCCTTTCTTTGTAAATGCAGCACCGACCCCGTGCCTGAGCATTTTTGGGCTTCATTTCCACCGGAATCCTGTCGATATGTTCGAGCAGCCGGTTTTCTTTATACAGTTCAAGCATTTTGACCATCAGTTCGCGGCGGATGATCATGGTGTTGTTAACAAAAGCCATCTTTTTTCAGTTATACCCGGATTGTTTTCGACTGCAAAGATACAACCTTTTTTTGAATTGCGGAATTATTTCTTTAATTGAAGAGGCGAATATTTTAAAGGATATATAGCCTGAAATGCCAATAAAGTTGTCTGAATCAGAATTATCAGAATTTTTGAATGTACAGAATAAGAA
>CAYGJI010000028.1:0-30659 GCA_964350125.1 uncultured Paludibacter sp. | reverse complement strand
ACTATATACTATCGTGCTCATTGTGCTGATACTCACGGTAATTTTACCTGATATTTTTTTCTTTCTTAAATTGAAAAAGCATAAAGTTAAGTGGCCGTTGCAAATTCTCAATTTTTCACCTTCACTATTCTTCATCGGGGCTTTTCTGATGATGAAGTTTGCAGGACCAAACATGCCGGATCCGAACCGCTTTCATGTGTTTATGTGGATAAACTTCGCATTTATGCTGATGTATATTCCCAAACTTATTTATGTTTGTTTTCACTTCCTGAATTATCTTCTGAATTTATTGCTTAAGGAGAAAATTTACCTTCTGCGCTATGCCGGAGCATTGGTTGCTATGTTCGTTGTAGTTCTTTTTGCCCATGGTGCATTTGTAAATCCGAAAAATGTACAACTTCGCAAAACAACAATCGAAGTGGAGAATTTACCTGCTGCATTCAACGGATTTACTATTGTGCAAATTTCCGACATTCATCTTGGAGGCTGGGGAAAGAATCTCAGTTACCTCAAACCGGCAATAAAAATTATCAATGAGCAAAACGCTGATATACTGGTTTTTTCGGGCGATATGGTTCACAATTACCATGAGGAAACAGCAGGCTGGGCACCACTTTTCAACGAAATAAAAGTAAGGGGTGGTAAATATGCTGTTTTGGGCAATCATGATTACGGTGATTATTCGGAATGGAATACAGAAGAAGACAAAGCAGATAATCTGGAAAAAATAAAAAAGGCAATCGGGGAATTTGGATTCAAACTGCTGCTCAATGAAAAGATTGATCTGGTGAAGAACTCTGATACAATCGAGCTTTTGGGCGTGGAAAACTGGGGCAAACCACCCTTTCCAAAATACGGTGATCTAAACAAGGCTCTTTCCCAAACCGATTCTTCCAAGCTAAAAATTCTGATTTCCCACGACCCATCACACTGGAAAGCGGAAGTTGTAGGAGAAAAAAATGTTTTTCTTACGCTTTCAGGGCATACCCATGCAGCTCAGATGGCCTTCAATATGTATGGAAAACTCCGTTCGCCGTCAGCCTGGATATATGAAGAATGGGATGGTCTTTATGAAGAGCAAGGTCAGTTTCTGTTCGTAAACCGTGGATTGGGTTTTGCAGGAATACCTGTGCGTTTAGGTGCTGCACGTCCCGAAGTTTCACTGATAATACTGAAAACAAAATAACAATACTATGTTTTTTCAAACAGACAGCATATCAGCAAAGTGTCCATTTTACCTTTTGCTTATCATTTCTGTGGTTGTGTTGAACGCTTGTTCTAAACGTAATCCCGATGTAATTGTGATTGCAATGCCTGAAGGACCCGCTACGGTAAGTTTTATAAAGATGATCGAAGACCGACCACTTATCAACGGAAAACCAGTTAACTTCATCATCAAACAGGAACCTTCTATGCTTCAAGCGATGATGGTTCAAAACCAGGCTGATTTTGTTGTTCTGCCTACCAATATGGCAGCCAATCTTTACAACAAAAAGGTCGATTTCAGAGTCATGGCTATACCTGTCTGGGGAACACTTTATTTGCTTACAAACACCGAATCGGACGAGCTCAGTAACCTGAGCAATGATGAAATACACGTTTTCGGGAGAGGAACCACCGCCGATATCCTGCTTCAGGATTTTCTCAGGTCTCACAACATGAAAAATGCCCGCATTAATTACAGCTTTAACTCTAATCATGAACTTGCTCTGGCCTTGATTAACGGAAAAATCAGGCATGCTGTGGTATCTGAACCACTTGCAAGTCAGTTACTTCCGGCTAACGGCAACTTAAGGATTCTAACTGCTATTACAGTGGAAGATAAAAACAATCCGGATCAAAACAATATCTTCGTGCAAACTTCATTGGTTGTAAATAAAAAGTTTGCAGATAAAAATCCCGAAACCATCCGGCAATTGGCCGTGGCTTACAACGAAAGTTGTATGTTCACAACACAGTTTCCCGATTCGGCCGCTGCCCTGCTCTACAAACATGGTTTTTTTGCCGAAAACAAATTCGATGCAGCAGCAATATTGCGTTGTAACATCCTTTATCGTAAAGCTTCGGAAGTGGCAAATCAGATCGGTCAGTATCTTGAAATTTTCTATGATTTCGATCCGGAAGTATTAGGAGGTAAGATCCCCGACTACGAATTTGTGTTACACTACTGAGAATCATTTTTCGATACACTGAATCAGAATGCGATTGCAGAAAAAAAACATTCACGGAATTGCAGGAGTAGCTTCAATGCTGATTATTTGGCAGATAGCGGCAATAAGCTATGGAAATCCAGCCATGTTTCCGGGTGTAACCGATCTGTTCAGTGAACTCTGGGAAATGATGACCACCGGTAACTTTTATATTTCATTGCTTTTTACTATTATCCGTGGCTTTGTTGGCTTTCTGCTTGCAGCCGCCCTTGCCGGAGTGCTTGCATCAACAGCATTGCATCATCAGGCATTAAAAGGCTTTATACATCCATGGGTAGTCACCATTCGTTCAGTGCCGGTTATTTCTCTGGTACTGATAGCGCTGATTTGGCTGGCACCACCCAACCTGCCTGCTTTCATTGCAATCTTCACAATGTTTCCCATTTTATACCAACACATCCTCAGTGGTTTAGAACATACCGATCCGAAACTGGTTGAAATGGCTAAAGTATTCAGAAAAAATGCCATTGGGAGATTGCTGCATATTTTCTGGCCAGCTGCCCGTAAACATATTTATGCCGGAGTTTCTACAGCACTTGGGTTTGGTTGGCGGGCTGTAATTATTGGCGAAGTACTGGCAAGCCCGGTTTTCGGCATAGGCACCAGCATGAAAAAGGCACAGGCATATATCAATATGCCCGAATTACTCGCCTGGACATTGATCGCTGTTATCCTCAGTTTCGGGTTTGAACATCTGATTCAATGGATGGCAGAAACAAAGAGAAAAAACAGAGTCAGGGTATTAAAAAAAAGCACAGTTGATTACTTCCAAATATCTGAATGTAAAAATGTTAGCATCAATAATTTAAACTTAAAATTCAATAACTTTTCGATCTTCAATAACTTTAGCTATTCATTCAGGAACAATCAGGTGTACCTGCTGAAATCAGCTTCGGGTTCGGGTAAAACAACTTTATTGAAATTACTTGCAGGTATACAGCAACCCGATTCCGGAACAATCAACAAGGATAGTAAATTGACAGTAAGCTATGCATTTCAGGATCATCGCTTATTGCCATGGCTAAGTCTTTACGAAAATATTGCCTTTGTTCAGCCCCGCTATCCCGAAATAACCAAACGTGAACACGAGAAAATCATACAACTCATCAACATGATGGAACTGTCAGACAGCCTCAATAAGCTCCCTTCTGAGCTCAGTGGCGGACAACAGCAAAGGGCAGTGATCGCTCGTGCTCTATCTGTTAAATGCCATTTGCTGCTTCTTGATGAGCCCCTCAACGGATTGGAAAAGGAACTCAAACAAAAAGTGGTCAAATTGATTGATTTGCTGACAGAAAACTATCAACCTACCATTGTTTGGGCAACTCATGACGATCCGGAACAATGGTTTCAAAGCAAAAAACCCGTTATTGTGAATCTTATTTCAACTCAATAAGTTTCCCAGCTGATAATTTCATTTGTATTTTTACGCTTTTTGTCGCGTAGCTGCTGGGTTGAATAACCAAGCAGTATAACAAGCACCACTTTTCTGTCGCCCGGAATATCAAGTATCGACCTGATTTTTTTTTCGTTGAGCCAGCCTAACATACATGATCCTACACCCTCGTCGGCTGCGGCCAAACAAATATGCGAGGCCAGAATACCAAGATCGAGATGCGGATAATGTATCTGCTTTACCAAACTGCCTAAACGGGAGGTCAGGTTGGCTCTTTCTTCCACCAATACAATCATAACAGGAGCCTGACGGCTGAAATGATTCATACCAAGTGCCTTGCTCGTACATGCCTCTGCTATTAGCTGCCTTTTCTCAAAGTCACGTACTACTACCATCTTCCAGGGCTGTGCATTGCAAGCGGAAGGTGCCATTCGACCTGCTTCGAGTATCCGATCCAACTTTTCGGGATCCACCATCTGCTCACTAAATCCACGATCGCTCTGTCGCTCAGCGACTAATTCAAGAAATGACTTCATGGATACAATTTTTAAATTTCAGCCAAAGATAATTAATTCCAGCGAGAAATAAACCTTGTTACGACCAATACGATTATGTATCTTTGCACAACACAACAATTCAGAAGTATGCACAGAAAACTTCTCAGAAACACAGCTGATTTTATTGCAACACACCAATTACTCCGGTGCGGAAATACTCCTGTTCTGATTGGACTCAGTGGCGGCCCCGACTCTGTTGCGTTGCTGTCGGTAATGCAAAAACTGGGTTATAACTGCATTGCGGCTCATGTCAATTTTCAGTTGCGAAGTGAAGAATCTGACCGGGACGAACAGTTTGTTCGCAGCATTTGCAAGGATCTACAAATACAACTTTATACTATTGATTTTGAGACCGTTGAATATGCAAAAAATGCAGGGATTTCGATTGAAATGGCTGCCCGCAAATTGCGTTACGAATGGTTCGAAAAACTGGCCTTGGAGACCAATGCTCAAGCCATCGCTGTTGGACATCACCTTGATGATAATCTGGAGACAATTTTTCTCAATCTTATTCGTGGAACCGGGCTTCGGGGACTAACAGGTATGCCCGTGCGAAATGGTAAAGTTATTCGGCCTTTTTTGGGGTCTTCGCGCACCGACATCCTCGATTATATTCACGCGGAAAAGCTTGGTTTTGTTACCGACTCAACCAATGCCTCCACTGATCTTATGCGTAACAAAATCAGACATGAGGTGCTACCACTTTTCGAAAGCATGAATCCTGCGTTCAGGGAGAAACTATCTGAAACACGCCATTATCTTAGCCAGTCGGACAGGCTGATTGCTGATTGTATTGAAAATTGGAAATCAACTGGATACATGGTACAGGGCAGCGAAATACGGCTAAACATTGGCAGGATTGAAGTATTTCCTGAACCTGAACTGCTTTTATTTGAACTTCTTTCGCCACTGGGATTCAACCGCACTCAAATTGCTGATGCGCTGGGTTTGCTTAAAAGTAATTCAGGAAAATTGTTAATTTCGGAGACGCACACGCTCTTAAAAGATCGGGAATTTTTTATTATCAGACCAAATCATAATATTGATAAAACAGCAATCTGGCTGATACATCCGAATCAAATTTCAACGAATCCTTTATATCTGAAAATCAGCATCTTTGAAAAATATTCCGGTTTTGAATTTTCCAAACAAAAGGAATTGATTCATGTAGATGCCGATAAACTGACTTTTCCCTTGATTTTACGAAAAGCAAAATCGGGTGACTTTTTTCACCCGCAGGGAATGAATATGCAGAAAAAAAAAATAAGTGATTTTCTGACTGATATCAAACTTTCCCGCATGGAGAAAGATGACATATGGATTCTGGAGAGCGGGGGTAAAATCGTTTGGTTAGTGGGTTACAGAATCGATGAGCGTTTCTGCATCAGCTCTGAAACATGCGTAATTGCTGAAATTGCTATTAAAAACTCAATCGGTTGATAATCCCAGCAGTTCGCGCGCATTGCGCATAGCAGCATCGCCGCGCTCCTCACCGCTCAACATGGCTGCAATTTCACCGATCCGGGTTTTCTCATCGAGTTTCTCTACTTTAGTTTCAGCTCTTGTGCCTGATTCATCTTTGAAAACCCGATAATGATGGTTTCCCCTCGCAGCTATCTGTGGTAAATGAGTGATGGCAATAACCTGCATCTTCCTGCCCATCTCCGACATGATTTCACTCATCCTGAATGCAATTTCTCCTGAAACACCACTGTCAATTTCATCGAACAGTATTGTTGGCAATTCAGTTTTACCTGCTATCAACGCTTTAACAGACAGCATAAGCCGGGATATTTCACCACCCGAAGCAATACTTTCCACCGGCTGTAAATCCCTGCTTTTATTCGCCGAAAACATAAAAGTAATTTGATCTTTCCCTGAAAGTCTGAAATCACCTGTATCCTGATGCCTGATTTTAAAACGGATATGAGGCATTCCGAGTTTCGACAGTTGCATTATCATCGATTGTTCAATCTCAGCCAGAATCCCTTGGCGGCTCTCAGTAAGCCGCACTGCACATGCCTGCACATTTGCAAAAGCTAAAGTACAGTCTTTTTCAAGTTGCAAAATCTCATCGCTGTACGAATCTAATTGCTGCAACTGTTGTTCAAAGGCATCTTTCAAAACAATCAGTTCGTCAACAGTGTTCACCTTATGCTTTTTCTGCAATCCATACAACTCACTTAACCGGTTACTCACAAGCTCGAGTCTTTCAGGATCAAGTGTCAGTTCTTCATCAATTTTGCGCAATTCACCCGCTAACTCCTTCAACTCCACAAATACTGAATTAAAACGATCCGATTGCTCTTCTCCTTCAGGAAGATATTTTTTGACCTTCAGAAATGCACTTAACGACTCCTTCAACAATGACAATACAGCCCCCTCTCCATCAAGCAGTTGAGTCGTTGTGTCAAGCTCCGATTTTATTTCACTGAGATGAGTCAGCCGCTCCAGTTCATCTTCAAGCAGCCTCTGCTCATCGGGTATCAATTGTGCTGCTTCAAGTTGTTCGTACTGAAAACGAACAAAATCACTTTCAGCCGCTGCATGGGCTTCTTTCACTTTCAGCTGCGCAAGGTCGCCCACCATTTTCTGCCATAATTGATACGCTGACTCATACTCACTTCTTACTGTATTATTTCCGGCCAGCGTGTCAATCACATTGAGCTGGTAACCCTGATTGGAAAGCATTAAATTCTCATGTTGCGAATGAATATCAATGAGCTTAACAGATAATTCCTTTAACAAATTGAGAGCTACAGGAGTATCGTTGATGAAAGCCCTCGATTTGCCAGAAGCAGTTATTTCCCTTCGGATATTACACTCATCACCTTCAGCGTCGAGTTCGTTGATTTCGAAAAATGAGCGCAACTCAGGATATTCAGCGATATTAAAAATTGCTTCGACCACGCATTTCTCCTTACCGGGCATAATTGCGCGGGTATCAGCCCTCTGACCCAGTATCAGCGATAAAGCGCCTATAATGATGGACTTCCCTGCACCGGTTTCACCTGTAATCACACTGAATCCACCCTGAAAACCAATATCCAGGGAACTGATTAATGCATAATTGGAGATATGTAAAGCTACTAACATTAACAACTACCTTTTCATGATGGTTTCATAACGTTGCGATTGTGTGGGATTCACATCCGAAAGAATCTCTATGGCTATCTTCTTTTCCTGATCAGTAGCACCTTTAAAAATATTGATCATTTCATCGGTCTTGGCATCGAGAAAGGTTGCTATGGCAATGGCTGATGGTCGCGAACGGTTTGTTTCTCTGAGTACAGGTAAGCCGGCAATAATTCTGGCCCGTGCATTGGTCATGTTGATGGTCATCTCGTCAAGGCCAAGTCGATGATAATCATACAGAAAACTTCTGAATTTACGAAAGGCCTCATCGGTCAGGTTATTGACTAAGGCGTACCTGTTCCTATTGCTCTCAAAGGCTCTCCAACCGGGTAAATCAAGCGATTGTGAAGCAGTCACAATCCTTTCGGCCATCTGAAAAAAGGGTGTTCCACCCAACCTCGTATATGAATCCATATCGTATCCCAAAACGATATAAACGTAATAAGTGAGCACAGCAGTGAGGTTCGAACTGATGGAGTTTTCATTGAATTCGAGCTCCTCAAATTCTTTATAACTGAACACAAAATCGTTGTCCCTGAAATTGAAAAGTGTGGTACTATAAGATGAATTATACACCGGCCTGCGCGATTGTATTTGAATTTCAGCCGTAAACACATCACCTTCCACCTTTTTCACAATGATATTCATATTGCATTCGATGCGTTCCTGTTGTGCAAACGTAAGGTCGGTCCACCGACGATTGTTAACAAAGTCCGAGGCCGACTTCTGTAAAGTATTGAAAACAGATTTGTTGGATCCCTGAATCTGATCAGAATTGATGGTAAGATTACAATTCAGTTCCTGAGCAGAAACAGCTGCAAAGAGCATCCAACACAACACAGGCAAGAGCAATTTCATTTTCAGATTCTTGAATTAAAATATCAGTGTATTGATTTCCTTCACAATATCTTCGGCCACGTCCAATTTATTCTTTAATTCGTATCGCTTAAGCATTCCGGAGCGATGGATGATCGACACTTTATTGGTATCGAAACCAAAACCCGACTGATGATCCTGCAACGAATTCACCACGATGAAGTCGAAATTTTTTCGCTCCATTTTCTCTATGGCGTTTTTCTCTTCATCGTGGGTTTCAAGTGCAAAACCGACCACAAACTGCTCTGGCTTCTTCATTTTACCCACAGCTGCCGCAATGTCCTGTGTTGGCTTTAGCTCCAGATACAGGGAATCTGCTCCGCGTTTCAATTTGGTGTCAGCCACCAGTACAGGTGAAAAATCGGCCACAGCTGCACAAAGTATAGCCCCATCCATTTCAGGGAACTTCGCCATCACCACTTTATACATCTCAGAAGCCGATTCCACATTGATTCGCTGAATGGCTCTGTTCTTTTGCAGCAAAGTTACTGGCCCTGTTACCAATGTAATGTTTGCTCCCCTGCGTGCACATGATTCGGCCAATGCAAAACCCATCTTCCCCGATGAATAGTTGCTGATATAACGTACAGGGTCTAATTTTTCATAAGTAGGACCTGCAGTAATCAGTATATTTTTTCCAACCATATCTTTGGGTGCAAAATAATCATTTAATACCTTAATAATGTTCTCCGGCTCATCCATCCTACCCTTGCCATCTAATCCACTAGCCAATTCTCCAACTGTTGGTTCGATGATATTATGCCCGTAACTGCGTAATGTGTTCAGATTCTGTTTGGTTGTTGGATGGGCAAACATATCCAAATCCATGGCAGGTGCCACAAACACCGGACATTTGGCAGAAAGATAAGTTGTTAGGAGTAAATTATCGGCAACTCCTGTGGCCATTTTGGCTAAAGTATTTGCTGTAGCCGGAGCAATAATCAAGGCATCTGCCCACATGCCCAAATCGACATGACTGTTCCAGTTTCCATTCGTAGGGTCGAAAAAATCAACCAATACCGGATTTTTAGATAAAGTAGCCATGGTTAGCGGAGTGATAAACTCTTTTGAGAGTGGGGTCATTATTACTTTTACTTCAGCTCCGCTCTGAACCAATAGCCTAACCAGAATTGCCGATTTATACGCCGCTATTCCTCCGGTAACTCCCAAAACTATTTTCTTAGTTCGCAACATTGTTTTTCACTTTAAATGATGTGTTTTCATACTGGGGGATACAAAAATACAAAAAGAATTTAAAAAACACCGGGGTACAAAAAAAGTCACAAGGATTATCTTGAAATAAGATAGCCTTTGTGACTGTAACATAGCAATTTAACCGCAGTTAATTTACTTCAGATTTTCCTTGAGTGGGTTTCTGTAATAAATTTTATCTTCGATAAACTCTTGTGTTGCCATTAATACCGGCTTGGGCAGTTTTTCGAAATAGCGTGAAATCTCTATCTGTTCGCGGTTTTCAAATACTTCTTCGATATTTTCTGAAGATCCTCCGAAATCCTGCAACTTTTTGTCGATTTCTGTTTTAAGTTCAGCACTGATTTGATTTGACCTTCTGGCTATTACCTTAACGGTTTCATACACATTCCCCACCCTTTCGCTCATCGAATTGAGGTCGCGGGTAATAGTGTTAGCCGGCGCATTTGTTTTTTTGAAATCCATCATATTTTATTTTAATCTTTAATTACTTTTCTGATGTCAGCAATAATTCTTTCGGCCTCCCTGCGGTATTTACTTTCAGGAAATTCATTGACGAAATTGTAATACTCATCGGCAGTTTCCCGGTATCGCTCCAGTTTTTTATCTTCGATACTCTGTATGGCTTGTTGATACTTCGATTGCAAAATGATATAAAATAACTCTTCGCGGTGTTGGCTCTCTGGATAAGACTTCAATGCATTTTGTGCGGTTATAACGGCCGACAGATAATTATTTCCCAGATAGTTGCCCAGATTATAATACAATCGGGCATTCAATAATTCCTTTAAAGCAAGCTTGTTTGTTAGTTCCAGTAGCAACTTATTCACCTCCGGTACTCGTTCGCTTTCGGGATGTATATCCAGAAAATCCTGAAAGGCAATTATCGCCTGTCTTGTTGAAGCCTGATCAAGTCGGGGATCCGGTGAATCAAGGTAGTGACAATAACCTATCATGAATCGGGCTTCGGTAATAAACTGACCCTTGGGATATGTTTTGATATAGGTCTGATAATATTCTGATGCACTGAAATAATCTTTCTGACCCATGTAGGAGCGCGCCATGTAGTTAAGTATCAACTCCGACCTTTCCGTACCACGGTAATATCTCGAAATTTCATCAAACAAGGTGGATGCGCGCATAAAATCGTTTTTCTCAAAATACTCAACAGCTTTGTTGTACTTCAGCTCAGGGTCGGTACTCTTTAAAATCTTCTGATATTCGCTGCACGAAATCAGAAAAACAGATAATATGGTGATTGCTAAATATTTCTTCATATGAAAATTGGAGTGCAAAAGTAAACAATTTATCTTTAATAATAAAATATATGTCATTTTGTTATGTATCTTTTAAATCCGTCAGTATATTTCACCTGAAAATTCCCCGATTCGTCGGCGTAAATGAGATAACATTCCATATCGGGAACCTGTTCGCAAATTACCAAACTACTATCAACCCCCAACACCATGAATGCAGTGGCAAAAGCATCGGCCTGCATACAAGTTGGAGCGATTACTGTCGCACTAAGCAGGTTGTGATCCACAGGATAACCAGTTCGCGGATTAATGGTATGGGCGTATTTCTTACCATCCTTATAATAAAACTGCCTGTAATTACCCGATGTAGCCAATCCTACCCCACTGATGCCGACTATTGCCTGCAATTCATGCTCAAGATTTGCGGGATCATCTGTAGGCTTATCAATGCCAATTTGCCACGGCAGCCCTCTGGAATTCACTCCCATGCACATCACTTCACCACCGATTTCAACCATAATATTTCTGCAGCCATTTTCCTCCAGAAAACGGGCTACCACATCCGAAGCCTGACCTTTGGCTATTGCGCTCGCATCGAGCATGATACGTGGATCTGATTTTATCAGACGGCCATCATGTAACGCTATTTTCTGAAAACCGGTATAGCTCAGTATTTCGCTTATATTGGGTTCCTCTGCCTGCTCCTTACTTCCAAATCCAAAACCCCAGGCATTGACCAATGGAGCCACTGTGATATCGAACGCACCTGAGCTCAAGGCCGAAACATAGGCAGCCATTTGATACATTTCCAAGAAATGCTTATCCAGAATCACCGAATCGGCATTCTGATTGATTCGTGAGATGATGGAACCCGGATTGAAAGTAGAAAGTGATAAATCGAATTCTGCGAAAAGCTGCTGAATCTCTTCATGCATATCCTTTCCCTCAGGGTGCTGATATATAATATTATAAAAGGTGCCGTAAATTTTCCCGGAATTATGAATATAATCCTTTTCGGGAGCCACCTTGTGACAGGATAAAAGTACCAGCGGCAAAAATACAAGAACTATCTTTTTCATCTTTAACTAATTAACATTTCAAGGTTTTTTTTACCTTCAACAACTACCAAACCCTGATGCGAACGGTTTTCGTTGATGATTAGGGCATTCTTGATCAGCAACATAAAAATATAAGAAATTATTTTTTTTTCTTTGGATATTTGCGAAACCAGCCCTGCCAACGCAATTGCATTACACCAAAGAAAGCCTCTCCGAAAATGCCACCGCTCATTTTGGAGGTTCCCAATTCGCGGTTGATAAAAATGATAGGCACTTCAGTGAGTTTGAAGCCGCATTTGTAGGCTGTAAACTTCATTTCAATCTGAAAAGCATAACCTTTGAATTTGATTTTGTCGAGATCCATGGTCTCAAGCACTTCCCTGCGATAACATTTAAATCCGGCGGTGGTATCTGCGATATTGATTCCCAGCAAAAAACGAACATACTTCGAGGCAAAATACGACATCAGCACCCGACTGATGGGCCAGTTAACCACGTTGACTCCGCTCACATAACGTGAACCAATGGCAACATCAGCCCCATCTTCACTACATGCTTTATACAATTTATTGAGATCCAAAGGATTATGTGAAAAGTCGGCATCCATCTCAAAAATAAAATCATAAGTTTTGGCCAGTGCCCATTTGAAACCGGTGATATAGGCCGTTCCCAAACCGAGTTTGCCTTTGCGCTCTATCATATGCAACCTGCCCTCATATTCAGACTGCAAAGCTTTTACAATGGAAGCTGTACCATCCGGCGAATTATCTTCAATTATCAATACTTCGAAAGGGGTGGATTGAGCAAACACCGCCCTGATAATATTCTCGATATTCTCCTTTTCATTGTAAGTAGGAATTATAACCAGATTGCGCGACATATCACTTTTATTTCGGGTTTAACTTAATAAATATAATGGTGTCGGAGTAAATCGTTCCAGGGTAATCAGTGTTACATCCTCGCCCACTTTTACTCCACTTTCATTTAGTTTACATGCTACAGTCTTAAACGCAAGATCAGGTCTGTTATTTTCCTTACTTAGATGACAAAGAAAAATCATCTGCAGATGATCCCGGTAGTTATCAGCAAGATAACGGGCTGTTTGATCGTTGCTTAAGTGACCGGTGTCCGACCTGATTCTTCGCTTTAAATCAGCCGGATACGGGCCATTTGTAAGCATCTTTTCGTCGTAATTCGCTTCAAATATAATAAAATTCGCTTCTTTCAGATGTTTATCGGCATGTTCACAAACATAACCCAGGTCGGTAGCAAAAGTAACTTTGGTACCCCGATATTCCACTGTGTAGCCCACACAATCGGTAGCATCGTGCGAAACATGAAAGGATGTTATGCTAAACTCACCGATCTGTACCGTCTCATTCTTCTCTATGTACCTGCGACTGCCATTTAGTTTTTCGGTGACACAATAGCTTCGGTTGATACCCTCATGCATTTTGCGTGTGGCATATACGGGGATGTGATGAATTTCACCCAGTGAACCTACTGCACGAATGTGATCTGAATGGTCGTGTGTAACAAAAATACCGTGAATATTATGGAAATCGAGCCCGATGGCCCTCAGGTTCCTGCGAATTGTTCTGACTCCGATTCCGGCATCTATAAGGATTCCCTGCTCTGCGTTGCCCATAAAATAACAATTTCCGCTACTAC
Organism: uncultured Paludibacter sp.; assembly: GCA_964350125.1. Lineage (GTDB taxonomy): Bacteria > Bacteroidota > Bacteroidia > Bacteroidales > Paludibacteraceae > Paludibacter. The sequence continues at coordinate 17,288 of CAYGJI010000028.1, read as the reverse complement.
CGCTGGCAAAACTCTGAAACCGCAATCTATCCATATACGAGGGAAAAAATTTACAAATCAAAACCATGCAAAGGTATGATTAATAAACTAAATTATTGTAATTTTGCGGCAATTTATTTGCAAAAATCATTAAACAAAGCATGATAATCCTTCACATAGAAACATCAACCCACCTTTGTTCAGTTGCTCTGAGTATAGGTAAAAAATGTATTTTCAGCCGTCAAAATACAAAAGGAATGAATCATGCAGCCCTGCTGAGTGTTTTTATCGAAGAAGCTTTTAAACATCTGAATTCCCTGAATAAGAAAATCGATGCTGTGGCTGTGAGCAGTGGTCCGGGTTCGTATACAGGTTTACGCATCGGCGTTTCAACTGCCAAAGGATTATGCTATGGACTCAATGTTCCGCTGATTCAGGTCAGCTCTCTGGAAAATTTGACGATAGAAGCCTTGCTGCAACTTGAAGATTCACAACCTGATGCACTTTTAGTTCCCATGATTGATGCCAGGAGAATGGAGGTTTATTCAGCCATTTATGATAAAAATATGAAAATGATAAGAGAAGCTCGGGCTGAGATAATCACCGAAGGATCATATTCCGAATTAATACACAATCAAAAAATTGTATTTTTCGGAAATGGTGCCATGAAATGCATGCCCTTGATTTCGGGAGCAAATGCTATATTCCTGGAAGATGTTCACCCTATGGCTATCAATATGATAACATCGGCTGTTAGCAAAATGGAAGCAGGTGAATTTGAAGATTTGGCCTGTTTCGAGCCCTTCTATCTGAAGGAATTTTTTACTACTGCCAAAATATCCGGCTGAATTATAATTCAAACACTTCTCCAGCAGCCGGAATGGTAACATTGCGATATCCGCCCTTTTCCAAATGTTCGCGGTATGATTTCTGCGATTCGTATTCGCCGTGCACTAAGAAAATCTGCCTGATTTCTTCCTGATCCTGACAAGCCAAATAATTCATCATCTCTTTATAATCACCGTGTCCTGAAAATGCTTCGATACGTTCAACACGTGCGTTGAGGGGATGAATCTCACCAAATATGGAAATCTCCGACAATCCCGGCTGCTGAATACGGGCTCCCAGTGAAGTAGGCGAGCAATAACCGATAATTAAAATGGTAGTCGATGGCTTGGAAATATTATTGGCAATATGATGTTTAATTCGTCCTGCTTCAGCCATACCCGATGATGAAATAATGATGCAGGGCCGGTCGTAGTCGTTCAAAGCTTTCGACTCATCAACATTTTTAATGTACTTCAGCGAATTAAATCCAAAAGGATCGGGGTCATACTTCATCACAGTCTTTACCTGATCGTTCATGCATTCGGTGTGCATTCTGAAAATTTCGGTAGCATTCACCGACAGTGGACTATCCACAAAAACTTCGATGCGTGGCAGTTTCCCGGAATTATAAAAATTATTGAGCATGAACACAACTTCCTGGGTTCTTCCAACTGAGAAAGAAGGAATGATAAGCTTTCCCTGCTTCTCTACACAGGTTTCATTAACAATTTTCAAAAAAGCTTCTTCCGATTCGTTTTCGTCGGAATGCAGACGGTTACCATAGGTCGATTCGGCCAAAAGATAATCGCATTGCGGAAAAGGTGATGGTGGTTGTAATAGTCTGTTGTAAGGCCTGCCAATATCACCTGTGAAAGCGATGCGCTTCTTTTGTCCGTTTTCGCTAATCTCCAGATTTACTACGGCGCTTCCCAGCATATGTCCGGAATTGATGAATTTCACATTTATTTTATCGTTGATATAAAAACGCCTGTTGTAAGCAAAACTGATAAATAATTCCAGTGAACGTTCGGCATCCTCAACTGTGTACAACGGTTCAGCACCAGGCAGTCCCTGCCGCAAACGCTTCTTGTTAAACCACTTCACGTCCATCTCCTGAATATGACCACTATCGGGCAACATCACCGAACACAAATCCCTGGTAGCGCTGGTACATATCACAGAGCCCCTGAAACCAAGCTTATACATGTAGGGTATCAGTCCTGAATGGTCGATGTGCGCATGCGAAAGTATCAGATAATTGATTTCCTCCGGGTCAAAACCAAGATTCCGGTTCAGGGCATCCGTTTCGAGTCCTTTTCCCTGAAACATCCCGCAATCAAGAAGTATTTTCTTACCATCATCTGTGATGATTAAATGCTTGCTGCCTGTAACTTCGCGTGCAGCACCGAGAAATTTGATTTTCATGTTTCAAAAATTAAATGTTATAACAGACCCACACAAAGGTAAAAATTATTAATTAGTACGAACAATTTTAAAGCTTAAAGTTCTTGAAAACAAATGGAAATAAAAAAATTGATTCTTAGCTATTCCCGAAAAAAGCAACTATTTCATTAATAAATCAGACTAAATTAACTTCACTTCACATTTTTGACCTAAATATACAAATGTAAGATTAATTGTTACAAAACTTGCAACAAATAAAAATTTATTTATCTTTGGCATCTGAAACAATAACTATATTCTTTTGCTATAATTACCATCATTTCAGATTTATCACACAAGTTAAAATATGAAAATTATCATTGCCCATGATCACTCAATAATCAGGGAGGGAATAAAACAAGTTTTATTGAAGAACTTGTCTGATATAACACAAGTTGATGAAGCCATCAATGGTAATGAAGCCCTGACTAAAGTCACTACCAACAGCTATCAGCTTATGATACTCGACATTGCGTTGCCAGATCTGTCAGGTCTCGATTTGCTCCAGAAAATGAGAAACAGAGATGTAATTACCCCTGTTTTAATCCTGAGCTTTTACCCGCCTGAACAATTTGCTATCCGAGCCTATAAACTGGGTGCTTCCGGTTATCTCGGAAGAGAAAGCAACACAGACGAAATGATACATGCAATACGTAAGATTATTGCAGGAGGAAAATATGTATCTCCGTTATTAGCTGAAAGACTGATACTTAACGACATGCAGCTCAAGGGGAAACTGCCTCACGAAGAACTATCCGATAGAGAATTTCAGGTAATGATAATGCTCGCCAAAGGAAAATCGTTGGTGGAAATCGGAAAGGAAATCTATATTTCCGACAAAACCGTGAGTACATACAGAGCCAGAATTATGGAAAAAATGGGACTAAAAAACAACACAGAATTAACAATATACTCGCTTAAAAACAATCTTATTGAGTAATTTAAAAGAATTTTTCATCACAATCGCAATTCAAAAATAAACAACCCCTTGACAAAGCCGGTATATAGGATTAAATAATCTACTTGTTTAACTTCATTTATACCATCAACCGACTAATGCCAATGAAAAAACAGATTCTCAGTTTAACGCTGTTTTTTGCAATTCTTTCCGGAGGGTTAAGTTCTCAGGACAAGAAGAACACTACCTCCATGCCTGTACTTCTCAGTATTCCAAAAATATCACAAATTGAGTTATCGGGCAGCGATAAAATTGTTTATGTTCAGGGCAATGGTGCAGAACAATATATTAAACCATCAACCCAAAATAAAACCTGGCTAAATTACTCATCAATTGTTGATGAGAATAGCTCCAACACTATTTCTGTAAGCCTGAGTGCGAATAATTTACCTCCGGGTTTAGCCATCAGGTTGTTAGTTAGTGAAAGCAGTGGTATAGGATTGGGGAAGCCGGGAAAACCAACTGGCCCCGTTTACCTGAGCCCATTTCCGCAGAATATTGTTATTGATATTGGTACCTGTTTTACAGGAAAGGGTGAGAAGAACGGACATCAACTTACCTATGTCTGGGAATGGCTCAACAATGACTCTGAAATGCCTCCCATCACTGAAGATATTGAAATTGCTGTAACATTTACAATCACCACCAATAAATAATTTTCAGATGAAAACAAAATACAAACTTCTGTTTATTTGGATGCTGGTAATGATGCTTCCTATACAGGCTTTCGCCCAAAATTTTACTGCAGGAGATCCGGTAACGCTACAAATTCCCAGTTTCAGTATGATTGCCACAAACAATGCTCCGGTATCCCTGACACTATCTACGAATGTACCCGGTGCAATGCTTAATCCCTCTTCCAATTCAAATGTTTTTGTCAGAATTACTTCTATCGTGCCGGGTGCAACACACCGTAATATTACAGCGCGCATTGCCAGTGGCGTAGTTCCCCAGGGCACAATGCTAAAACTAATATCAGCACCCTCAACAACCACCAACAGCGGAGGTAATCTGGGCATCCCAACTTCAACACCCATCATATTGGATAATACTGATAAAATACTGATCAACAACATCAGAACCTGCTACACCGGAACCGGGTTAAATGATGGTTACAGATTAACATACACCTGGGAACCAAATACCCAGCAGGGGCAATACGGCTTAATCAACGCAACTACTACTGATGTTACAATTACAGTTGTTCTTACAATTTCAGCACATCTATCGAACTAAAAGCACCCAAAAGTGGCATTCTATCTAGGGCCTTCCTTAAATACTACACAAATCCGGCCAAAGTACTACAAATATATCAGAGATTTAATGTCAACCTATTGTGTTAACATCTGCTTATATTTGTCGCTATTAATTTCAAAATCTTAACACTGTTATTTTTTTGAAAAACGAATAAAAAAATCAATCAATTTTGATTCATTTTTCCTTCCACTGCTTGTATAAAATTCTCCTGTATTGTTGACGAAAATTTAAAACAGAAAATCTATATTTTCAAAACAAACGACAATCAATTATTAATTAAAAATTAATCAACATGAAAACAATTAAAAGAACTGTAGTTCTAAGTCTGTTATTTTTGCTAAGTCTTTCATTTTCACAATTGCACGCTCAGGGTGCAGGCAGTAATGCTACTAATACCATATCATTGGGGATGCCTGAAGTATTTTTGCTTCAAAGCAATTCTGCACAGGTAAATCTGACATTAACACCTCAAACAGCAGGTCTTGCAGTGTCTTCAAGTGTTTCGAGTGAAGCAGCCAGACTTTTAATTTCATCAGTAGTTAGTGGCACACAAACAAGAAAAATAAGTGCTATGGTTACAAACAATGCAGTTCCTGCAGGAACTTACCTTAAGCTTGTGGCTATGGCACCAAACACGAATTTTGTGGGAACAGCGGGAAATTACTTACCTGAGATAGACCTTAGTTCCGTATCAGCAAAAGATATCATTTCCGGAATTGGCACATGCTATTCTAATACTTCTGCTGATGACGGATATAAACTCAGATACACTTTTGGAATTCCTTCTGAAAATCCGGACTATTCATTAATTCGTGCATCAGGGGGTACAGTAGTAACAGTTACACTCACATTATCAGCTGGATTGTAATTTTAAAAAAGAAATCACTTTCCCCTGATTATTACATAAAATAATCATTCATATTATCACTTTCATGAAAAACTACAAAATTTTCACTTTCATCTCCCTGTTCCTCATAGCATTTGCAGCCCATGCATCAGTTGAAGTCATGGGAAGTTTGAAGCACCTTTACAAGGCAAAGCCAGGGGATATCATCAAGGGTGAAATCAGAATTCAGAACAATGATCCGACGGATCAGGAAGTCAGAATTTACCAAACAGATCTTTTGTATAATCTGGAGGAAAGTACTTTTTATGATGAACCTGAAGCCCATGCCAGATCGAATGCCAAATGGATTCAGTTCAGTCCGAAAACACTGGTTTTGAAGCCGAAAGAGACCAGACTCATTCAATATGAAATTGTGGTTCCTAAAAATGCAGCATTAAATGGTACCTACTGGAGTATTATGATGGTTGAGGGAGTGATGCCTATTGACCCAACCCAACAGGGCGATCTGAGCATCCGCACACTAACCAGGTATGCTATTCAGATGGTAACCGAAATGGAGAATGCTGGAAATGGCTCTCTTAAATTCCTGGAGCCAACACTGATACGTGATGAAAATAAAAATCTCTTTCTGGCAGTTGATTTGCAGAATAACGGAGACCGCTATATTTCGCCTGAAATTACCATCGAGTTTTTTGATTCGAAAGGTGAATCTGTAGCAACATTAACTGCCCCCAGAAAGGGTTTGTATCCGTATACTTCTACCCGTTTTAAGATTGATTTAAAAGGGTTGCCTTCTAAAAAGACTTACAAAGCGATGATAATTGCTGCGGGTAAAGATGATGATGTTTTCGGACTGGAATATACACTATATTTTTAACTAATTCTAAAACACAGTATAACAGCCCTTTGAATCATTGAGAACCTTTTTAACAGTCCTTATTTGTTTTACATTTACAATTCAATCAATCCAGGTCTGTTACGGCAATCTTGATGTCAGTCTGCTTACCAAAAGCAGAAAAGAAATTGAGTCTGGCTCGTCTTCGAATGTTTTAGTCATGTTTTCAAACAACTACGATACAGCCAGGGAATTTGAGATCATGCTCAAATCCTCTGGTTTCGAGTGGAAACAAATTATTAACAATTCAACGGTATTGATTGAAGGAAAATCTTCCTTAAACAAAGTAATAACAATCAGAATACCCGAAAATGTGCCTGCCGGTGACATTGATATTGAACTTGAAGCTTACGAAAAACCAGGCAATGTAATGTTTGGAAGAATTAGCATCCCTGTAAAAGTAAAGCCAAAATATGCCCTGAATATCGAGAAAATCAAATTTCCGGATTTCTTACTGTCCTCAGAATCGTCACAAGCCGGATACAAATTATTCAACCTTTCGAATACCGACATCGAATTAACGGCTTATATTTTAAATGGATCAAAAAGAGAAGAGTATTTTTTGAAAATACCGAAAGACTCCTCCTTCGTTTTTAATGTGAATTTAGTTAGTCCAGCCAATTTGCTGACACAAATACAGCATGTTGTATCGTTAACAGCTTATATCAGTGGCATGCCCGAAACATCGGTTTATTCAAGTCACATAACCAACTTCATTCCTTCAAATATAGCCAGTTTCGATGGATACCACCGCTTCCCGATTTCATTTTCAACCATTTTGGCAATGACCAACCGCCATGGCCCTATGTATTATGCTTTCATGTACGACATCAAGGGGAGCGGTTTTCTGGATGAGAAAGGCAAACATTTACTGGATTTTCAATTCAGGGGACCCGACAGAAGAGGTGACCCGATTTTGGGTTTGAACGATGTATACAAACTGAGTTATCGCTCGCAAAAAACTGAGTTTGTTCTGGGTGATTTTAATTATGGTTTAAGTGCCCTGACCGACCAATCAAGATTAGGAAGAGGGGTGAGATTTCAACAAAAATTCAGTAAGTTTACACTGGGCGGTTTCTATCATATTCCAAGATATTTTCCCCTGATCAAATCAACTTATTCTGTTTACACTTCATTAAACTTGAAACCGGAATTGCACTTTAGCACAGGTATACTTTTAAAAACTGACACAGCCAATCACACAGTCCAACTGTTAACATTTTCCGGAAATATGAAATTGCGTTCGTGGTTAAGAACAGATTTCGAAATTGCAGCCGGAAACTTTAAAGATCAAATTAAGAAAGCTTTCAAAGGCACAGCATATGTCAATACGTCTCTTTTTAATTCGTACTTCAATATTTTGTACGCAGACCCTGACTTTACGGGCTACTTATCCAACTCTTTAATTATATCGACAGGTGCAACGACTTTTCTGGGCAACAAACTTAGTTTATCAGCAAATTATAATGTAAATGCTTCCAACATAGCACTCGACACACTTTATGCCAACGCCCCATATAGCAAGAATACAATTATCAATACTACCTACAGACTTAGTCCGACAAAATCATTAGGATTAAGTTACAATTCTATCGGTCTTGAAGACAGGGCAGCGATTAAGATGTTTCATTATGAAAGAAATTTTATCCGGATTAATTATCAAAGCAATTTCAAACGTTTTGATTTAAGTCTGAATGGGGAGGCAGGTAAGTTGGTAAACCTGCTTGAAGCAGAAAACAATAGCAGTAATTTTTTGAGTTCCAATTTGATACTACGTTTCGAACTCAATAATGTTTTCTCAGCCAGGGGTTTTGTCAACTATCAGGGTGGCAAACAACAACTTGTAACAGGAGCAGCCAGGTTCAATGCAGGTGGTTCATTGCTGATGAACTACAAAAAAACTATTGCATCGGTCGATTTTCAGACCGATTATGAACTGAAGGATTATTATTTTGATAGAAATCTATTATCTGCACAAATTCGCAGAGAATGGAATACAAAGCATGAAATTGATTTCAGCACCAATTATCACCTGAGCAAAAATTCACTTTCCAGAAGGGAATTCAGTATTCAAATTCGATATACTTATAAACTCAACTTAGCTGTTTCAAAGAAAAGGGATATCGGTAGCTTAACAGGTAAACTAACCGGAAAAGGAGTAGAAAAAGTCAATGGGATTATTTTCAGAATTAACGGAAATATGACCTTGACCGATAAAACCGGCAATTTCAGATTCCCGATGTTGCCTGTCGGAAAATACGAGATGTATATGGATGAGTCGAATTTCGATTTACATACCCTCGCCGGTAAGCCTGGTCCATACCCGATCGAAATAAATCAAGGTGTTGAGACAAAATTTGAAACCTTTCTTACCAAAGCAGCATCCATCAATGGACAACTTGTAATCAAAGAAGATGAGAAATCTGGTCAAAAGGGATATTTCGCTTATCAAGAGGAGATTGACAGGCTGATTGTGGAAGTTTCGGGTGGAACAGAAGTTTTCAGGTTGTATACCAGTTCCAATGGTTCATTCCATTTCAGCGATCTACGACCGGGAGAATGGAAACTCAAAATATATAAAAACGGGCTACCTTCAGGCTATAGTATTGAAAAAGAAGAGTTTACATTTCAGCTAAATTCAGGTGACGCGATAAGTCAGGAAATCATAATACACAAGAAAACCAGGGTAATTAAAATTCAGAAAGGCTTTTAAACATGTTAACAACCAGGAAACTTAGCCTTTTATTTATATTAATGTTTGCTACATTGAAATTATTGGGACAAGCAAACAGGATCGACATTTTATTATCAGGAAGGGTAAACCCAATCATTAACTTAGCCAATATTTCCCTGGCAGGTGGAAGATCTGTAACTTTTGTTGATAGCGAACAATGGCTCAATTATAGTGCCCGGCGAAATCCAAACGACAACTTCTACTACATTACAGTTCAACTTGCATCCGGCACTATTCCACCCGGTGTCAGGATATTTATACAGGCCGGAGCTGATGTTGGATCGGGTACAGGTATCGCAGGGTCACCCACTGGGATGGTACAGTTAGGGGTTATACCTCAAGTAATTGTAAATCAGATTGGTAACACGAATACCGGCAACAAAAAAAATCAGGGACACCAGATATTCATGACTATAGAAGTAGTTGATTTTGCTTTGTTTGAATCGGCCCTTAACAATCTATATATTGAGTACGGCATATCCAATTTATAAATTATGGCATCTGAAAAAGAAACACCCAGACAAAAAATGATTGGCATGATGTATCTCGTACTCACTGCTATGTTGGCTCTGAATGTTTCGAAGGAGGTGCTCGAAGGTTATGCGGTTGTTAACAGCAGTGTGGTGAGTACCAACATTGTATTATCGTCAAAGAGAGAGGACACTTACGGGAGAATTCAAAGAGAATACCGTTTCAATCAGGTAAAAGTTGCCCCATATCATGAAAAAGCGGTGATAGCCAAGAATTTGACTGATGAACTAATCAAATATATCGAAAATTTGAGGGATGAACTGATAGCCATCACAGAGAACCTGCCAGTCGATTCCATCAGAGATATTTCGATTAAGAATCTCAGGAATAAAGATAATTATACTATTCCAACCTATTACATGATTGGAAATCCGGAAGGTGGGACACCCGGGAAGGCTTTTGAACTCAAAAATAAAATTGCAGATTTTCGAAATTCAGTTTTGGCGATGATTAAGCCCGAAAAAAGGAAAAACCTGAAAATCGGGCTCGACACAGGTGACGTGTTTATCAGTTCGACAAGGCTCATGCAAAGATGGGAAATTTATTATTTTTACGAAATTCCGCTGGCAGCTGTTATCCCGATTTTAAACAATTTCATCACTGAGATAATCAATACCGAAACAGAAATTATGGATGAAATGATACGGGAAATAGCTGCAGATGAATACAGATACGATCAGGTTGCTGCCAGAGTAATACCCAAAACAAATTACTTGTTCACTGGTGATGAATATGAAGCGGAAATAATAGTTGCTGCATTTGACACTTCACGTACCCCAGAGGTATATCTGATGCAGGGCGTAGATTCACTTCCGGTTGAAATGAAGGACCAGGCCACCCTAATTTCAGGGAATCAGGGAAAAATCATTTTCAAACTTCCGACTACAAAATCAGGACTTGAAAAATATGCAGGTTTTGTGAGTATCAGAAATAATTCAGGAAGCGAAATTACCTATCATTTCAGAAATGATTATACAGTGGCTAATCCGGCAGTTTCAGTATCAGCTACCAATATGAATGTTCTGTATGTCGGTGTCGATAACCCAATTACCTTTGCTGTTACAGGAATTTCCGGCGACAATATCATTCCGTCAATTTCCTGCGGCACCCTGAAATCTGCCACACAAAGAAATCATTGGATAGCAACCGTTCCTGAAAATTGCGATGAAGCTAAAATTGAGATTTCGGTCAGAACAGAACAGGGTATTAAACGGCTCGGTTATCAGACATTCAGGATTAAAAAAGTACCTGATCCGACACCCATCATCATTGGTGCCAAAAGTGGGTTTATTCCCAGAGATTTACTGATTCAAAACGGAAGGATTCTGGCCAGTATGCCAGTCGATTTTGATTTTGAAATAATTTTCAATGTTATTTCATTCAGGATGACACTCCAGAGAGGATTTAATCAATACAGTTATGAATCTAAGAGTGAAAAACTTACCGAAGAAATGAAAAAGGAAATCAAAAACACTAACAAAGGTCAGGTAGTAATTTTCGACGAAATTCTGGTGACGAACCACGATGGCGAAAACAGAACACTAATGCCTCTGATTCTTACAATACATTAATTTTCATCAAATGCAGTATTATGAAAAACATCAACCAGCTCAACAAAAAAAGATTTAAGAGATTTCTCTCATCAATGTATAGTGTGGGTGCTTCTATAGTTGTATTAGGTGCACTGTTTAAAATCCAGCACTGGATGTTTGCAGACCTAATGTTAACTGTCGGACTAATTACAGAGGCAATCATCTTCTTTATTTATGCCTTTGACAACAATGAAGACTCCTCACCTGTGCATGGTATATTACCTCTTCCGGGTTATGGAGGAGCCGGATCAATATCAGCAGATAATTTAAAAAACGATGCTTTGGCTAAATTAAATCTGATGCTCGAAAATTCAGAATTAAATTCAGAATTATTTCTGAAAATGGGCGAAGGGATGAAAAAACTAACTGATGCAACAGAAAACATCAACTCCATGGGCGATGTATCTGCAGCATCATCACGCTATCTGAAAACAATAGGTAAAGCTGATGAAGCACTCGAAAGAACAGCCAAAGCATACGAGTCGGTTATAGCGAATGTCACTTCAAAAACAGTTTTCAGATACAAAGTTATATCCGACTCCTTACTGAACATTGAAAAAAGTTCGCTCGATTTTCATCAGCATGTCTCCAACATGAATAAAAATATTTCAGAACTAAATGCTGTTTATCGTCTTCAGCAGGAAAATTCCAGACTGATGCTCAAGGAACAATCACAGTTAATCAGAGAAACAGGTGTATACCAGGAACAAATGATATTATTAAACCAAAATCTAAAAGCAATGAACGACTTCTATAGCAACATGATAGCAGCTATGAAATCGAAATAAACAACGGTTGGCTTTATCAATATGATTATTCAGTCCCTATCGTTTTTTAAAACAAAACACAAGACCACCATAAGCATTTAATGAATTATTTTTTTTTCTGCGCCCGCTTGATGGGTTTGCCGTACTTTTCCATCATCTTATCGGTATAGCGCACTTTCTGGTTGACTTTTTTGTTTTTGGCAATTTTTTCGTGGTAAGCACCCCCGCCATGCTCCGGACGAACAATTTTAACCAGCTGGTTTTTCATTTTTACTTCCGGCAATTCCCATGTCTGCAATTCATCCGAAATTTCTATACCATCAGGCAGTGCCATGAGTTTAATTTTCTGCTGCATCAGTCCTTCAATAGCTTCCCGCCGCCAGGCATCATCGGGTGTAAAGAAAGCCAATGCAACCCCCTTTTTATCGATGCGTCCGGTACGACCAATACGGTGCATATATGCTTCGGGCTCGTCGGGAATATCAAAATTCAACACATGAGTTACTTCATCGAAGTCGAGCCCACGAGCCACAATGTCGGTAGCGATCAACATCCTGGCATCCCCCTGATTGAAACGACGCAGGTTTTCGAAGCGGTTATTCTGCGATTTATTAGAGTGGATGAGTGCCAGATGGTTTTCGTAATCAGGCACAAGTGCTTCATAAACAGCATCGGCCAGTTGTTTGGTAGAACAAAATAACAACACCTTCGAAAATTCGGGATGATTTTGAAGCAGAAAATGCAAAAGACGCATTTTGGTGTTGAAATTGGGAACTTTAAATGCAGCCTGCTTGATATTGGCAAGTGCAGTTCCGGTGCGGGCAGCTTCCACTTCCTGCGGGACTGTAAAATAATCATGGATAAATGCACTGATATCGGGAGTAATAGTCGCCGAAAACATCAGATTTTGTCTTTTTGTTGGCAGAAAATCCATCAGTCTGATTAACTGGGGGCGAAACCCCAGATTCAGCATTTCATCTACTTCATCTATGATAAATTTCTTTACCTCCCTGAATTTCAAGGTTCCATTAAGCAGAAAATCGAGCATGCGTCCGGGGGTACCCACAATCATATCCAATCCATCCATCAAAAACGGTGTTTGTTGCACCATATTTACTCCGCCATAAACCCCACACACTCTGAATTGCATGAAAGCGGTGAGCTTTTCGGCCACTTCAACAATCTGGAGTACCAATTCGCGTGTAGGGACCACCACCACTATGGTCGGGTTTTTATCCTTGCTGTATTTCCACTGTTGAAGGACCGGTAGCAGAAAAGCCAAAGTTTTTCCTGTACCAGTTTGTGCAATGCCCACCATATCACGACCCGACATAATCACCGAAAACGATTTTTCCTGAATGGTAGTGGGCTGCGTAACACCCATTTCCTCGAGGGCTTTATGAAGAGTGTTGTTTAAATTAAAAGCTAAAAATGACATTTTGATAAAAATTTCTACAAAGATAACTGAAAAAACTCCAATTAATAACATGTAAAACTGTTGATATCTTTTTATTGTTAACAAATGTCAGAATTGAAAATATTCGGCTAACTTTGTACGTCCAAATTCAATTTTGAAATCGAAAATGACCGAATTATTTCAGGATCGTCATACAGGTATACAACCCCAAGACGAAGCGCAAATGCTTCAGGCTTTAGGCCTCGACTCAACCAGTACACTAATTGCTGAAACAATCCCACCAGACATTCTGCTCGATCAGTTCCCCGAACTACCGCAGCCTTTGACAGAAAAAAGATTTCTGCAGCATATCAGCAAACTGGCATCACGCAATCAAATTTTTAAAAATTATATCGGGCAGGGCTGGTACGATACCATGTTGCCTCCGGTAATTCAGCGGAATATTCTCGAGAATCCATCGTGGTACACTTCCTACACACCCTATCAGGCTGAAATTTCGCAAGGTCGACTTGAAGCACTGCTGAATTTCCAGACTGCAGTTTGCGAATTTACGGGCATGGACATAGCAAATGCCTCCCTGCTTGATGAAGCCACTGCAGCAGCCGAAGCCGCTACCATGATGTATAACATCCGCAGCCGCGACCAGGAGAAAAGGGGAGTAAAAAAAATCTTTGTAGCCGATAACCTGTTTCCCCAAACACTCGAAGTACTGAAAACCAGAACCTCAGTGCAGAATATCTTAATGATAACCGGTGATTTTGAAGAGTTTGAACCCACCGACGAATATTTCGGTATCATACTGCAATATCCTGATAATTATGGCAACATTTACGACTACAGCGAATTGGTAAGAAAAGCTGCTGCAAAGGAAATCAAAGTTGCTGTTGCTGCCGACATTCTGAGTCTGGCTCTCATCACTCCTCCGGGCGAATGGGGCGCCGACATCGTTTTTGGTTCCACACAACGCTGGGGAATTCCGATGAATTTCGGTGGACCCTCTGCTGCATATTTTGCCTGCAGGGAAGCTTACAAACGCGAAATGCCTGGCCGCATCATTGGTGTGAGTAAAGATGCCTATGGAAAAACAGCCTACCGCATGGCTTTGCAAACACGCGAACAGCATATCAGAAGAGAAAAAGCAACTTCCAATATATGTACTTCGCAGGCGTTATTGGCTAATATGGCCGGTATGTACACCGTATATCACGGACCCGAAGGCATTCGCAGAATTGCACTCAGAATTCACAGCTTCGCCAGCTACTTCAACGAAATTCTCCAGGTTTATGGATATAGCCAGTTGAACGAAAACTTTTTCGATACACTTAGAATTCAGCTGCCATATGGAATAAGTCAGGATGACATCAGAAAAGCAGCATTGTATTATGAGGTCAATCTGAGATATCTTGAAAACGAAGAAATCGGAATTAGCATTGATGAAACAACAGACCTGGCAGACTTAAACACATTGATTGAGATTTTCGCCAAAACCGCTGGTAACCGACCGGCATATGTTTCAGACGATGATGTTCGCTATTTCATGGCATTCGACGAACAATTCGAAAGGAAATCAACTTTTCTGAAACAGGAAGTTTTTAATATTTACAGGAGTGAAACCGAAATGATGCGCTATATCAAAAGACTTGAACGCAAAGATATTTCACTCACTCATTCGATGATATCTCTGGGCTCATGCACCATGAAGTTAAATGCTGCTGCCGAATTACTACCTTTAAGCATGCCTGCATTCAACGCCATTCATCCCTTGGTCCCCGAGGATCAGGCTGATGGATATTACAAAATGATAGAAGAACTCGAAGGCTTACTTTGCTATATTACAGGGTTTCAAGCCTGCAGCTTACAACCCAATTCAGGTGCTTCCGGCGAATTTGCAGGACTAATAACCATTTACAAATATCTCACATCGATTGGTGAAAGCCAGCGGCGAACCGTTTTGATTCCCGCATCAGCACATGGTACCAATCCTGCCAGTGCAGCTCAGGCAGGCATGAGCATTGTGGTGGTTAAATGCGACGAACAGGGCAATGTAGACCTGGCAGACTGGACAGAGAAGGCCATTCAACACAAGGACAATCTGCTTGGATGCATGATTACCTATCCTTCGACACACGGAATTTTCGAGAAAAATATCAAACAAATGTGCACCATCATCCATGAAAACGGAGGCCAGGTATATATGGATGGTGCCAATATGAATGCACAGGTTGGATTAACCAATCCGGCCACCATCGGTGCCGATGCTTGTCATCTAAACCTGCACAAAACCTTCGCAATACCTCATGGAGGCGGGGGTCCGGGTGTCGGACCTATTTGCGTAGCGGCACATCTTGCTCCTTTCCTGCCCGGAAAAAAACAGGGTGAACCAAACCGTGTTTCTGCTGCGCCTTATGGTAGTGCAGGAGTACTTGTAATTACTTATGGATATATTTTGATGTTAGGGGCCGAAGGTCTTAAGAAGGCTTCAGCTCATGCCATCCTCAATGCCAACTATTTAGCTTCTAAACTCGACAGTACCTACGGCGTGTTGTACAAAGGCGAAAATGGACGGGTGGGTCACGAACTCATTCTCGACTGTCGCCGGTTTAAGCAACAATGCGGAATCACTGAAAATGATATTGCCAAGAGGCTTATCGATTATGGATTCCATGCTCCTACCCTCTCATTTCCAGTACACGGAACCCTCATGGTTGAACCTACAGAAAGCGAATCGCTGGCCGAACTCGACCGTTTTGCTGAAGCGATGTTGTCAATTTATGCTGAAATCACTGAAATTGAGCTTGGGCTGGCTGACATGACTGATAATGTACTAAAAAATGCACCACATCCCGAATATGAAGTTACTGCTGATGAGTGGAACCACTCTTATCCGCGAAGCAAAGCTGCCTATCCGGCTAATTGGCTGAAAAACAACAAATTCTGGACCAATGTTGCACGTGTTGATAATGCCTTTGGCGATCGTAATCTGGTTTGTACCTGTCCGCCTGTAAGCGAATGGATAAACTAATTGTTAAATTATGTAACTTATTATTCAATTATTTAAAATTGCAACATTGAAAAGATTGTTGAACATCAAATAAATCTATCTTTGCAAATCGTTTAAATTAATAATTATGTTAGAAGCCTTTGTGGTGTCAGCAGTTTTATTGTTCATCGGCATTCTCCTTTTTGGCATCAGGGTATTTTTTATTCGCGGAGGTGCTTTTCCCAATATCCATATTGGTGGAAATCAGGCACTGAAGGATAAAGGCATTGGCTGCGCCACATCTCAGGACAAGGATGCTCAAAAACAGAAAGCAACGAAAATGGTCGACGATATGATCCGGAATTTTTAAAATATAATATATGAAGAATATTTCTCTCATTTTTAATGTGGTATTGGCAATAGCTGTAATCGTTTTGTATGTACTTTTTCTTGGAAATAAAGGGACAAAAACCAGCAATCCGGTTTTGTCAATGAGTTACTCAACACATTCTGCCCTGCTACCAATTGCGTATATAAACATTGATTCTTTACTTATTAATTATCATTTCGCTAAAGAATCGAACGAAAGTTTACTGAAAAAAGCAGAAGATTCGAGACTGGATCTCAACGTTCGCGACCGTCAGTTGCAGGGTGAGATGGCTGAATTTCAACGCAAACTTGAGAACAATGCATTTCTGAGCCGTGAACGTGCCGAAGAGGAACAAGCCCGATTGATCAGAAAGCAGCAGGACCTGCAGCAATTGAATGCCAAACTTTCGCAGGAACTTATGGAGTCACAACAAAAAATGAGCGAACAGCTTCGCGACACCATCAACAACTTGCTGAAAATCTACAACAAAAACAAAGGATATCAGTTGATTCTGAGCAATACATCCAACGACAATATATTGCTTGGAGAACCAGGGTTCGACATTACCAAGGAAATTGTTGATTTGCTCAATGAAAGATTCACGAAAAACAAGAAGTAAATAATAATAAAGCATTTACTAAGTAATAGGAAGAAAATAATGTCGTAATTTTTGATAGCTATTTTGAAATG
>CAYGJI010000027.1:0-31639 GCA_964350125.1 uncultured Paludibacter sp. | reverse complement strand
GGTGTGAGAGGCTCTCCCTGTCGGATAATCACCGGCAGGGCGGTCTACTCGATTAGGTTCTCGTTCATTATCTTCGTTAGTTTTGTTTCTTTCGTTGGTTATTTTTCGTCATTCAACATGAAAATCAATTATAAGTGGAATTTTCTGTTTCTCAGTAAAAATATGGGGATTTACAAAATGACGTAACTGGCTGATAAAGTGTTTGTAATACAAACAAGTTTTCAATATTTATTTCGTATTTAGGGAAAATACGGGGAAAATACGGGGATTTAATCTCCGTATTATTTCTCCTTTTTTGTTAGTGAATAGATTGTTCCTTTGAACTGTCCTTCTTTATCCAACACTCCTTGTTCTACCAATTGTTCAATCAAGTAACGTATTTGATTCTTGTTCATAAATCGGTTTAACAAGGCTTCAAAGTCAGCCATTTTAGCCTTCCCAAATTCCTGTAAGTGAAGAACGATTAAACTTTTCGCTTGTTTGTTGTCAATTGGTTTAATGGCCGAATATTCTCCTTTTTTGTCGGTAAATACAAAATACTCTTTTCCAAGAATAAGCTTCTGTGAATTTGTTTTTCCTATTCGCTCAACCAATCCTTCTTTAATCAGCTTTTTAATGACTGTTTCATCTACCGAATTTTTATAAGTGTCTTTCCTAATTCTGTTTAGGGCAATTACTTCTTGAACTCCAAGCTTTTCATCATCTTTTCTGTTTTCCTGTATGTGTCTAATAAACAATGAAAATGCCTTTTCTTCAACTACGGCAGAAAGCCGTAATTCAACTTGAAAATTGTCAGAATAGCTGTAATCTGGTTCGGGTTTTCCCTCTGAAATGGTTTGATAATAAACTTTGTCAACACCCTGACCGCTTCGTTCAACTATACCGGTTTTTGCCAGTACATCTGCTAGTAAGCGATTTCGTGGAGTACTGCTCACAGTTAGCAGATTGTCGAGTGTTACACCTAAAGGGAAACCACCTGGATTAATGATATGAAAGGTGATAAGGGAATTGTTTGATAAGCACTTCACTTGTTTTACGATAATCGCGATGTGCTACTGTATTATTAATGGCTTCTCGAATAACTTCTTTGTTGAAAAACGGAATGTCAAAAATATAAAGACCTTCTTGAACAGGTATTTTTCCGTTCCGTTGGTTTATTGCTTCCCACAAATCATCGATTATCAAATAGTAAGGACCGGCGAAAATTGTTCGACTATCAAATACAATTTGTGAAAGGGTGTTGCGATATTCAAAATGAATTGCCGACTGAGGCAAATATTTGTTTATTGCTTCCACTTTACCAACCAAAATTAATGCAGCATAAGTCAGTTGGTCCGCTTTTGTCAATCCTAAATCAGACAACGCTTGCGAGTTAGACAAAGACATAAATTGAGGATTATCTTGTTTCTTGGAATACGCTTCTTTCATTTTCAGAATCGCATTTTCATCTAAATCGGCAAGTGTCAATCCTTCGCATATTTTGGCTGAAAAGTCGGGCTCTTGTTCGGAAAGGATAGAAAATAATTCCTCATCACTCATATTCCGCAAACTATCACCAATTCGCATAAGCGGAACGCCTTCAAATTTTAAGGTTTTGCCAATTGGTCGAGAGGGAATATAAACAACTAATATTCGCAAATCATTTTCAAAATGTTCTTCAAACCGAATCCGAATAGCCAAATGAGAATAAACAGCATCGGCAAGTTCACCCAATTTGCCTTTTCCATAATCAGAACCAACAACTTTGTGAGGATGCTTGTCAGCCATACCCAATACCAACATTCCTCCGCCTTCGTTTGCCATGGCAACAACATATCCTAAAAAGCATTTACGACGTTCGTCCTGTGATGTATGCGAACCCCCATTAAACGGATAATTTCTTTTTGCTTCTTTAAATTCAACTTTGTCTTCGCTCTCTTTAAGCTGTTTGAGTTCTGCAATAGTCATGTATATTGTTGTTTTTTATTTTCGGTGAGATTGAATAGGTGTTTTTAATTTAACTTCAAATGTAGTGGTTTTTTTAGAGTTGACAAAACCAAATTGCTTTTGTCAAGTTTTCTGTGCAAAAAATTAGTGGAAACAAGAATGCAAACATCCTGGGATGATTACATTCAAAAATGCATTCAAAGTCTGGAGAAATTATCCGATAAAGGCATGTTGAATGGATTAGGCGAACTTATGGATGAGGAAACCAAAAAATTTGTACGCACTAAACTGCGTACAGAAACCATAGATTTGTTGGGTATGTACAAGAAATTCCCGATTTTCAGTTAAATTAGGTAGCAATTTTCACCCCCCTCTGTACTTTTTCCAGAAATAAACCGTTATTAAATGACCGGAAAAATGCTGAAAAGTGCCACAGTAAAGTTGTTGCACTGTTTTCGGTCCCCGGATTTTTAGTTATTTTTGTCGGTTAAAAAACCCGTTTATATGATTGATTACATCCACGGAGAACTTGCAGAGCTGAATCCTACCTTTGCGGTGATTGAGACAGCCGGAATCGGTTATTATATCAATATTGCGCTTCCCACTTTCACCGCCCTTAGTGGCAGTACGCGCGCCAAACTATTTGTGTATGAAGCCATTCGTGAAGATGCACACAGCCTGTTTGGCTTTATTCATCCTTCCGAAAGGCAGCTTTTTCTGATGCTGATATCGGTTTCGGGCATAGGTGCGAATACGGCCCGCATGATAATGTCGTCGTACGGAGTGGCCGAAATACAGCAGATGATTGCTACTTCGAATGCGGCTGCACTGAGTGCTGTAAAGGGTATTGGACCCAAAACGGCTCAGCGCATTATTGTGGATTTGCGCGATAAAGTGCTTAAAATCAACCTCAGCGACAGTAGTAGTAGTTTGGCATTTTCTGCTACCGGCGAAACACGCGACGAAGCCATTCAGGCATTGGTGATGCTTGGCTTTACTGCAGGTATTTCGCAGAAAGTGGTGGATCAGATTCTAAATCAGGACCCTGGAATGCAGGTGGCACAACTCATTCGCACTGCCCTCAAAAGCATGTAGAAATTTATCGGTTTGGTGCTCAAAAAAAAGCTTATGATTTTCAGTAACAAGGCAAAATATCTCATTATCTTCATGCTTTTTGTGCTTGGCTCGGTATTCGGGGTACTGAATACTGAAACGGGTACGGAAATGCTATTTTCTGAAGATGAGAAAAAAGCTGAAAATCCTGCGCCTGCCTTTGAAGTCAAAAAAACCACACACAACAGCATTGAGGAACTAACACAAAAAAAACCGTTGGATGCTCCTATGCCTGACAATGTGAAAACTACGGTAGAATATGACCTGCGAACCGGAAATTATATAGTTCGTACCCGCATTGGCGAAATGGAAATTACCACGCCTTTTTCGATGACCGACCAGGAGTACCGCAGCTATTCGGCCCGGCAGGAGATGAATGAATACTGGAAAGAGCTGAATGCCAAAGCAGAAGCCAACAACGAGGATAAATTCTCAATCACAGATATTAAATTTGATATTGGTAAGGCTGATAAGATTTTCGGTCCGGGAGGGGTACAGATTCGCACCCAGGGTTCGGCTGAACTTATCTTTGGTATTAAGTCGAACAGGCTCGACAACCCTGCGCTTACCGAACGCATGCGCCAAACCACCAATTTCGATTTCGATGAGAAAATTCAAATGAATGTAAGTGGATCGGTTGGCGATAAGGTTACTCTGAACATGAACTACAATACCGAATCGACTTTTGATTTTGACCAGAAGCTGGTGAAACTGAACTACAAAGGCAACGAAGACGATATAATTCGCAGCATTCAGGCCGGCAATGTAAGTATGCAGCTTAACAGTTCGCTCATCTCAGGAAGTACTGCCCTGTTTGGTTTGCGTACCGACCTGCAATTCGGAAAACTCAGTGTTTCGGCCTTAGCTTCGCAGCAGGAATCGGAAACCAAAACAGTAAGTTCCAGGGGTGGAGCACAAACCACCCGTTTCGAGGTGAGTGTCGATAACTACGATGAGAACAGGCATTTCTTCATAGCACATTATTTCAGGAATAACTTTGAAACCGCTATGAGCAGATTGCCGTTTATCTCCTCGGGAATCACAGTTAATCGTGTTGAGGTATGGATTACCAACAAAAGAGCCAACTTCAATCAGGCAAGGAATATTGTTGCTTTCATGGACTTAGCCGAAACAGAACGCATCGACAATACACACTGGACCAGGGCTGGAGGAAGCACTTTGCCCTTCAACGATGCAAACACTTTGTACAATGAAGTGAAAAATCTTGATGGGGTTCGCGACATCAAGCGTACAAATGCAGTATTAGCTGAAAATCTGAGTGGTTATAGCATTTATGGTGGTGAAGATTACGAAAAGATTGAGAGCGCACGCATGCTCGAACCTTCGGAATATCACTTTAACCCAACCCTCGGAACTCTTTCGTTACGTAATGCACTCAACCCCGACGAGGTGCTCGGTATTGCCTACGAATACTCTTTCAGAGGAGAGGTATTTCAGGTGGGAGAATTTTCGAACGACCCGATTCAGTCGCCCAATGCGCTGATAGTAAAGCTTTTGAAGGGAACCTCCCAATCACCACAATTAGCTATCTGGGATTTGATGATGAAAAATATCTACTATCTCGGAGCCATGCAGATTCAGAAAGATAAGTTTGAACTGAATGTTGTGCACCGCAACGACTCCATCGGTACCAAACTCCGATATCTTACCGAAGGAAATATCAAAAACCAGCTGCTTATCAGGGTGATGAATCTCGACCGCCTCGATCCGAGACAGGAAAATAATCCCGATGGCCAGTTCGACTATGTGGAAGGCTACACAGCTTTTTCATCGTCCGGAAGAATCATGTTTCCGGTATTGGAACCTTTTGGTTCACATCTCCGGAAAATGATAGGCGATGATAATATTGCCAAGAGGTATGTTTTTCAGGAATTATACGATTCAACGCTTGTAGTTGCACAGGAATTCAGCGAAAAAAACAAATTTTTCCTCGAAGGAGAATACAAAGCCAGCAGTGGGTCCGAAATAAGACTGAATGCCATGAATGTGCCACGTGGTTCGGTAACAGTGACTGCCGGAGGTGCTACCCTCACCGAAAATGTGGATTACATCGTGGATTACACCATGGGAACGGTTAACATCATCAATCAGTCGATTATTGAGTCGGGTACACGCGTGGATGTGAAACTCGAAAACCAGTCGATGTTCAGTCTGCAGCGCAAAACCATGCTCGGAACCCACCTCGAATACCAGTTCAGTAAGGATTTCAGTCTGGGCGGAACCATCATGCGGCTTTCTGAAATGCCACTGACCACCAAAGTGAATACAGGTAACGAGCCCATCGCCAACACCATTTGGGGGCTGAATACTTCGTGGCGTAAACAATCGCAGTGGCTCACCAACATGCTCGACAAACTGCCTTTTGTGGATGCAACTGCACCTTCGACCTTTGCCCTAAATGCTGAATTTGCGCAATTGCTCCCGGGTCATCACAAAGTTGTTGGCCAGGAAGGTTATGCTTATCTCGACGATTTTGAATCGACCAAAACCAACATCAACATCAATTATCCGGTTAACTGGTACCTTGCGAGTACACCTTTCAGCAACAACCCCAACCCACTTTTTCCGGAAGCTGCACTTAGCAATAATATCGACTATGGAAAAAACAGAGCATTAATTAACTGGTATTTTGTGGATCCGCTGCTGAACCAGAATAATCCCTCGACCCCGCCCAATCTGCGCAACAATACCGCTTCGCAATCGAACCATCACACCCGTACGATACTCATTCCCGAAATTTTTCCGAATCGCGAAACGCCTTCGACCCTCACCACACGGCTCACTGTGATGAATCTCTCATACTATCCGCAGGAACGTGGACCGTACAACCTCGATGCCGATGGCATGAATCCCGACGGAACATTGATGAATCCCGAACGCCGGTGGGGTGGTATCATGCGAAAACTCGATGTAACTGATTTTGAAACTTCCAACATCGAATATCTGGAATTCTGGATGATGGACCCTTTTATTTATAACGATGGAACTGACCGGGGTGGCGAGCTGTATTTCAACCTGGGTGATCTGAGTGAAGACATCCTGAAAGACGGCAAGAAATTTTTTGAACATGGTTTGCCTGTCGATGAAGACCCAAACAAAGTAGCAACAACGGTATGGGGAGATGTGCCCCGCTCACAATCCACAGTACTTGCATTCGACAATTCGGCTGGAGCCAGAGCCAAACAGGACGTGGGACTCAATGGTTTATCTACAGCGAAGGAATTCACATTCTCTTCTTATCAAAATTATGTTGAGGCAGTTAGACGCAAGGTTAATGAAGCCACCAGGGTAAAAATGCTCGATGATCCATTTTCACCACTCAACGACCCGGCAGGAGATAATTACAGCTTTTACCGTAATCCACACTGGGATGACAACAATGCTGATATACTCACCCGTTACAAGCGCTATAACGGTACCGAAGGCAACTCGCCAGATGCTGCAAATTCTACGCAAACCTACACAACCACAGCCACTTCGCTGCCCGACATTGAGGATATCAACAACGACAATACCCTGAATGAATACGAGCGCTATTTCCAATACAAGGTTGAAATCCGTCCGGAAAAGATGGTAGTTGGAACTAATTACATTGCCGACAGGATAACTTCGAATGTAAGACTCGAGAATGGAACTATAGAACCTGTAACCTGGTATCAGTTTAAAATACCACTGCGCGAATTCGACGATAAAATCGGCAATATCCGCAATTTCAAATCAATACGTTTCATCAGGATGTTTATGACCAATTTTGAACGGGAGAAACACCTGCGTTTTGCCACCCTTGATCTGGTTCGTGGCGAGTGGAGAACTTACACCAAGGAATTACATCCTCCTGGACGGGTACCATCTTCCAACGGAAAAATAGATGTGCAGGCCGTGAATATAGAAGAAAATTCAGACAAGACGCCCGTGAATTACATCCTGCCTCCGGGTATTTCGAGAGTTACCGATCCTGGTCAGCCGCAAATGCTGCGTCAAAATGAACAATCGATGCTCATGAAGGTGTACAATCTGGCTCCCGGCGATGCACGTGCTGTTTATAAAAACACTTCGTACGACATGCGGCAGTATAAACGGATGCAGTTGTTTGTGCATGCCGAGAAATTAGTCGATGACCCAAGTAACCTGCAGGACTACGACCTCACTTGTTTTGTGCGCATCGGTAGCGACATGGTAAACAACTATTACGAATACGAAGTGCCCTTGCGGCTTACTCCCTACGGGTTGTACAGTTCGAGCAGCCAATCGGACCGCGAAACAGTTTGGTACCCAGAGAATAAGATTGATTTTCCGTTCGAAATACTGACCGAAGCGAAACTCAGGAGAAACAAGGCCAGAGAAACAATGCAGGGTGTTTCGAATCTCCTTCCCTATACCGTTTTCGATCCTAAAAAACCAAAAAACCGCATTACCATTGTTGGAAATCCTTCCATATCCGAAGTGGAGAATATTATGATTGGTGTCCGCAACCGCAGCAATAATATCCGATCGGGAGAAGTGTGGGTAAACGAACTCCGCATGTCGCAGTTTAACGAAGAAAGCGGCTGGGCTGCCATGGCCAACCTGGCGGTTGGACTCTCGGATATCGGAAATATCAATTTCGCGGGAAGGGCCGAAACAGCGGGCTATGGGAGTCTCGAAAGCAATGTGATGGACCGCAGGATGGACGATTTATATCAGATGAGTTTTTCAACGTCGCTGGAAATGGGACGATTCCTGCCCAAAGAAGCAAAAATTCAACTACCGGTTTACTTCTCTTACACCAACGAAACGTTGAGTCCGAAATTCAATCCGTTGGATCAGGACATTGAACTGAGCGATGCCCTGAGTAATCTCGACAATCAGATTCAGCGGGATTCACTGCTTTCAATTTCACAAACAGTGCAAACATCCAAAAGTTTCAATATCGCTTCGGCAAGAGTGAATATTAAAAGTAAAGAACCGCGATTTTATGATCCGGCAAATTTTACAGTTTCCTATTCGATATCCGAAACCAATCAGCACAGTCCGGCAGTGGAGCAAAACCTGATTAAACAGGAACGAGGTGCAATCAATTACCTGCATAGTTTCAACCCGAAGCCGTTTGAGCCTTTCAGAGAAGTCAAAGCATTCGACAAACCTTCGTTGAAAATACTGCAGGATCTGAGTCTGAACTACTTCCCCAATTCCATCAGCTTCAACACCAACATGAGCCGGCAGTATTCCCAGATTAAACTACGTGATTTCAATTTCGATGCAGGTTCGGGTGGAGCTGATGCCCTGGATGCATCTTTTAGTAAGGATTTTATGTGGAACAGGCAGTTCGATATCAAATGGGATTTAACACGCACCATGAGGTTTAGTCTGCAAACCGCCACCAATGCCAATATCGCTGAGCCCTACTACACTCCCGAATTTGGAAAGGAATACTACGAGCAATGGCGCGATACCGTGTGGGCCAATATACGCAAATTAGGTACGCCCTATTCATATCAGCAGGTTTTCAATGCTTCCTGGAATATTCCGGTAAATAAAATCCCTCTGCTCGACTGGGTTACATCGCTTAATACCACCTACAATGCCAATTACAACTGGAACCGCACCGCACGACTGCAGGGAGCAGCCGATTTCGGAAATATTGCCACGAGTATGCGTTCGCTACAGGCTGATGCACAGTTCAATTTCGAAAACTTATACAACAAATCGAAATTCCTGCGCGATGTGAATACCAGGTTTGCACGTACCACTCCGCAGTTGCCCAATCCGAATTTCAAACCCCGCACCTTCAATCAGGTTATCAGCCTGGAAAAGGGCAAGAATGTGGCTGTAAGCCACCGGCTGGGAACGCAAAGTTTCAAATTCACGGCAACGGACAAAGCAGGTAAACCCGTTAAACTGAGATACAAGGTAACCGACCCTACCAGCATCGAAGTTGTTGGTAATATTACATCCGACAGTGTTTCGGTAACTTTGGTAACCTTCGACCCGAATGTGCGCACTTTCCGGCGCGATTTCGCTGAGCGGGCTGCCCGTACACTCATGATGGTGCGCAGGGCATCGATTACTTACCGCGAAACAAGCAGTCTGGTGATGCCGGGCTTCCTTGGTAAAGCCAGTTTAATAGGTCAGGAAAAAATGTTCAATGGAACGCATGCTCCCGGACTGGCTTTTGCTTTTGGTTTGCACGACAACAACACGCTCGACAATGCAGTTAGAGATGAATGGATGTTCATGGGCGATTCCATCATCAATCCTGCTACCTCGGCATTCACTTCCGACTTCGACTTAAAAGCCTCGCTTGAACCTATTCCCGGAATGAAAATCGATTTGAATGCCAAGCGTTATGTAGCCTCGAACACTACCATTCAGTATATGTTTCCTGGTATGCCAACCACTTTCAACGGCAGTTATAACATCACCATGGTAGCGCTTGCCACAGCTTTCAAACCGGTTGGAAATGCCGAAAACAACTACGCCTCGGAAGCATTTACCAACCTGATGAATAACAGGCAATACTTTGCCGATCGCCTGAACAGCCGCTACCGCAACACCCGCTATCCGAACACCGGTTTTATGGCCAACCACCCTTTGGCCGGTAAAGAGTACGACCCTGCACTCGGCGGGTACAATGTAAATTCACCTGAAGTGCTTATTCCTTCATTTTTAGCAGCTTACACCGGACAAAACCGCGATTTGGTCGATACTTCACCCTTCCCCTCGCTGGCCAGCCTGCTTCCCAACTGGCGCATAAGCTACGACGGACTTTCGCGCATTCAATGGGTGAGGGATAATTTCAGGTCGATCAGCATAACCCATGCTTATACTGCGCGTTACAGCATCGGCTCGTACACCTCCTACTCTACCTGGGTAGCCATGGGCAACGACGATAATGCGCTGGGCTATATCCGCGATGTGCAGTCGAACAACCCGATACCTTCATCGCCCTACGATATTTCGTCGGTTTCGCTCACCGAACAGTTCAGTCCGTTGATTGGTATCAATGCTGTCCTTAAAAACAGCATGACAGCCAAGCTGGAATACAAAAAACAACGCAATCTGGCACTGAACCTTTCGAGCACACAATTAATAGATGCCATGACCGACGAGTTTGTAATTGGTTGGGGCTTTGTGGTTAAAGATTTTGATTTGATTCTGAAACTGAAAAACGACACCCAGTCGCGCATCAAAAACGACCTTAAACTTAATGCCGATCTCTCCTACAAAGACATCAGGTCGCTGTTGCGCAAAATCGACCAGAATCTCACACAGGCTTCGAGCGGAAACCGCCTGCTCACCATCAAGTTCATGGCCGACTACGTTTTCAGCTCCAAAGTCAATATCCAGGTATTCTACGATCGCCAGGTAAGTACCCCGCTCATTTCATCCACCTTCCCGGTTTCTTCAACGAACTTCGGGGTGAGTTTTAAGTTTATGCTGACGAGGTGATTGGGCCGGAATTTTAAAATGAGAGTACTCCCCATTATTGGGACAATTTCAGCAGCAAGTTAAGATGTTTTTTTGCTGACTTAAAAGTATGAGTTCGTATTTTACCACAAAATTACCGCCCCGCTTTGACAAGTTCGGTCACAAAATTCAAATACATCGCAATTTATGTAACACAACCTATAAAATCCAAATTCTGCTTACCTTTGCAAAAAAAATAATACTCAGAACTCAAAATATTACAATGAACCTCGAAGAAGCACTCCATTTCCGCCGCTCAGTGCGCCGTTTCATCACCAACAAAGCCCTCGACACTGATAAAGTGAAACATTGCATCGAACTGGCTACTTTGGCACCAAATAGTTCGAACATGCAATTGTGGGAGTTTTACCACATCACCGACCGTGAATTGATTAACAAATTAGCGTATGCCTCATTTTCGCAACCAGCCGTATCAACTGCCAATCAATTGGTGGTGTTTGTTACCCGGCAGGATTTGCACCGCCGGCGAGCGAAACAAAACATCGAATTTGAAAGTGGTAACATCATCCGCCACAGTCCGACCGACAGTCATGAACGGCGCGTTAAGGCAAGAAGTATGTATTACAATCTGGCCATTCCCTTTCTGTATGCGCGCTTTTTCGGATTGCTTGGCATGTTCCGAAAGCTGCTTTCATTATCGGTGACAATTTTCAGACCCATGTTCATCGAAACTTCAGAAGCCGAACAACGGGCTGTGCTCCACAAAACATGCGCTTTGGCCGCTCAAACCTTCATGATTGCGATGGCCAACGAAGGCTACGATACCTGCCCCGTCGAAGGTTTCGACAGCCGAAGGGTAAAAAAGCTACTGAAACTACCCTGTGCTGCCGAAATCAACATGATTATTTCGTGTGGCTACCGCGATGGAAACAAAGGCATTTGGGGCGAACGCTTCAGGGTACCATTTGAGGAGGTGTACAGGAAGATGTGAGAAAACCATTTAGTAAGTCAACACGTTGAATATCAGCAATGTTTCAGAAAATGTGCTGTGCTAATCACAATATGCGAATTTTGGATGTTCATGAACTTTTTTTGTACCCGGATCGTTTATAAGCTTTCTCCTTTTCCAATTTTCTTTTCAAGCTGTTAAGATTTCCAAAATTCATATGAACGTTTATTCATATATTCATTTATTGTTTTAGATTTGCGCAAAAATTTAAAAAGCATATGATCAGAAAACTGTCGCTATTCATGGTAATGTTGCTGATGGCACTGATGGCCGGAGCACAGATTTACGAACCAATTAAGTGGTTGCACGAGCTGAGAATTACGGGTAAAACCACTGGTGAAATTATACACAAAGCAAAAATCGAGGATAAATGGCACCTGTATGGAATGAAATTGCCATCGGGTGGACCGCGACCAACACGTTTTGTGTATGAAACAATGGAAAATGTGCAGAAGTCGGGTGAGGTATTTTCCACTTCAAAACTGCTGGAAGTGTACGACAAAAACTTTAGTATGAACCTGAGTTGGTATGCTAAAGAAGCCGTATTTATTCAGAAAATCACATTTACAGATGCTTCCAAAATACGGATTGAAGGTTATGTGGAATATATGGCTTGTGATGATGAGCGTTGTTTGCCTCCTGCGGAGGATGAGTTTAGTCTCGGAGCTCCGAAGTCGGTAACTGCTGAGTCGAAAAAGCCTGCTGTGGAATCCACCCTGGCTTCAACGCAAATCGTCAAAAACACTGCAATATCAGCCGAAGAACAAGTTGTACCTGATGGGGCATCAGATTCAACAAAAAGCATTGTATCAGAAGCTGTTACTGACTACTGGAAACCAGTAATTGACGAATTACGTGCTTTTGGCGAGCAGGCAGGAAGTGCCGGCTCAGCATCATTGTGGCTGATTTTTTTTGCAGGACTTGCAGGCGGCTTTCTCGCTTTATTCACACCTTGTGTTTGGCCAATCATTCCAATTACTGTAAGCTTCTTCCTGAAACGTTCCGAGAATAAATCGAAAGGACGCAGGGACGCAATATTATACGGTTTATCGATAGTAGTGATTTATGTTACTCTGGGTATTCTGATAACGCTGATATTTGGGGCAAGTGCTCTGAACAGCATGTCGACCAACGCTGTTTTCAACCTTCTTTTCTTTGCGTTGCTTGTGGTTTTTGCCATTTCTTTCTTCGGAGCTTTCGAAATTACCCTCCCCTCCTCCTGGTCGACAAAACTCGATGCCAAAGCTGAAAGTACAGCAGGCTTGCTGAGTATTTTGTTCATGGCCTTTACATTGGTGTTGGTATCATTTTCATGCACCGGTCCGATTATAGGCACTTTGCTGGTAGAAGTGGCAAGTACGGGAACACTTTTGGCTCCTGCCATCGGGATGCTCGGGTTTGCTGTAGCACTGGCCATCCCGTTCACCTTCTTCGCTTTTTTCCCTTCCCTGTTGAAAACGATGCCAAAATCGGGTGGCTGGCTCAACAAAGTGAAGGTGGTACTTGCGTTTCTCGAACTGGCGCTCGCTCTCAAATTCCTGTCGGTGGCCGACCTTGCCTACGGATGGAGAATACTCGACCGCGAAGTGTTTGTGTCATTGTGGATTATCATTTTTACCTTGTTAGGATTTTATCTGCTGGGAAAACTGCGTTTCCCGCACGACAGCGAAACAAAGCATACATCTGTTTTAGGAACATTCTTAGCCATCATTTCACTTTCCTTCGCACTGTATATGGTTCCAGGTTTGTGGGGTGCACCACTCAAAGCCATCAGCGCCTTTGCACCCCCACTTAGCACCCAGGATTTCAGCCTTTACGAACATGAAGTTCACGCCAAATTCAGCAATTATGAAGAAGGGATGAAATATGCTGTAGAAAACGACAAGCCGGTAATCATCGACTTCTCGGGCTACGGTTGTGTAAATTGCCGCAAAATGGAAGCCACAGTCTGGACTCACCACCGGGTTAAAGAATTACTCGAAAATGAATATGTTCTTATCACCTTGTATGTGGATGATAAAACACCGCTGGAAAAGCCTTACACGGTGGAAGAAAATGGCAAAACACGCAGAATACGAAGCATAGGTGATCAATGGAGTTATCTGCAAAGGGTAAAATTCGGTGCCAATGCCCAACCTTTTTACGTTATGCTAAACACCAAGGGTGAGCCTATCAATCATGCCTTTACTTTCGATGAGAACCCTGAAAACTTTATTCGCTGGCTCGAAAGGGAAAACAATGAAAAATGATATCAGCTACATAAACTGACAAAATTTCAGCGAGAAACTGCCAAAACAAGCTCAGGTTTGTTTTGGCAGTATTCTTGTGAACCGACAGAACGACATTACGGAACTCACGCGGTAAAATTACCGGAGTGGGTTATTGTTTTGTAAACAGCTAAGAAACAACATACAGATATGAAGAAAAACAAAAATCAAAAAACTACTGAAGAGAAGGATATAGCCAAAGAGTTGCTGCAAACTGAAGCTGAAGAAACGCCACAACAAGCCGGGACTGAACCCGCCGAAAACAACAGCACCGGGGCTGTGGCCGGACACATTGCTGCAGACATCGAAGCTTTAAACACCGAAATATCAGATCTGAAAGACAAGAATTTACGCCTGATGGCAGAGTTCGACAATTTCAGGAGAAGAAGCGCGAAAGAAAAAATCGATCTGATTAAAAATGCCGGTGAAGATTTACTTGTGCGCATTCTTCCTTTAGTCGATGATTTTGAAAGAGCCATGAAAGCCATGGAAAATTCGGGAGATGTAAAGGCTGTGAAAGAAGGAATTGATTTGATTTACAGCAAATTTCTGTCATTTTTAAAAGATAACGGTGTTACAACTATCCCTACTGAGGATGAACCTTTTAATACCGATCTGCATGAAGCAGTAACAACTTTCCCAGCTCCATCAGAAGAGTTAAAGGGCAAAATCATCGACTGTCTTACCAAAGGTTACACCCTCAACGAGAAAGTAATCAGGTTTGCCAAGGTAGTGGTAGGCGAATAACAACTTTTAAAAATCAAAAACGTGTCGAAAAGAGATTATTACGAAGTGCTGGGTGTAAGCAAAACAGCTTCTGCTGAAGAACTAAAAAAGGCATACCGGAAGAAAGCGATAGAATACCATCCTGATAAAAATCCGGGTAACAAGGCAGCGGAGGAGAAATTCAAGGAAGCAGCCGAAGCATACGAAGTACTCAGCGATGCGCAAAAACGTCAGCGCTACGACCAGTTCGGACATGCCGGCGTGAATGGAAATGCCGGAGGCGGTTTCGGAGGCGGAATGAGCATGGACGATATCTTCTCGCATTTCGGCGATATTTTCGGCGGTCATTTTGGCTTCGGAGGCTTTGGTGGCGGTAGCAACAGGGGCGGAAGCCGCACCCGCCGTGGTTCAGACCTGCGTGTGAAAGTAAAGCTTACCCTGGCAGAAATTGCCACCGGCGTGGAAAAGAAAATCAAGGTCAGGAAATTTGTTGCCTGTCAGCATTGCAATTCAACAGGTGCTGCCCATGGTTCGCAGCCGGTTACCTGCACTACCTGTCATGGCAGCGGACGTATCACCAGAGTGCAAAACACCATTCTCGGACAAATGCAAACACAGTCGGAGTGCCCCACCTGTTACGGTGAGGGTAAAATTGTTAAAGACAAATGCAGTCATTGCGCCGGGGAAGGAATCGTAAAAGAGGAAGAAGTTATCAACATCAACATTCCCGCAGGTGTTATGGAAGGAATGCAACTTTCGATGAACGGAAGAGGCAATGCAGCTCCCCGCGGTGGCATCAATGGCGATTTGCTGGTGCTGGTTGAAGAAGAAGCACATCCCGAACTCATCAGAGATGAAAACGACCTGATATTCAATCTGTTGATTTCGGTGCCTACAGCTGCATTGGGCGGGAATGTGGAAGTACCCACCGTTGATGGCAAGGTAAAAGTTAGCATTGCACCGGGCACTCAACCAGGCAAGGTGCTGAGGTTGAGAGGCAAAGGCTTGCCAAACGTAAACCGCTACGGCACGGGCGATCTGCTCATCAATATCGGAGTGTAT
The DNA here is from genome assembly GCA_964350125.1 of uncultured Paludibacter sp. GTDB lineage: Bacteria > Bacteroidota > Bacteroidia > Bacteroidales > Paludibacteraceae > Paludibacter. The sequence goes on along the minus strand of CAYGJI010000027.1, from coordinate 16,108 downwards.
ATTCCCGAAAACCTCGACAGAGACGAGAAACATATGATGGAAAAACTTTTGAATTCTCAAAACATGAAGCCCAACAGCAATGCTTCGCGCGATTTCTTCTCGCGCTTCAGAAATATGTTCAGCTGATACTAAAAAGAATTTTGCGAAATAATATGCAAGATGTAAAAATCTGAGACTGCCCTTCTACGGGCAGTTTTTTTTTACACTTTGCCTGCAACAAAATTCAACAAAACACTTATCTTTGCGCTTCAATATTCTGTAAAATAATGGGCAAAACAAAATACCTGCTTAGCATCTTTCTTATAGCATTTAGTATCCAGACCTTTGGTCAGGCACGGAATCAGGATTACCTGAACTATATTGAACAATACAATCAGATTGCTGTTCGCCAGCAAAAAAAATACGGCATCCCGGCCAGCATCATTCTGGCTCAGGGGCTGTTGGAATCGGGAGCCGGCAAAGGTCGTCTGGCGATGCAGGCCCACAACCATTTCGGCATTAAATGTCATGGCTGGACCGGTGAAAAAATATTCCACGATGATGATGAAAAAAACGAATGTTTCCGCAAATACCGCCATGCTGTAGAATCGTACGAGGATCATTCCGAATTTCTGAAGACCCGGCCGCGTTACGCTTCACTTTTTAATCTTAGCAGCACCGATTATGTCAACTGGGCTCACGGCCTGAAAGCTGCGGGCTACGCCACCGACCCTGCCTATGCCACCAAGTTAATCAGTTTAATAGAGCGATACGAGCTGCATCAGTACGATAAGGTGAAAACCGATCAACTGGCAGCCCGCAAGGAGGTGGAAGCCCAACAAGTGCAGGAACAAGCCTTCGTACGCCAACACTATAAATCTAACTTCCTGAAAATCATCATCACCGAACCTGGCGACACATGGCCCGGACTGGCAAGGGAAACCGGCATCAGCGAAAAACGCCTTCGTTTATTCAACGAAGTGGACAACAACCATGAACTTAGTGGCGGAAATATCGTGTATCTCAGCAAAAAGAAGAAAAAAGCAGCATTGGCAAATCAGATACATATTGTGCAAGCAGGAGAAAGCATGTACAGCATCTCACAACTTTATGGCATACGGATTCTCAGCTTGTATAAAATGAATCAGATGTCGCACGAACAGGGTGCTTATGTGGGTCAGGTTTTGAAATTAAGATGATATGCGCAAGCGAAATACCGAACATATCGGTGATGTAATCAGGCAGTTTCTGAAACAAAAGAACCTTGAAAAGCCCCTGAACGAGAAAAGGTTGGTGGATGCCTGGCCTGAAGTGCTGGGAAGTAGTATTATGAATTATACCACCAAAATTTACGTAAAACGTAAAATTTTGTTTGTGACCATCAATTCAGCTGTTTTGCGGAATGACCTTTTCCTCACCAGACAGAACATCGTGCAATCGCTGAACAATCATGTCGGGGCACATGTTATTGATGATATTGTATTCAGTTAATCATTGAACAAATATGAAAAAAACCACCCTCCTTTACCTTTTTCTTTTGCCTGTTTTACTCTTTGCTCAAAATTACACCATCAGTGGAATTATAACTGACCAGAAAAGTGGCGAGACCATGATCAACGCTTCGGTATATGACTTCAACAGTCGCCGGGGAACAGTAACTAATGTTTTTGGCTTTTACTCGCTTACCATTCCACGAGGACCGGTACAATTACAGTTTAGTTACGTAGGTTACAGCACAGAACTGAAAACTTTCAATCTGGCCAAAGATACCATCATTAACCTGAAAATGAACGAATCGCTGCTTTTACAGGAGGTTACTGTTGTTGGTCATCAGAAAATCACGGGAGTTCAATCGACCCAAATGAGTACCATAGAGGTCCCGATTGCACAAATCAAATCTGTGCCAACGCTGTTTGGTGAAGCCGACCTGATAAAGGCACTGCAACTTTTGCCGGGCGTTCAGGCCGGCACTGAAGGTTCATCGGGGATGTATGTGCGTGGAGGCGGACCCGATGAAAACTTGTTTCTAATCGATGGTATTCCGGTGTATAATGTGAATCACTTAGCTGGGTTCTTTTCAATTTTCAACCCCGACGCAATCAAAAATGTAACTCTGTATAAAGGCAGTTTTCCGGCACGTTTCGGCGGTCGGCTATCATCGGTTATCGACGTTAGAATGAACGACGGCAACGACAAGGTCATCAGGGGTAACGTGTCAGTAGGAATCATTTCATCTAAAATAACGATCGAAGGACCTATAGTAAAGGAGAAAACCACCTTTAATCTTTCAGCACGCCGAACTTATTCAGACTTACTGATGCAACCGTTAATTAAATATGCTGCCAGCCAGGGTATGGATGATGGTAACCTGACCGCCGGTTATTACTTTTACGATCTGAATGCGAAGATTTCGCACAAATTTTCGGATACCGACCGCCTGCATGCCAGTTTTTACATGGGCGACGATATCATTTACACCAATTTCAGAAATAAATACAGCTTTAATTACGACGAAGCAAATAAGCGTGAATATACCAGCACCGAACGACTTAAAATGGACTGGAACTGGGGAAATCTGGTTGGTGCCCTGCGCTGGAATCATGTTGTGAACAACAAGTTATTCATGAATGCAACAGCTGCTTATACCCGATATCGATTCGATATGGGCGTTGGAAGTGAATCGCGTACTACAATCACAAACCCTAACCGCATCGACAATATTGACATTCATGTAGGCTACAATTCGGGTATTGAAGATTACACCTTTAAGGTTGATTACGATTACAGTCCACACCCCAACCACGATGTGAAATTCGGAGGTAATTACACCTACCATACTTTCAAACCCGGTGTTTCGGCAGCTAAATTCTCGTATCAGGACAGCGACACACTCATAAAAATGGACACGGTTTTTGGTGATAAACGCATGTATTCGCACGAAACCATGTTGTATGTGGAAGATAATATCACCCTCAATTATGCGTTGAAACTCAATCTCGGGTTGCATTATTCCAACTTCAATGTTCAGCAAACATCCTATCATTCGTTACAACCCAGAGCCAGTATGCGATATTTAGCCAGCGATAATCTGTCGTTTAAAGCCGGTTACGCCGCCATGACCCAGTATGTGCATCTGCTTTCGAATTCCAACATCAGTTTACCCACCGATTTGTGGGTACCCGTAACCAAACGCATCGAGCCCATGCACTCGCATCAGTATTCGGCAGGTGTTTTTTATAATTTGAGCGATATCGTTGATTTATCGGTCGAAGGATATTATAAAAGCATGCACAATCTGATTGAATATAAAGATGGAGCCAGTTTTCTTGGCTCCAGTACCGGATGGGAAGATAAAGTTGTAAAAGGAGATGGATGGGCTTATGGTGTAGAATTTCTGGCACAAAAAACAGTCGGAAAAACCACTGGCTGGATCGGTTATACCTGGTCGAAATCCGAGAGATTATTCAACCGGCCCGGACAGGAACTGAATTATGGTAAGGTTTTCCCTGCCAAATTCGACCGCAGGCACGATTTAAGTCTGGTGGTTTTTCACAAGTTCAGCGATCGTATCGACCTCAGCGGTACCTGGGTTTTCAGTACCGGCAATACCGGAACGCTGGCTTTACAACAATACATGGGGGCTACAGTGCCCGAAAGCAATACCTGGAATTTTAGTCAATTCCCCTTCTTTTCCAGCGAATTGAATCATATCAGTGGGAGGAACAATTACAGATTTAATCCTTATCACAGGCTCGATTTTGGCGTTAATTTTCACAAAAAGAAAAAATTCGGAACCCGAACATGGAATATCAGCGTTTATAACCTGTACAATAATAATAATCCTTTCCTGGTCTTCCCCAGAGAAAAATCCACATTGAATCCCGTGAACGGCGAGAGCACTTCCCGAAAAACACTCACGCAAATATCGGTATTTCCCATCATCCCATCCATCAGTTACAGTTACAACTGGTAATCATATTTAATCGTATCCTGCAATGAAAACATTCCTGAAATACATCTTACTCATTTCCACATTCGGTTTCCTGATTTCCTGTGAAAAAGAAATCGAATTCAATGGCGATATTGTGAAACCTTTGGTGGTAGTTAATTCTTTTCTATCCACCGACTCAGTAGTGAAGGCGCATATCAGCAAATCGAAGTTTTTCCTCAGCAATACAACCTTTTTCGATTCAATTACCAATGCCACGGTCAGCATCTTTGTAAATGGTACACTGAAAGAAAACCTGACTCATCAGCAGTTTGGTTTATATCAGGGCACCTACATACCCAAGCAGGGCGATAGCGTGAGGATGGTTGTAAAAGTGCCTCAATATGAAGGTGATGTGGTAAGTAGCACGCTCATTCAGAACAAATCGAATATACTTTCGGTGGACACCTCTCTTACCTTTAAATTTCTGGATTCTGTTTATTATGAAAAGGAAGTTGTAGGGTATGTTTATTATTACGACTGCGACATCAGGCTGAGAATCAGGGATAATGCCCGCGAAACTAATTTCTATCGTTTGGTGGCTAAAAAAAAGTATCAGGCGATGCCCGGCCATTCAGCATGGAATCAGGAATATTTTATCAGTTTTAAACTTGAAGGTTTTGAAAATCAATCGGGTAACCTGATCGATTTTCTCGAAGACTCTGAAAACTGGCAGGACGAACACCTGATTCCGGACGAAATGTTTAACGGCAAAGAATTAATGCTCAAGTTCAGGACCGATTTCTCTCTGGTTAAACTAAAACCGGGTTACGAAAGTCTGGACTTTCTCAGGCAAGGCAATGAGTCTATCAAAATCAATCTTCAAACCATCTCCAAAGATCTTTATCTCTATTTGCGATCAAGAAGAGCCGCTCAAAATTTGACTGATGGCTTTTTTGCCGAACCTGTACAGATTTTCAACAATATCAGAAACGGACTGGGAATTTTGGGCGCACAAACCAACAACGAATACCTGTTGGAATTGAAGTAACTCATTTTCGCAGGTTCCAGGCTTCTGAAGTGTACTTTAAATTTGCAATTTCAGATACTTTGTGAAGAATTTGATTGGGAAAGTTCACTATTTGTTTTGCTTCGCAATACTTACCGCAGGCTTCTGAAATACTGCGTTTAAAATCATGCATTTCAAATGCAGGGAGACCCTGTTCACACATAAACTCCCTAATATTCAGCACCGGACTGGGCACTGAGGCTACCCCTTTGAGTGCAGGATTTTTTCTGTCGGATTGAATGGCCAACTTCAATTGCTCCAGATTGGAATTGAAAAGCAGCGTACCATGATGCATTTCGCGCATACCTTTCAGGTGCGATGCTGTGCCCGAAATTTTGAAATCTCCGGGAATCCACAAGTCCTTGCGCTTACCCTGAAAAGCGCTTACTCCAAGCTGATGCAGTGCGTGTATGATGGGATGCAGAAACTGTCCGCCCATCCCCGCCCAGGGTGATGTTTTGTTGACGATAAACGAGTAATTCAGATTTCCCGCATCATGAAAAACCGTTCCCCCACCCGACATTCTGCGGTAAATCCCAATATTATGCAAGCGGCAGTAATCAGCATTGACTTCGTTCTGCAACACCTGATTACAACCTATAATCACTGAAGGCTGATTGATATAAAACAGCAAATATTCATCTTCAGAACCTGAAAACAGCGTTTCTTCAAGCGCCAGATGAAAAGCAGGATTGAGATTATCAGAAAGATACAGATGCATGATTGGGTTACTCTACTTTTCCGGCATAATACAACTGATGTTCAGGAAATAATTCGGGATGAAGGATGGAAATCACATCTTTAAGCAACACATCGGGTCGGGCTACGGCACCTTCCCAGTAATCGTTGGCGCCCGAAGGCAACATACGGCGGTTGAAATGATACACAGCACCGGTAGTCAGTGGTTTGAACAAGGTATGCTTCCGGTCGGCATCGAGCAATTCGGTCAAGGTATTATAGCTGCAATTCAGCCACACATCAGCATCTGCAAAATCGCGGATTACCTTTTCCACATTCAGCGGAATACTTCCCGAAGTGGTATCTGATGCATAAGGATAAGCACCGCCAGCATCTGCAAACAGGCGGGCCATGAAACTGTGGCCTCCGGGCATATACCAGGTGCCCCTGAAATTTGAACCCGACATCACTTTGGGTTTATTCAACACAGATGCGGCTTTATTCTTTACTTCGTTGTAGTTATTGTCAATTGCTGCAAAAATACTATCGGCAAGTTCCTGTTTATCCAAAAACAGCGCTACAAAACGCAGCCATTCTGCTCTTCCCGTAAGCGAACTCTCCATCCATTCGTTGTTATAAACTACCGGAATGCCGGCTTCGGAAAGGCGTTTGGCATAGGGGTCGTTTTGATTATAACCACTCACCATCACCATGTCGGGCTGCAATTTGAGTGCTGCTTCAACCCTGATATTGAATGCATCTCCGAGGTTGGTAATTTTACCTGCTTCAAAAGCTTTACGCAATCCATCGTGATAGATAAGTTCGGGCGAGCAAGCGCCGGTAACCAGGGCCGTTTCATTCAGCAAATCGAGAAAAGCAATATGTGTAACAGATGTTATGGCGATGGACTGTACAGGTACCCTGATTTTTAATCCGTTGGAGGGCGTTTGCACACCTTCATCCCTAACAAGATAATAGCGTGCAAAAACTTCAGATTTCTTCCAGGGATTCCATACTATAAGCTCTTGATAGCCCTGATGCTGAAATACTGAAAACCCATCGGCATACTTTAGGGCATATCCGCTTTCGGCTGCAACAGCTTTTTGTTTGTTGCTGTCGGATTTACAAGCACCGAAAAGAAAGAAAAAAACTACTGCAAAAAAAATAAAATACTTCATTGTGTTTCAAATAGCAATCGAAACGCAAAGATAATATTTATAGTCCTAACATCGTTGGCGTTTGTTAAACTATTTGTCGTTTTTCACAAACAACCACATCACACCCGAAATGGCCAATGTGATGGTGCAAATTACGAAAACCAACGATTTATCAGCAGCTTCGTTAATTAGTTCGCCAATTTTGAAACTGGCTACCAACTGCGGCAAAACCACTGCAAGATTGAAAATTCCCATATAAAGTCCCATTTTTGTCTGATCCACTTTCTCGCTCATAATGGCAAATGGAAGTGAAACCACCGAAGCCCAACCAATGCCGGCAATCGCAATCATTACATAATAGGCAATGATGCTGCTTCCGAAGAAAAGCACGCCAGCATAGCCGGCGGCCATGATAAAAATACAGATGAGGTGGGTGCGAACCATCCCTATTTTTTTGGCAAAACCATTGAGCACGAGCACAGGAAGAATGGCACTTACCAAACTCAGGATGAAGAATGCGATGGAGTTGATTTTCCCGGCCTCATCACCAAGATTTAATTCAGTCTTAAGATAGAAGAAGGCATAAATGAACATGGTTTGCACACCAATCCAGGTAAAGGAATGCGCAAAAAGCACTTTCTGAAACTCATTGCTGCGCTCGTTACTTTTGAGCATATTGGTCAACACCATCAAACCACTGATTACAATCAGGAGTAACGACAGAAATTCGATGACACTTAATTCATAACCGGCGATAATCACTGCACCAGGTATCTTCAGACCCAACAATTTAGAAAGAATAACATAGAGACCATACAACAAAAATCCAGACAAAGGCAGCAGCGAATCGAGCAGATCGCGCGAGGTTGTTTTACTTTTTGCAACAGTGGTTTCGGCATCCTTATCTTTTAGTTCGCGGGGTTCAACAATGAGTAATGCAGGAATGATAGATGCCAGTAATGCGATACCTACACCAAAATAAATGAGAAATATATTTCCTAATGTTCCTCCGATTAAATATGCCAGCACTCCGAAAGTACCCGAAACAGTCTGCATCCAGGTGTAACCTTTGCTACGGTCGGCATACGAAGTGCAATCGGCTACAATGGAACGGGTGGGATTAAAGCTGACATTGATAGACAAATCGAGCATTAATGCAACTATAACAGCAATTGAGAGCAATCCTGCCTGTGGGTCATCGCCGCCAATCAATATTTTCTGTATAATTTCGAGATTTGGTAAAGCCAGCATCATGATGGCAGCCAGTATTCCGCCGATGATGATCCACGGCCGGCGTCTGCCTCCCAAAAACCACATCTTGTCCGACAACGCTCCTACAATAGGTTGAGCAATGATTCCGGCAATTGGACCTGCCGCCCATACTATCCCGATTTCGTGGATATCGAGCCCGTATTTGGTGGATAAGATCCAGCTCAGAGCCGAAATCTGCACTGAAAGGGCAAAGCCCATGGCTGTGGCTGGTAAACTGAGCAATGCAAAAAAGGTATTGCTCATCTGTTTCTGAATTTTCAACATAATATTTACGATTGAACGTTAATTGACTGCTATAAATGCGACTTTCACCGCCAAAAATGATTGCGGCTACAATGGTATGCATTTTTTCTGAAAGTCAGAAACAGGGTAAAAAAAAAGCAGAATTCAACCAATGCAAACGTTTGAAAATTCAAACCACACAGTGTAAAACTTATTTCACTATCAGCTTCTCCACAAAATAGAAAATCATCAATCCCGATACTACCAGTTTGAGGGTTGTGCCGAACAGAAATCCCACCAATGAACCAATTGCTGCACGCATCGAAGCTTCAAACGAGCGCTTATTAAGCATTTCGGCAGTCAATGCCCCCACGAAAGGACCGAAAATGATACCAAGCGGTCCAAAAAACAAACCGATGATGAGTCCGAAAACACTTCCCCACACTCCTGCCCTGCTTCCTCCAAATTGTTTGGTTCCCCAAACCGAAAGCACATAATCCAACACTTGAATAACAATGACTACGCCCAGCCAAATGAGGAGAAAGGCTGTACTAAACTGATAAGATGTTGCAAAATGCATCAGCACCAAGCCAGCATAACTCAATGGCGGACCAGGTAATACAGGTAATACTGAACCAGCCAGCCCGGCCAGCAGTAAAAGTCCGCAAATAATCAAAATAAATATTTCCATAAAGCTATTTTAAGAATACTGTTAGAATTGCTTTTATATATCGCCTTGACTTTGTGAAAAAACTGCTGTACTATACTTTCAAATTTCTATTGATTTCTTCAATATAGGCCAGCAATTCGGTACGCCCTTCGGCTTTATCCGCAGAAGTTACAAAAACCGGTGGCAACTCTTCCCAGGTTTCGTGCAACTTATCCTTATATTTTTTCAGATTATCATTAAGTTGCGAGCGCGAAAGCTTATCAGATTTCGTAAAAACAACTGAAAATGGAATTCCGCTGATGCCAAGCCATTCCATAAATTCGAGATCGATTTCCTGGGGTTCATGGCGGCAATCGAGCAATACAAAAAGCGATGTGAGCTCTTCGCGAAAGAGGATGTAGCCTTCGATGATTTTTTTTAGTTTTTCGCGGGTCGATTTACCGGCAGTAGCATAACCATAACCCGGCAAATCGACTAAATACCAGGTTTTATTGATCAGGAAATGATTAACCAGCAGGGTTTTACCTGGCTTTGAAGAAGTCATAGCCAACCCCTTCCTGTTAGTTAACATATTGATAAGCGACGACTTACCCACATTCGACCTGCCAATAAACGCATACTCGGGTAAACCGCCACCCGGGCATTTACGAATATCGGTATTACTGATGATGAATTCTGCTGATACTATTTCCATAAAGTGAACTTATATATAATCCTGTAAATGTTAAGCCTCCGTTGAGTAAAAGCAACTCATATCCAAAGGCATAGCCTGCATATTTTTTGATGAAGAAATCGGCGAAAAGGCAAACGACCGGCGAAGCAACTGCTATGAAAGGCACCCATTGGTCTCTGGCTTTCAACTTTGTAAATAACCCAAAACTGAATAATCCGAGTAATGGTCCGTAAGTGTATGAGACCACCACATAGATGGCATCGATAACACTGCTATTGTTTAATTCTTTAAAAATGAGTATGATACCAATAAAAAGAACCGCTAACGTAGCATGAATAATCATTCTTACGCGTTTAGCCCTGTTATCATTTACATGATCCATGCGTAAAATATCGACTGTAAACGAAGTTGTAAGAGCTGTGAGGGCCGAATCGGCACTTGAGAAAGCTGCTGCTATAATACCAATGATAAAAATCAGAAAAACGGTTTGAGGAAAATGATTGAGTGCAAAAAAAGGCAGTATTTCATCTCCTCTTATCGGCAACACAATTCCCTGTTGCATAGCAAATTGCAACATCAGAAAACCCAATATCAAAAACAACAGATTGAAAGGCAGGAACGCCATTCCGTACCAATACATATTTTTTTTGGCATCGCGCAGATTGCGGCAAGTGAGGTTTTTCTGCATCATATCCTGATCGAGCCCGGTCATGACAATGGCGATAAAAATGCCGCTGAAAAATTGTTTTACAAAATGCTGCTTACTCACCCAGTCGTCGAACACAAAAACACGCGACAAATCGCTTTGAGCAAGTAGTGCTGAAACTCCCGCTATATCAACATTCAATTGTTGCATTAGTGCATAAAGCATCCAACACAATGCAATGACCATTACAATTGTTTGCAGTGTATCGGTCCACACAATGCTTTTAATACCACTGCGGAAAGTGTAAAGCCAGATAAGCACCAGAATGATAAACACGGTAAGGTAAAAAGGCACATGCAGAGCATCGAACACCATGCGCTGGAGAATAAGTGAAACCACATACAGGCGGGCTGCAGCACCAATCGTTTTGGAAAGCAGAAAGAAAGATGCTCCGGTGGTATAGGATTTATCGCCGAAACGCTGTCCCAGATATGTATAAATGCTGGTGAGTCCGAGCCTGTAATACAGGGGCAGGAGCACATTTGCAATGACAACATATCCGACAAAAAATCCGAGCACTGTTTGCATATAGCTAAACTGAATGCCACCCACCATACCCGGTACCGACACAAAACTCACCCCTGAAACCGAGGCACCAACCATTCCTATGGCAACAATCCACCAGGGCGACTGGCGGTTTCCTGTGAAGAATGCTTCATTGTCGGTAGCTCTACGTCCGCTAATCCACGATATCAGCATGAGTAAACCGAAATAACCGGCAATGATTAGTAGAATGGTGATGCTATTCATTGATTTTTCTTTGCGGAATCAAAAGTAGTTGTTTTTGGCTGCTTTTCCAAATAAGCAGTTTTTTTAAATAATCACCAATTGTTACACAAAATCAGACAAAATATACACCTGCTTTGAAAAAAGATAGATTAACTTTGCAACGTAATATTGATTAACCCCATTATCAGCAAATTGCCATGTTAATAAAAAAACTGTTCAGTATCAGCTTTTTGATCATATCAATCAATTTTATTCAGGCTCAACAACCTGTTATAATCGAAGCAACCGGCTGGTTCGAAACAGCATATGCCCGCTGGGAGCCTGTTGCGAATTCCGAAAGCTACAACGTTTATGTGAGTGGCGAAGGTATCAACAACCGCAAAATCGACACCCAGTTGATTCGCAGTTACGGCACCTATTTCAGGGCTGATGTGCCCGGACTGAAAGCAGGTTCATACACTTTGCGGATCGTACCGGTTATGGGCGGAAATGAAACAGGTGGAGCTACTACCCAACCTATTCATGTTTTAGCACATATAAGAAGCGGTTTTGCCTTTGCCAACGGACGGGTTCCCGGAGCATACAAAGCCGACGGTACTCCCAAGGATAATGCAGTGATTATCTACATCACCGAAAATACGAAAAATACGATTTCGATGAACGTAACTGGAGCTAATGCCAATCCCTGTGTAGGCTTGCAGGCCATTTTGGATGGTTTCAAAAAGGGACGCGACATCCGCCCGCTGATAGTTAGAATGATAGGACAGATTACCGACCCGGATGTGATGTACAACGGTGATATTGTGATTGAAAACGCAAACAATGCCAACAGTTATATTACCATCGAAGGCATCGGTGATGATGCAGTGGCCGATGGTTGGGGTATCAGAATTAAAAATGCCTCGAACATTGAAATTCGCAATATAGGTACAATGAATTGCAATAGTAGTGAAGGTGATAATATCGGATTACAACAGGAAAACGATTATATTTGGATTCACAACTGTGATTTTTTCTATGGTCATTCGGGTAGTGCTGCTGATCAGATAAAAGGCGATGGGGCTCTCGATGCAAAACGTTCGACCTATGTTACTTTTTCATTCAATCATTTCTGGGATTCGGGCAAGGTCAATCTGGTTGGTTTGGGCGAAAATACTACTTCCGGACTATTCATTACATTCCATCACAACTGGTTCGATCATTCCGATTCGCGCCATCCCAGGGTGCGGTTTTATTCAGCCCATGTATATAATAATTATTACGATGGCATTTCGAAATATGGGATTGGAGCAACCATGGGTTCTTCGATATTCTCGGAAGGAAATTACTTCAGAAACTGCCGTTACCCGATGCTGATATCGATGCAAGGTTCAGATGTTTGGGACGAGTCGAAACAGGCCAACGATTTCAGCAATATGCCCACTTTTTCGAATGAGGATGGTGGCATTATCAAATCTTTTAATAACTACATGATTGGTCAACGTCGCTTTGTAGCATACGGAGCAAGCGGTTTCCCAAATTCCACAGTCGATTTCGATGCTGTGGTCGTTAGCAATCGTAACGAAACTATACCGGCCAATATCACCTCATCAAGGGGTTTGAATAAATACAATAACTTCGATACCAATACTGCGTTGATGTATGTTTATACGGCCGACAGTCCGGAGCAGGCTCGCGAACGGGTGATACAGTATGCAGGGCGGATTAACGGTGGCGATTTCAAATGGACTTTCAACAATTCGGTGGATGACGCTTCCTTCGATGTTATTCCGGGATTGAAAAATGCATTAATGAGTTACAAAACCAAACTGGTAGCTATCCAGGGTGATGGCGTAAAACAGGGAGGTGACGACAACGGAGGTGGCAATCCGGCCGAAGGCACCGTTCATAATTTCACATTGCATGGAAAAACAAGCACCTTCTTCAATATCACAGGTAATCTTTCCGATTCGAAAGGAACTGTGAACTATGCTGGTCTTACACTTACCCAGTGCCTGAAACTGGAATCTACGACCCTGATTACATTCACCACCACCGAAGCATCAATCCTCACATTGGTATTGAATCATGATTTCAATGGAAGAGTAAGAGTGAATGGAATCGATCACACAGCTTCTGCAGGCATTATAACTGTTGAAATCCCTGCAGGATCACACCAGATAACCAGGAGCATCACAGCTAACCTATTCTATATGAGCGTTGTGAAGAAAACCACATCTGTAAACAAATTATCAGAGGGTTCGCTTATTTATCCCAATCCGGTGCGCAATATGCTTTATATCAGCAAAGGTATTAACGCAAACAAGGTCGAGGTTTACAGCTTGTCGGGTGTATTGATACTTCGTTCAGATATCAACTATAACCGGATTGATTTGAGTTCTCTGCTAAGCGGAAGTTACCTGATCAGGATAAGTACGAACGAAGGCGTACTTAATCAGCGGATTATCAAACAATAAAGTTTTATAAATTTGCTTTCAACTGAGGCCGCTACCATTGAGCGGCCTTTGTTGTTCACATTAAAATTGTATCTTTGTGCCTGTTTTCGCTTACTAACAATGAGTCATCAACATTATCCTTCAACATTACTCGAAAATGCGGTAAATGAGTTTTCGAAACTTCCGGGCATCGGCAGGAAAACCGCATTGCGCATGGCCTTGTTTATGCTTAGGAAAAGTGAAGCAGAAGCCGAAAAGTTCGGAAATGCAATAATCAGTCTGCGTAAAAAAATCCTGCATTGCAGGGAATGCCACAACATATCCGATACTGATATTTGTCAGATTTGTGCGCATCCGGGCAGAGATAAAAGCACTGTGTGTGTGGTTGAAAACATCCGCGATGTAATGTCGATAGAGAATACACAGCAGTACAAAGGCCTGTATCATGTGCTCGGAGGCATCATATCGCCGATGGATGGCATTGGACCTGCCGACCTCGAAATAGAGAGTCTGATGAAAAGGGTGGAGCATGGCGATGTGAGTGAAGTCATTCTTGCATTGAGCACCACCATGGAAGGCGACACAACCAACTTTTATATTTTCAGGAAGCTATCGGCCTTCGATGTGAAAATTACCACCATTGCCCGAGGCATTGCCATTGGCGATGAACTCGAATATGCAGACGAAATAACCCTGGGACGTTCCATCACCAACAGGGTCGAATTTTCAAACACATTTAAATAAAAATGATAAAACAAGTTCTTAAAAAGTTAGTATTCAGATATTATCTGATTTATGTTGCTACACTGCTTTTTGCAGCAGCGGGCTTTCAGTTGCATCGTTCCGGAATATTTATCGATCCGCAGAGCGTTTCCCAAACAGTCATTTCATCTGTATTGATAATTCTGATCATAGGCTCTATTCCATTCACTTTATCTGTTTTTAGCAAAAAAACCAAACAATGGGCAGTGATAGAAGACGTTCCCACCAAACTGGCTTTGTATGAGCGTGGTTCTACAATTCGATTGTTAATTATCGGATCCGGATTTCTGCTGGGAGTGTTGTTCTTTTTTTTAATGAAACCTCCGGTATCACAATCGATGATTTTTTGTGCAGGCATTTCAGCCATTGCACTCTTTTTCTGCAAACCAGCTGAAGTAAAGATTATCAGCGATTTACAAATTGAAGAACCAAACAAATACTGAAAAAAAAGAATAATATATGATTATTGCAGTAGATTTCGATGGAACCATTGTAACCCACGAGTATCCCCGCATCGGAAAAGACATTCCTTTTGCTATCGACACCCTGAAAAAGTTGCAGTCGGAACATTTTCTCCGCCTGATTCTCTGGACAGTACGTGAAGGCAAAGAACTGGAGGATGCTGTGGAGTACTGTCGCGCCCGTGGTTTGGAGTTTTATGCGGTTAACTCCAACTATCCAGAAGAAAAACCCGAGCACAACGAACCGCGCAAACTCAAAGTCGATTTGTTTATCGACGACCGTAATCTGGGTGGCTTGCCCGATTGGGGAGTGATTTATCAGATGCTGAGCACCGGCAATCACTTCAATCTCGAAGCTTTTGCCACACCTTACCACGATCGTACCGATGCCAAAGGCAAACCAAGGAAGAAGAAAGGCTTTCTGAAATCACTTTTAGGCTGAAAAAATGTTGTTGGGTAACGACATATTGCATTTGCGGGCACCCGAACCCGAGGATCTGGAATTTCTTTATCATTGGGAAAACAAACCCGAACTTTGGGATGCAGGCAATACACGGCAGCCCTATTCACGCTTTGCGCTGAAGGAATATATCAGCCAGACTTCCAACGATATATACACCAATGGTCATCTCCGTTTGATGATTGAGAAAGTAACCAATAGCGAAGTTGTGGGCACAGTCGATTTATTCGATTTCGACATTCACCACAGCCGTATTGCCTTTGGGTTGTTTGTTGCGCCCGAACATCAGGGCAAAGGGTACGCCACCATGGCGCTTCGCTTTATCGAAGACTATGTATTCAACTTTCTGAAAATTAATCAGCTTTACTGCCAGATTTCCATTAATAATACAGCCAGCATTTCCATGTTCGAAAAGCAGAACTTCAGTAAGTGTGTTTTAAAAAACTGGATAAAAACAGAAGCAGGATTTTCCGATGTGATTGTTTTTCAGCAGTTTGTAGAAAAATAAAGGATGTGATTCTTTAACCGGGATAAAGACACATACGAAATAATGACGCATCACCTTTGTGCATTAAGCCAAATAACGAATATTGACTTGAAAAAAACCACTATCCAACCGGTTGTAATCAGCAACTTTGAATCGCCAAATTTTCGCAAATGAAAATCACCAGTCAGGGGGATAAAAAAAGTCTTCATAGATTTGTATTTCAACTAAAAAAGACAAAATTATGAAGACTAATTTAAAGTTCCCCGGAAAGGAGATTATGTGGTACAAAGTTAGAGATTATTTATTAATGAGAAAGTGCAGTATTCTGCAACTGTGTGGTGCAGCATACTGCAACGATACGGCGCAAAAAGAGCTGTAATTTTTTAACATTTGCATCGGCACAACACTCGGTGCAGTGTT
>CAYGJI010000026.1:0-31982 GCA_964350125.1 uncultured Paludibacter sp. | reverse complement strand
ATTTCAAAATAGCTATCAAAAATTACGACATTTTTTTCTTCCTATTACTTAAAGTTAGTTAACCCGGAAACGCTGATTGCCGTTCACCAGAAAATCAACAATTTGTTGTGCCGCTGCAATACCTGCATTGATATTTGCCTCTGCAGTTTGTGCTCCCATTTTGTTGGGGGTAGCAAAATACCTGCCGGGAAACTTCTCAGCCATAGCCAGATGATTGGACGGCATGACGTCGGTCATGTATTTGAAGTCCTGACGCAACTCCATAAACTCAACCAGTTCACCCTCATGAATCACCTCCTTGCGGGCAGTATTCACCACAATTGCACCTTTGGGGAGTAAATTCAGCAACTCATAGTTGATCGATTTTCGGGTTTCGTCGGTTGCAGGGATATGCAATGAAATGATATCAGATTTACTGTACAAATCCTTCACCGACTTCACAGGCTCCACTCCATCCGCGGCAATTAACTCATCGCTGCAGAAAGCATCATAAGCTATCAGATTCATCCCAAATCCTTTGGCAATACGTGCCACATTGCGGCCAACATTACCATAGGCATGAATTCCCAGCGTTTTCCCTTTCAGCTCTGTTCCCGAGGTACCGTTGAATAAATTACGAACTGCGTACACCAACATGCCAAATACAAGTTCGGCAACTGCATTGGCATTCTGACCGGGAGTGTTCATCACACAAACTCCGGCAGCTGTAGCAGCATCAAGATCCACATTATCATAACCAGCACCGGCACGCACTACAATTTTCAGACAGGGAGCAGCAGCAATTACTTCTTCATCCACAATATCACTGCGGATAATGACAGCATCCACATCAGCCACTGCATCCAGCAACTGCTGTTTCTGAGTATATTTCTCGAGCAAAGCCAGCTCGAAGCCTGCTGCCTCAATCTCACTTCTGATTCCTTCAACGGCCTTCCTGGCAAAAGGCTTGTCGGTTGCAATCAATACTTTCATGGGTGTGTGTTTTTATATTATTAAATGAAAACGGCTGAAATTATTTCACATGCAATTTCTCAAACTCCTGCATGCAATTAACAAGCACTTGTACGCTTTCAATCGGAAGAGCATTGTAAGTTGAAGCACGGAAACCTCCGACCGAACGGTGGCCTTTGATTCCGACAATTCCACGTTCATTGGCCATCTTCTGGAAATCGGCCTCGAGTGATGCATACTCTGGGTTCATCACAAAGCAGATATTCATCCTGGAGCGGTCTTCTTTTTCGGCAGTTCCTACAAACATTGGATTACGGTCGATTTCATTGTACAACAAATTGGCTTTGGCAATATTCCTTTTCTCCATTTCACTCAAACCACCTGTTGCTTTGATCCAGCGGAGGGTTTCCATAGCACTGTAAATAGGGAGTACCGGTGGTGTATTGAACATTGAACCGTTTTCGATGTGAGTAATATAGTTGAGCATGGCGGGAATATGACGGGTAACTTTGCCAAGCAGGGATTTTTTCACTATGACAAATGCCAGTCCGGCAGGGGCTAAATTCTTTTGTGCTCCTCCGTATATCAACCCATATTTACTAACATCAACCGGTCGGGAAAAGATATCCGAAGACATATCGGCAACCAAAGGAACAGGTGAATCCAAATCAGTCAAAATCTCAGTTCCAAAAATGGTGTTGTTGGTCGTGATGTGGAAATAATCTGCATCTTCAGGTACAACATAATTTCTGGGAATATAATTGAAGTTTGCTGCTTTGGAAGTGGCAACTTCAACAACCTCACCGAAGCCTTTGGCTTCTTTCAGTGCCTTACTTGCCCAGGTACCGGTATTCAGATAAGCTGCTTTGGTTTCAAGCAGGTTGAAAGGTATCATGCAGAATTGCATGCTTGCTCCGCTTCCGAGGAAAAGCACGGCATAATCATCCGGGATAGAAAGAATTTCCCTGAAAAGTGCTTCAGCTTCATCAACAACCGCCTGAAAATCTTTTGATCGGTGTGAGATTTCAAGTATTGATAATCCTGAGCCGTTGAAGTTCAATACCGCCTGAGCTGTCTTTTCAATGACTTCCTGCGGAAGAATGGATGGTCCCGCATTAAAATTATGTTTCTTCATAACCTGATAATAATATAATGTATTGTTAAATGTGTTTATTGCCTTTTGAGAAAAATATTAAAAAGGAGCTTGTTTACGTACTTTTTGTTCCTGATTTCTGCTCCCGACTAATATTTTTATTTTTTAATTTTTTCGGCTGCAAAGGTACATTTTTTTTATTTTAAGACCTAATTTATTTTAATTTTCTGCTCAGATGTACTTTAAAAAACTGAAGTGTTAATCGGTTGATTTTCCAACAGGTGGGTGTGCACGAAATTAATTGGGAAACAAGATGGCAGATTCGCAAAATTCTGTATTTTTACAGCCAAATTATTCAAAAAAATTACCCCTTAAAACTGAACGATATGATTATAGGTCTTCCCAAAGAAGTGAAAAACAACGAAAACCGCGTAGCACTTACCCCTTCAGGCGTTTTCACTCTTACAAATCTCGGGCATACGGTTTATGTAGAAAGCAATGCAGGTTTCAACAGCGGTTTCACTAATGAGAATTATGTCAATGCCAGAGGCAGAATTCTGCAAACTGCAGCTGAAGTATATGACATGGCTGATATGATAATAAAAGTAAAGGAACCTATACCACAGGAGTATGCACTGATAAAACCTAAGCAGTTGATTTTCACATATTTTCATTTCGCATCAAACGAAGAGCTGACACATGCCATGATTGAGAGTGATGCAGTTTGCCTTGCATATGAAACGGTAGAAATTAACAAAACACTGCCACTACTCATTCCGATGTCGGAAGTAGCAGGGCGCATGTCGATCCAGCAAGGTGCAAAATACCTCGAACGACCTATGGGAGGCAAGGGTATCCTGCTCGGAGGTGTTCCGGGGGTAAATCCTGCCCACGTTTTAATTCTGGGAGGAGGTATTGTGGGTACTCACGCTGCATGGATGGCCGCCGGTTTGGGGGCACATGTAACGATTGCCGACATATCATTGCCACGCCTACGTCAGTTGAGCGAAATCATGCCTGCCAATGTCGATACCATGATGTCGTCGCAGTACAATATTGAAGAAATTCTGCCACGTACCGACCTGGTGATAGGGGCTGTGCTTATTACCGGGGCCAAAGCACCTCACCTGATTACCCGCGAAATGCTCAAACTGCTTCCGAAAGGTGCGGTGTTGGTTGATGTTGCCATCGATCAGGGCGGATGTTTTGAAACATCAAGACCTACCACCCATGCCGACCCTGTGTATGAAGTAGATGGCATTTTGCACTATTGTGTAGCGAATATTCCCGGTGCAGTACCTTACACCTCAACATTAGCACTGACCAACGCTACATTGCCTTATGCGGTGATTCTGGCTAATATGGGCTGGAAAAAAGCCTGCGAACAATTCGATGATTTGCAGAAAGGTCTCAATATAGTGGAAGGAAAAGTGGTTTGTCAGGCTGTAGCCGACACATTCTCTCTTAAGTGACAGGAAGGTTTCGATGCATTGCCCGTTCGCGATGTATTTTGCGTTTTATAACAGATTTAGTAACTTTACGGCTTCAAATCTTGTAAAAATGCAAAAAATGCTGCCTCCCGAGTGGGCAAAACAACAATTTGTACAACTTACGTGGCCTCATCGGTTTACCGATTGGGTAAATATGCTCGACGAGGTGAATGCGTGTTTTGCATCCATTGCCAGGGTTGTAACCCGTTTTCAAAATCTTTTGATTGTTTGTGACAAAACCGATGATGTAAAACCATGGTTGCATGGTGCTGATTTAAATCGCATTACTTTTGCCGAAATAAAGTCGGATGACACCTGGGCCCGGGATCATGGAGGCATTACAGTTTTTGAAGGGGGGAAAAGGGTTATTTACGATTTCTGCTTCAACGGTTGGGGAAAGAAATTTGATGCTGATAATGACAACCTGATTACCAGAACGCTTTTTAAGCAGGAATTTTTCGATGCAGATGTAATTTACCGCGACTGCAATGAATTTGTGCTCGAAGGTGGCAGCTTTGAATCTGATGGCGCAGGCACTATACTTACTACCTCCGCCTGCTTGCTTTCGGCATACCGCAACGATCTTTCACGTGCTGAAATTGAAACACGTCTGATGGATTATTTTGGTCTGGAGCGCGTCCTGTGGCTCGAACATGGCTACCTTGCCGGCGACGACACCGATAGTCATGTGGACACCCTCGCCCGTTTTTGCAATGAGCACACCATCGCATATGTAAAATGCGATGATACTCATGACGAGCATTACTACGAGCTTAAATTGATGGAAGAAGAGCTAAAACAATTCAAAACTAAGGATAGAACACCCTACAAACTGATTGATTTACCTATGGCTGAAGCTGTGTATGACAGCGATGACCGACTTCCAGCCACTTACGCCAATTTCCTGATTATCAATGGGGCTGTATTGGTTCCAACGTATCAATCGATGCTCGATAATGTAGCAATCAAAAAACTTGAGAAGGCTTTCCCTGACAGGGAGATCATTGGCATCGACTGTCTCCCGCTTATCAAACAGCACGGCTCATTACATTGTGTAACGATGCAATATCCTGAAAAATAATACGTTCAACCGCAAAGCCAAAGAAAATGAAAGCAGCATTGATACAACAATCGAACAGTTCCGACAGAAGCAACAATATGCATAAGCTTGCCCTGGGTATCAGGGAAGCGGCAAAACAAGGTGCCGAATTAATCATCCTTCAGGAACTTCACAATGGTTTGTATTTTTGTCAGACCGAAGACCCTTCTGTTTTCGGGCAGGCAGAAACAATTCCAGGAGAATCGACCAATTTCTATGGGGAAATTGCTCAGGAATGTGGCGTGGTGCTGGTTTTATCACTATTCGAACGCAGGGCAGCGGGATTGTATCATAATACCGCTGTTGTGATTGAAAAAGATGGTAGTATCGCCGGAAAATACCGCAAAATGCACATTCCTGATGATCCTGCCTACTATGAAAAGTATTATTTCTGTCCGGGCGATCTGGGTTTCGAACCGATTCAAACTTCCGCTGGCAAGTTGGGGGTGCTGGTTTGCTGGGATCAGTGGTATCCCGAAGCTGCCCGCCTGATGGCCATGGCAGGTGCCGAACTATTGATTTATCCTACAGCCATCGGATGGGAAAGCAGTGATTCTGAGGAAGAGAAAAACCGACAGACTGATGCCTGGGTTACTGTGCAGCGCGGACATGCAGTTGCCAACGGTTTGCATGTTATTGCCTGCAACCGCACAGGCTACGAACCCGATCCATCAGGCGTAACCGGAGGAATACAATTCTGGGGCAATAGTTTTGTGGCCGGACCTCAGGGCGAAATCATCGTCAGAGCTTCAGACCACCAAGAAGAGATGCTTTTGGTAGATATCAACCTTTCCCGTACTCAAAAAGTGCGTAGCTGGTGGCCTTTCTTCCGCGATCGCAGAATAGATGCATTCGGAGATATTACCCGCCGTTGGATAGACTAACTTTAAATTTGATCGGAATAATCTTCAAGGGTTCCATTCCTGTTTACCGGTTTGTACCGAACCTGCACTTGTTACCGATGCCATCACACTGTAAAAGCCTGTCGCAAGGGAAAAACAATGATCGTAAGGCTATTTTATCGCCATGTTTCACTCCGGTCCGGATAAGCCCGGCAGCAAACACATGAGCATGCTGCCGGGTTTCCCTGTAAGTGATGGTTTCGTATTTGTTGGTCAGTTTTCTTCTGAGAAACGGCTAATCAGCGTATTTGTCAACATGCTGGTTAAGCAATACGATGATGGTGGTTCTCATGGTAAATCACTGAAATGGTTATCTTGTAAAGATGAAATCGCAACGACGATTGCCCCGGGTAGGTACGGGAGGAATTGGCACTTGACCCCCTCCGGTAGAAGTAATCCGGTTTCCGTCGATTCCATATACCTTCATCAGTTCTGCTTTCACTTTATCTGACCGACGCTGGCTTAATCTGAGATTATACCCTTTGTTTCCCGGGCTGTCGGCATATCCGCGTATCTCAACTTTCAGGGTCGGGTCATTTTTCAGGATTTGGGCTGCCTGGCGAATACTCTCCAGGGCTTCTTTGTCGAAATCTGTTTTGTCGAAATCGAAATAAACAGCGATTCTAACTCCCGGAACTGGCCAAACTTCTGTACCCGCTTCAACCTTTGGTTGCTCAACCTGTGTTTCTTTTATTACTACAATAGTATCTCTGATCGGTGCACGCTGTGGCTCAGGCTTACGGGTTTCGAGTTCGCGAATTCTCTGATCCAGATTATCCACTTTCGGATCCGGCACCTGACCTTCGATACCCCTCAGTCTGTTATCTAACTGATCAATACTGGTGCAGTCGCACTCACGCATTCTCTGCGCAAGACTATCAAGATCGTTGCGCAGCATTTCGATTAGTTCGGTATTTGATTTAGGCGTTTGACCATACAATACCTGACGTGAATGTTGCTGATTAGCACGCAGGAACTTATATCGAACCGACACACTGAGATTTTCCCAATAATCAACATTACTTTTACGGCTGATTGATTCCAGATAATCAGAGTTTGTAATTACAAATCTTGCAATGGCACCTACAGACAAAGTTCTGGACAGGTTGTATTCGGCGGATAAACCTAAAGGTATCATCAAACTCATCTCTGCTGATCTAACCCCATTGGTCATGTTTCTTCTTTTGATTCTATCCTGATTATCAGTGATAAAATCGACGATAGTATCATTGCCCATCTTGGTAAATTGTCGTGAATAACCTGCAAAACCAACACCTGCAGATAAGAACACACCCATATTGGTGGGTCTGTTTCCTAAAATCATTTTTAGCACATTGGCAGAAATGTAAGGTGACGAGGTAAAAGAGTTAAATTGAATATGTTCATCAGTAGAGTTTCTTTTCAAATACCCATTTTTATAAAATTTATTAGCTCCAATTGCCCAACCTACCGAGAAAACAGGGTCGATGTTGTGCTCAATGCTTACATTGAACGAAGGACTTCGGAAAACGGATCCAAAAAATTGCTGAAATTCCAATCCGGGTTTGTAATTGAGGTCACCATCGAACAGACCAAAACCAAAATCACCTGAGACCGACCAGGAATTGTAACTGGCAATTTTTTCAATTAACTGTACCTGTGCAACTAAGCCGGAACAAGTTAATAATAACAACAAGGCAAGAACATTTTTTTTCATAAGCGATTTATTGAGGGATTATTATTTCCGATTTTTCACAAAAGTAACCAAAATTTCAAAAAAATCAACAAAACAGATATTCGATTACTAACTAAAACCAATTAGCTGCGTGTAATTTCCACTTTTTTAGTGGGATTCATGGTTCTGTTTCGCGCATCTACCTGACTTACAACCTCTTTGGCAATCTGATGAAATGCATTTCCGGTGATGGTATCTATCTCTGCAGCAATGGGTCGACCCGCATCTCCTCCTTCACGAATGCTCTGAACTATTGGAATCTGGCCCAGTAGCGGAATGCCCAATTCGCCGGCCAATCGTTTTCCACCATCTTTTCCAAAAATATAATACTTATTTTGAGGTAGTTCAGCCGGAGTAAACCAAGCCATATTCTCAATCAAACCGAGTACCGGTACGTTCACTTTATCACCCAGAAACATATTCACTCCTTTGCGGGCATCGGCCAGAGCCACATCCTGCGGAGTTGTTACAATCACTGCCCCAGTAATTCCCAGGGTTTGCACCAATGTGAGGTGAATATCCCCTGTACCCGGAGGAAGATCCATCACAAAAAAGTCGAGTTCTCCCCAGTAGGCATCGGTAATAAGCTGTTTCAGTGCGTTGCTGGCCATACTTCCACGCCACACAAGCGGATTATCAGGATCTACAAAAAAGCCAATCGACAAAATTTTTACTCCGTACTTTTCAATTGGGATAATCATCTGTTTACCATCAATTTCCTCCATCAATGGGCGGGCGTCTTCCACGCCAAACATCTTAGGCATCGATGGACCATGAATATCGGCATCGAGCAGTCCGACTTTATAGCCCTGCGAAGCCAACGCTATGGCGAGATTGGATGAAACTGTCGATTTGCCTACACCACCCTTGCCCGAAAAAATGGCCAGGATATTCTTCACACCAGGTAAAATCGAAGTCAGTTTTGGTTTGGGAGTCTCTTTTTGCATCGCACTGATGTTACCTTTAATCTTCACATCATCGCCTACATAGGTCAGTATCGCTGTTTCAGCAGCTTTTATGACGGATTTTACGAACGGGTCGTTCTGTCTGTCAAACACGATTGAAAAGCTAACCTGCCGGCCATCAATCCTGATATCGTCCTGCACCATACCCGACGACACAATGTCTTTGCCTGTTCCCGGATAGCGCACATGAACCAGCGCATCCATAATGAGTTTGGGATATAAAGGTTTGTTCATAATACTTTTATAGATGAATTCTCATTTACAATCTGATTTCTGCCGAAGCTCCGATAGCAGTCTTTTTCAATTTCAATCTCCGGTTCACTGAATTTAGTTCTTTTTTCAAGAGCGAAGCGGATATATTTGATTGAAATACCACGACCGAGCCACTGTTGTTCGTAATAGGTTTTGATACCAAGTATGGGGTCGACAATATCTGAAGCGTATAGATCGCTCGTGCTAAAAAGCACAGGATATTTATTTCCTTCCACCATGGCGCAGGTGTAGGTATACATAAAAAAGCTATCGGTTTTCAGATGAATAATTCCTCCCTCTTTTACAAACTTCTGATAATGACTCATGAAGTTTGTGGCTGTAAGTCTTTTGGTTACTTTCTTCATCTGTGGATCAGGGAAAGTTAGCCATATTTCATCCACTTCTCCGGCTGCAAAGAAATGATGAATCATTTCAATGTTGGTTCGAATGAATGCCACATTCTTCAAGCTTTTCTCAAGGGATTCTCTTGCACCCGTCCACATGCGGGCACCCTTGATATCGACCCCGATAAAATTCTTTTCAGGATAACGTGCAGCCAGGCCAATCGTGTATTCGCCCTTGCCACATCCTAACTCAAGAACTACAGGATGATCGTTTTTAAAAAAATCGCTGTTCCATCTGCCCTTCAGTTCGAAACCTTCACCTGTAATTATATCACGGGAAGGCACCTGAAAAACGTGCGGAAAATGTTCCATCTCTGCAAATTTGGCCTGTTTATTCTTACCCATTAATAAGTTTTTTCAATTCTGATTCCAATATTTTTTATTCCGCTCAACACTGTATCTCTCATTCCGTGACGCAATGCATACTGATATATCCCCGGTTTGGCAAACTGCTGATTCAAACTCAAAGGTACAGCAAGTTGGAACATAGAGGCTGAGCCTGCCCCCCGCCACTTACCATACATATCGGCCACCTCTACCCCGATGGTATCACGATGTAGCATACTATCGGCTCCAATGCTTTCTACAAATAACCAAAAATTCTGATAGGTATATTCTTCTGTATGTCTGAGATTGACAAAAACATTATAATGCAGGCTGGTATCCTTTACTTCGACAGCAAACCGACTAATACTGTCAAAATGCCAATTATTGTCAGCGAACGTATCGTACTGATTATAAATGTCACTGCTACCACAGGAAGTCAGCAAAACACTCATCAACAAAACAACAAAACCCTTATGCAGTTGTAGTAGCCGGCTTGTCATTGTTCTTTTTTAATTGCATACGGTTTCCATCAGGCTGCTGATTATGCGACTGATTTCTTCCGGGTTTATTTTTTTTCTTTTTCTTCTGATTGTCGAAGCGGGTCAGACTATCCTCTCCCACTACATTATTGTAATCACTTTTCGACTGTTGGGCCGCATCGTTCTGTTTTATGTCCAGCATGTCGGGCTTGAGTCCTCTTTTATTCATTGCAATGATCTCCTTAGCCCTGTCGGTACTGATAGTAACGAGATTAGCACCAAACGAAGGCGAAGTCGAATAGGTTATGTGTCCTTTAAATGTATCTGTTTTGAAATGGTAGAATGTATTGTCGCGCGTTTCAAGATGGATTTCTTTCGATGGAAAATCCTTCAGTGCATCTATATATGCATCGAGTTCGTAATTCATGCAACATTTCAGTTTACCGCATTGCCCTGCCAGTTTCTGGGGATTCATAGAGATATCCTGATATCTTGCAGCGCCGGTAGTAACCGAATTGAAGTTTGTCATCCAACCCGAGCAGCATAGCTCGCGTCCACAAGGGCCTATACCACCGATGCGACCTGCTTCCTGGCGGGCACCAATTTGTTTCATTTCAATTCTAACATTAAAAGTAGAAGCAAAAACCTTGATCAACTGTCGAAAATCGACCCTTTCATCGGCAATGTAATAGAAAATCGCCTTATTTCCATCGCCCTGATACTCAACATCACCAATTTTCATTTCCAGTTTAAGACTTTCGGCTATCTGGCGCGCTTTTATCATCGTTTCCTGCTCTTTCGCCTTGGCTTCGTTAAATTTCTCAATGTCACCTTCTTTGGCTTTCCGGTATATTTTTCGAAGCTCGAACCGTTCCATATTAATCCGGTTTTTCTTCATCTGAAGTAAGACCAGTCTGCCCGTGAGTGTAACCACACCAATATCGTGGCCGGGCGTTGATTCAACCGCTACTATATCACCCTTTTCGAGCTGTAGTTTATTGCTGTTGTGGAAATAGCTTTTTCTGGTATTTTTAAATTGTACTTCTACCATATCGGTCTCGGCGTGTGCCTCAGTGATATCAGCCATCCAGTCGAAAGTGCTTAGTTTTTGTGACGAATTGCAGCAACAACCTTTCTTGTTCATGCTACATCCGCCGCTATTAAGTGTAAAATCCATAAAATTATTTTTTTAGTAACATGATCAGCTTCAGGCTTAAATCGAAAAACACCATTTTAGCATTCACATTTTGTTCTATATGTCGTTCGGCAAGCGAAAATTCCCGCATTAACTCCTCCACATTTCTTTCGTGGATAAATCGGGCGAAACGTGAAGAAAATGCTGATTCGTCCTGATTCAGATAATTCAACTCATCTTTTTGCATATTCATTATAAAGTTCTCTCTGGTCATATGTTGCGCATATCTCAGAAAGCCCTTTTGTTTTTCACGTCCCAGGGTGCTTGCAGCCATATCATCCGACCATTTTTTTAAACTGCGTAATGCTGCATAATCCTTTTGATTGCCAACCTGCCAGGCCATACGCATCAATCTAACAAAACGATCAAAGTTTTGTTTTTTCTCATCGCCTTCTTTTAACAAATTCAGGGCTGCAAAAAAACTGCCACTGGCTATGCGGGCTATGTTCAATGCATCGTGCTGGGTGATATTGCGACCGGGGTCAGATAGTAAAGCCGTTACTATATCGCCCGCTTTCAAACGCGGTATATTCAGATGTTGCGTACGAGAAAGAATGGTGGTCAAAATCTCATCAGGATTGTTGGAAATCAGTAGAAAAAGGGTTTTTTCGGGCGGTTCTTCCAATATCTTTAGCAACTTGTTGGCACAAACTACATTCATTCTCTCCGGCAACCATATAATCATCACCTTATAATCTGATTCATAAGTTTTCAGACTCAGTTTTCTAATAATTTCCTGACTTTCATTGGCATAAATCATTCCCTGCTTGGCATCATCAGCAATCATCGACAGCCAGTCGTTAACACCTGCATAAGGATTTGCAATGAAAAATTTGCGGAATTGACCCACAAAATCATCACAAACGACCGAGCTTTTATTTGTCGGCTTAATCACAGGAAACACCAAATGTAAATCGGGATGAGCTAATTTTTCATATTTAACACAGGATGGACAAACACCACAGGAATCAGTTTCAGTGCGGTTTTCGCAGGCTACATAACGGGCAAAAGCAACTGCAAGTGCCAGTTTACCAACGCCTTCAGCACCGCGGAAAAGCATAGCATGCGGAATGCGCTGATCCGTCACCATGCGAATCAGCCTTTCTTTAATTGCCTGTTGCCCCAACACCTTCGAAAACTGCATCTCTTAGCTTTTTATATGAGTACAAACTTACAGAAAATTTCCGAGTGCAAAAAACGGTTGAGGTATCGCTGCAATTTTTCTCTATCTTTGCAGTCTGGCTAAATAAAAAATGTCCTATGTTACAACTCGAACCACGATCGATCTGGAATTTTTTCCACAGCATTACACAGACTCCACGCCCATCAGGCAAGGAAGCTCATATTCAGACCTATATCGACCAGTTTGCTGCAGATCGCGGTCTTAAGATATTGAAAGACGATGCCGGAAACAGGGTCATTCACAAACACGCCTCACCCGGTTACGACAATTTGCCCGGAATTATTTTGCAGGCTCACATGGACATGGTTTGCGAAAAAAATTCGGACGTGCTGCATGATTTCGAAAACGACCCGATTCAAACTTACCTTGAGGGCGACTGGGTGCGGGCAAAAGGTACAACCCTCGGGGCCGATAATGGTATTGGAATGGCTTATATGCTGGCAATTCTTGATGATAAAACTCTGCAACACCCGCAACTCGAGTGCCTGTTCACTGCTGATGAAGAATCCGGACTTACCGGAGCCTTAGCACTGAGTAACACGCTTTTGCAAGGATCCACACTTATCAATCTTGACTCGGAAGATGATGGTGAAATTTATGTTGGTTGTGCCGGAGGCATCGGCACCAAAGCTCTTTTTAATATTGAATACGAACCCATTCCCCCCGGATTTTTCGGATTCAGGGTTTCGGCAAGTGGTTTGAAAGGTGGTCATTCCGGAGGCGATATTCATCTCGGGCTCGCCAATGCAATAAAATTGTTAGGTGCTTATATTGGACTGCTTAACGAAAAGATGGATGTGCGAATTGCCACACTGAGCGGAGGCAATCTGCATAATGCCATCCCACGCGAAGCATCAGCAAGTATTGTTGTTCCCTATGGCGAAAAAGAAACGATCCGTGTCATGCTGAATATTTTTCTCGCCGAAATGGAACAAAAGTTCAGAGGCATCGAACCAGCCCTGGCCATCAGTCTTGAATCGGATACTGATGTTCAAACTGTATGGCCGAAAAGCCTGAGCAACACAATAATAAATATTTTGAATGCTTGTCCACACGGAGTAATTGCCATGAGCCGCGACATCGAAGGACTGGTTGAAACCTCCACCAATCTTGCTTCTGTAAAGATATTGAATCATGGCATCATTGAAATTAATACAAGTCAGCGCAGTTCTTCTGAATTAGCTAAAACCGAAATTGCAGCTCAAGTGAAAGCTGTTTTTTCGCTTGCGGGCGCTGAAGTAATTCAATCCGACGGTTATCCCGGGTGGAAACCCAATCTGCAATCCGATATTCTCGAAAAAGCAACATCGGCATACGAAAAACTGTATGGCAGTAAACCGGCAGTGAAAGCCATTCATGCCGGTCTCGAATGCGGGCTTTTCTTAGAAAAATACCCGCATCTCGACATGATTTCGATTGGCCCTCAAATGTGCGGAGTTCACTCTCCCGACGAACGATTGAGCATATCATCAACTCAAAAAACCTACAAATGGCTGTTGGCTTTTCTGGCTTCAAAATAATCTGACCTGTCATATTTTTCCATGAATAATAAACGAAAAATCATCAACGATCCTGTCTTCGGGTTTATCAATATCCCCGACGATTTTGTGTACGACATTATTCAACATCCTTATTTTCAGCGTTTACACCGCATCAAGCAACTTGGTTTGTCGTCGTTTGTATATCCGGGAGCACAACATACCCGCATGCAACATTCTTTAGGTGCCATGCATCTGATGGGGGAAGCCATTGCTCAGCTCAGGCTGGCAGGGCACGATATCAACCAGGAAGAGGAAATGGCCGCCCGCGTTGCAATTTTGCTGCACGACATCGGTCATGGCCCGTTTTCGCATGCGCTTGAACACTGTCTGGTAAATGGTGTCGATCACGAGCGCCTTTCATTGCTGATGATGGAGAAAATGAATGCTGAAACAGGTGGAAAATTAGCAATGTCCATTGCCATTTTCAGAAATCAATATCCTAAAAAGTTTCTGCATCAGATGGTTTCAGGGCAGCTCGACATGGATCGGCTCGACTATTTAAGTCGCGACAGTTTTTTCTGTGGTGTTAGCGAAGGAATTATCGGTGCATCACGCATCATCAAGATGCTTAATCTGCACAACGGACAGCTGGTGGTGGAGTCGAAAGGGATATATTCTATTGAAAAATTTCTGGTAGCAAGGAGGTTAATGTACTGGCAGGTTTATCTTCATAAAACATCGGTAGCGGCCGAGAAAATGCTGATGAACATTCTTATAAGAGCGAAGGAACTGGCAACACAGGGAGTCGATTTGTTTGCAACTCCTGCATTACATTACTTCCTTTACAAAAATGTGTGTTGGAGTGATTTTGCTCATGGAGACGAAGGTTTAAAATATTATGTATTGCTGGATGACTCCGACTTCTTGTCAGCCATCAAAGTATGGGCCGACCATAGCGATAAGTTATTGTCACTGCTTTGCCAGTCGTTTATGAATCGAAGGCTTTTCAAGGTTGAAATAAGAACAGCACCTACCAGCGAAGCAGAAATAGCTGCAAAACGGCAGGAATACAGTTTGAAATTAGGACTTTCAGAAAATGACACAGCTCTTCTCTTAGGCGATGAGCGGGTTAGCACCGATACTTATTCTCCTGAAAATGAAAGCATTCAGATACTGATGAAAGATGGAAGCATTCAGGATATTGCTGTGGCTTCGGATATGCTGAACATTGAAGTGTTGACAAAAAAAGTTGAGAAGTATTTTTTTTGCTATTTCAAAATATAAATTTAACACGATATACACATCGTTTTAACACTTATTACCATTTTAATACAAACTGTGTGGGTATCTCAGCCCTGTTTTATGAAATAAGTTTAGTAATTTTGCGCCCAAATATTAAATATGGAATTTACTGCCCGACAAATAGCTGATTTTCTAACCGGAGAGATAGAAGGTGACCCCCTTGTAACGGTAAACGACTTTTCAAAAATTGAAGAGGCGAAAGCAGGCACTCTAAGTTTTCTCTCAAATCCGAAGTACACTCCTTATCTTTACAAGACAAAGGCCAGCATCGTGCTTGTAAGCAGAGAATTAAGACCCGACAAAGCGGTAAACAGCACTTTAATCAGGGTTGACAATCCTTATGAGTCGTTGGCAAAACTGATGAACCTTGTTGTTCAGCAGCAACCACGCAAAATGGGCATATCATCCCTGGCATTCATTCATTCATCTGCTCAGATTGGCGAAAATGCGCTTATTGAAGCATTTTCATTTATCGGAGAAAATGTGATTATCGGCAGAAATGCAGAAATTCATCCACAGGTTTATATTGCTGATAATGTAACCATTGGCGATGATGTAACACTTTTTCCGGGTGTTAAAATACATCATAAAACAAAGATAGGCAATCGTTGCATCATCCATTCGAATGCGGTTATCGGATCCGATGGTTTTGGCTTTGCTCCTGCTGCCGATGGTACTTATGACAAAATTCCACAATTAGGGAATGTTGTATTGGAAGATGATGTTGAAATTGGGGCTAACAGTACAATCGATCGGGCTACTTTCGGAAATACACTGATTGCTCAGGGTGTGAAAATCGACAATCTTGTACAGATTGCGCACAATGTTGAAATCGGTGAGCATAGTGTAATAGCTTCACAGACAGGTATAGCCGGTTCAGCGAAAATAGGTAAAAAGGTGATGTTTGGCGGCCAGGTAGGCATTACAGGACATATTAGCATTGCTGATGGTACGGTACTTGGCGCCAAAGCCGGTGTAGCGGGCAGCATCAAAGTACCCGGACAAGTCTGGTCGGGCTATCCTGCCGTACCGATGAATACTTTCCGAAGGTCGTATGTGGTTAATAAGAACCTACCGGTAATACAAAATACAGTGAATGAGCTTTTGCGTAGAATTGAGAAACTGGAACAAATTATTGAAAAAAGAGATTCCTGAACAGGATAGTAAATAAAAAATGAAACAAAGAACAATCAGGAATTCTTTTAAAGTCGAAGGAATAGGTCTGCATACAGGACTGCCACTCACTTTAACTTTGAATCCGGCATCCGAAAATCATGGCATTCAAATCAGAAGAACTGACTTAACCAATGCTCCTCTGATTGAGGCCATAGCCGATAATGTTTGTAACACCCTCAGAGGAACGGTGTTATGCAAGGGTGAAATTCGGGTGAGTACCATCGAACATGCTTTGGCAGCATTGTATGCTTACAATATCGACAATTGTTTGATAGAAGTTAACGGGCCGGAGTTTCCGATACTCGACGGAAGCGCGAAACTGTATGTCGAACAACTTAACATGGTTGGCATCACCGAACAAAGCCTGCCTGCTGAATATGTTGAAATTACTGAAGAGATTGAATATGTGTCGGATACAGGCTCAGTAATCCGGGCTTTTCCTTCAGAGTTACTCGAACTTGAAGTTGAAATCGGATTCAATTCAGATGTGCTCAGCCAACAGACTGCTACACTGACCAATATCCGGCTATTTCAAGAAGAAATTGCGGCTGCCAGAACCTTTGTTTTTGTGCACGAAATTGAACCTCTACTCAACATGAATCTGATTAAAGGCGGAGATTTGAAGAATGCAATAGTGATTTACGACCGTCTGATGAGTCAGGAAGCTGTGGATCACTTATCCGAAAAATTGCAGCAGCCACGCATAGATGCATCAATACCGGGATATCTGAGCGGCGACCTCAATTACGAAAATGAACCTGCGCGGCATAAACTGCTCGATTTGCTTGGCGACCTTGCTTTGACTGGTAAAAGGCTGAAAGGCAGGATTGTAGCTTTTCATCCCGGACATAAAGCGAATACTGAATTTGCAAAAATATTAAGACAAACATACATCCTGACAGAACAATGAGTCATCATCCTTTATCACAAATACATCCTGATGCACACATCGGTGCCGGGGTTGAAATAGGTCCCTTTGTATTTATAGACAAAAATGTGGAAATTGGCGAAGGTACTACCATTGGCCCCAACGTGAGCATTCTGAGCGGCACGCGCATCGGGAAAAACTGCAGTATTTTTCCGGGCGCTGTTTTAGGAGCCATCCCACAGGATTTAAAATTTCAGGGTGAAGAATCGCTGGCGATTATCGGCGACAATACAACTATCCGCGAATTTGTAACTGTAAACAGAGGAACAGCATCAAAAGGAAAAACAGAGGTTGGAAACAATTGTCTGCTGATGGCTTATTGTCATGTTGCTCACGACTGTATGATTGGAAATCATGTGATTTTGGCCAATGCCACCCAACTTGCAGGCGAAGTGGTGATCGACGATTTTGCCATTCTTGGTGGCGGAACACTGGTGCATCAGTTTACCCACATTGGAGCACACGCAATGATTCAGGGAGGAACCAAAGTGTCGAAAGACATACCACCTTACGTGACCGCAGCCCGCGAACCAATATCGTATGTCGGAGTGAATTTGGTCGGGCTGCGAAGAAGAGGCTTCAGCAACGAACAAATCAATCAGATTCAGGACATTTACCGCATTCTTTTTCAAACGAAACTGAACACAACCAATGCCATGACAAAAATTTCAAACGAAATTGCTGATTCGCCCGAAAGGAATCTGATTACTGCATTTGTTGCAAATTCGGAACGAGGTATTATAAAAGGAAATGTAATGTAATTGTTGTTTTGGATTTCGCGCCAGCAGGTTTCAAACCACAAGCTGTCGTTTGCCTGAACCCTGAGGTCGCTCAATTCACAAACAACAAACGAAACAATAACGATGAATATGGAAGCACCTAAAAAAAGCCTCAATTTTATTGAGGCAATGGTTGAACAGGACCTGAAAGACGGCAGAAACAACGGTAGAGTGCAAACGCGCTTCCCACCCGAACCCAACGGCTATCTGCATATCGGTCATGCCAAAGCCATTTGCCTCGATTTTGGCATCGCCAAAAAATACGGAGGCATCTGCAATCTGCGTTTCGACGACACCAACCCGGTGAAAGAAGACGTGGAATACGTGGATTCCATCATGGAAGACATACAATGGCTCGGTTACCAATGGGCCAATGTTTACTATGCATCCGATTATTTTCAGCAACTTTGGCACATTGCCGAGAAACTCATTCAAAATGGCAAAGCCTATATCGATGAACAATCGGCCGAAACCATTGCCAAACAAAAAGGTACACCTACTCTTCCCGGAACTGAAAGCCCATACCGCAACCGACCTGCTGCTGAAAGTCTGGAACTGTTCCGCAAGATGAACACCGGTGAAATTCCTGAAGGCGCCATGGTACTGCGCGCCAAAATCGATATGGCTTCATCAAACATGCATTTCCGAGACCCCATCATGTACAGGGTAATCAACGATCATCCGCACCACCGCACAGGCTGGACATGGAAAGCATACCCGATGTATGATTATGCCCATGGACAATCCGATTATTTGGAAGGAGTAACACACTCGCTTTGCACCCTCGAGTTTGAGGTACACCGGCCTTTATACGACTGGTTTATCGATCAGTTTCAGGACACCGGTTACCGCCCGCGACAAACAGAATTCAACCGTTTGAACATCACATACACCGTGATGAGCAAACGCAAAATGCTGCAACTTGTTGAAGAAAACCTCGTCAGTGGTTGGGATGATCCACGCATGCCGACACTGTGTGGTCTGCGCCGACGCGGTTACACACCGGAAGCCATTCATAATTTCATTGACAAAATCGGATATACCAAATATGATGGTATCATTGACCTTGGGTTGCTCGAACATGCAGCCAGGGAAACGTTTAACAAATCTGTTACACGTATTAATGCCGTTCTTAATCCGGTGAAGCTGATAATCACAAACTTTCCCGAAAATCAGTCGGAAAAAATGCAGACAGAAAATAATCCTGAAGATCCCGAAGCAGGAATCCGTGAGATAATCTTCTCAAGAGAACTATTTATTGAAAGAGAGGATTTCATGGAAGATGCTCCGAAGAAATTTTTCCGCATGACTCCCGGACAGGAAGTAAGATTGAAGAGTGCCTATATCGTAAAATGCACGGGATGTAAAAAAAATGAAGAAGGTAATATCACCGAAATTTACGCTGAATATGATCCGCAAACAAAAAGTGGTATGCCCGATGCAAACCGCAAAGTAAAAGGCACACTGCACTGGCTATCAACTCAAAACGCCATTGAGGCAGAAGTCCGCCTTTACGACAGGCTTTTCAGTGTTGAGAATCCATCAGCAGATGAAAGAGATTACCGCGAACTGATCAATCCCGACTCTCTGAAAGTGTTGAATTGCTGTTTTGTAGAGCCCTGGATCGCTTCTCAGAAACCATTATCTAACTTCCAGTTTCAGCGTACCGGATACTTCAATATCGATCCCGACAGTACACCCGAAAAGCTGATTTTCAACCGAACAGTTTCACTGAAGGATAGTTGGGCTAAGGAACAAAATAAACCTCAGTAAATTTATAGTCGGGATATCAATTTTGTTGGTCAGTCAGGTCGTTTAACACATGAAAAACGATCGGACAGGTTTCAGCGTTCTTAACCGAAAGACTAAAAATCTGAAAAAAGTGGCGCCGATCGGTGTGCGGATATTCTCTGCATGCTTTAGGGCGCGACTCATAAACTGCACAGTAATTATCGGCTCTCAGAAACGGACACGGCATCGACTTAAACACCATGTCGCCATCCTCATCGGTTCTGATATATTGTGAGATAAAGGCCGAGGTTTTCATTTTGAGCGCTTTTGCCAACTGTTCCACATCAGCAGGCAAAAGACGGGGACCGAGCATTCTGCAACAATTACCACACTCGAGGCAATTGGTTTGCTGTGTATGTAATTCGTGAAGGGCATGTATCTGTTTATCAGACTTTATCAACTCCTTTTTATGCTTCTTGTAAAATGCCAACCACTGCTTTCTTCGTTTCAAAGCTTCTTCTTTCAAATTTTCAGCATCCATTAGATAATAGATTTTTGACACAAAGTTATCGCTTTTCAATAGAAAGACACCTAATTGAAAACAGATGTTTCAAATTCGCAAAATTAAATTATCTTTGCAGCCGGTTCAAAAAACACAATTTGATAATAATATGAGCTTACTAAGTGATGTTCTGGGCAGGTACGATGCTCCTCAGAAAGCCAAAGCAATAGGAGTATATCCCTACTTCAGACCCATCGAATCCGATCAGGACACAGTGGTGACCATACAGGGGAAGAGAGTGTTAATGTTTGGTTCGAACAGCTATTTAGGGCTTACAAACCATCCGCGATTGAAGGAAGCTGCCATCAGCGCCATCCGAAAATATGGTACAGGATGTGCCGGTTCCAGATTTCTGAATGGAACCCTCGATATTCACATCGAATTGGAAGACAAACTTGCAAAACTGGTAGGAAAAGAATCAGCGCTGGTCTATGCCACGGGTTTCTCTGTAAATGCCGGAGTGGTTTCGTGCATCACCGGTCGCGAGGATTACCTCATTTTTGATGAGTTCGATCATGCATCAATCATCGAGGGTAAACGACTTTCGTTCTCTAAGCAACTTAAATATCGGCATAACAACATGGATTCGCTCGAGAAACAGCTTCAAAAATGCGAACCCGACAAGGTAAAGGTAATCGTTGTAGATGGCGTGTTTTCGATGGAAGGCGATGTTTCCAACCTGCCCAAAATCATTGCATTATCTAAAAAGTATAATGCATCAGTGATGGTTGATGAAGCACATTCGCTCGGTGTTTTTGGTAAAACCGGTGCCGGAGTGTGCGAACATTTTGGTGTTTCAGATGATGTTGACCTGATTATGGGAACCTTCAGCAAATCACTTGGTACCATTGGCGGTTTTATTGCTGCTGATGAAGGGATAATCAATTATCTGAAACATACCTCAAGAACCCTTATTTTCAGCGCATCCATAACTCCTGCCTCTACTGCTTGTGTTATAGAAGCACTCAATGTGATGCATGATGAACCCTGGCGACAGGATAAACTATGGGAAAACACGCATCACGCTAAACAGGCCTTCGTGGCTTCAGGTTTCGAAACAGGGACCTCCGAAACCCCAATCATCCCGCTGTATATCAGAGACAATACAAAAACATTCATGATGACCCGCATGTTGATGGACGACGGCGTTTTTGTAAATCCCGTAGTTTCTCCGGCAGTACGTTCCGAAGATACACTCATCAGATATTCGCTGATGGCTACACATACAATCGACCAGATCGATGAATCGGTCGAAAAAATCACCAAAGCAGCCAAAGCTTTAGGTGTACTTTGATTACAATAATAATTTACATACCATGAGAATAGAACTGACTGCCCCTGTATAGTTAAGTAACAGGAAGAAAATAATGTCATATTTTAAACGTATTTAAAAACAACATAAATAATTAATTGATGCTCTTTTGAACGTCTTTTGTGCTTTCATTCGGTTGTTTAGCCCGCTAAACGCCCTCACTCAAGTCCAAAATCCATTTCAAAATAGCTATCAAAAATTACGACATTTTTTTCTTCCTATTACTTAGTTCTATTCTTTGTTTTTTTATTTACAAAATGATCAGCATTTCTAACTTAGCTATTCAGTTCGGAAAACGTGTTTTGTTTTCCGATGTGAATCTGAAATTGACAGCCGGCAACTGCTATGGCATTATTGGAGCCAACGGTGCCGGAAAATCCACCCTCATCCGCATCCTCAGCGGTGATCTCGATCAAACCCGCGGCACCATCCAGTTTGGGCCCGGCGAACGTATGTCGGTGCTCAAACAAGACCACTTCGAATTCGACGAATTTACAGTGATTGATACTGTAATGATGGGACATGAATTGCTTTGGAAAATCAAGGAAGAAAAAGATGCCATTTATTTGAAGGAAGATTTTTCGGATGCAGATGGCCTCCGCGCTTCAGAACTGGAAGATAAATTCTCAGAAATGAATGGCTGGAATGCCGAAAGCGATGCAGCCGCCCTGCTCAGCGGACTTGGAATATCCGAGCAAATGCATTATCAATTGATGAAGAACCTGAGTGGTCAGGAGAAAGTACGTGTATTGCTTGCCCGCGCACTTTTTGGTAATCCCGACAACCTGCTGCTCGATGAGCCTACCAACGACCTCGATCTCGAAACAGTAATGTGGCTCGAAAATTATTTAGCCAACTACGAAAACACTGTATTGGTAGTATCACACGACCGGCGCTTCCTCGATGCTGTGAGTACACATACAGTTGATATCGATTATGGCAAAATTCAACTATTCCCCGGCAACTACTCATTCTGGTACGAATCAAGCCAGCTTGCCCTCAAACAACAACAGACTCAAAACAAGAAAGCCGACGAGAAGCGTAAGGAACTCGAAGAGTTTATTCGCCGCTTTAGTGCCAATGTAGCCAAGTCGAAACAGGCAACCAGTCGTCGGAAGATGCTCGAAAAGCTTAATGTGGATGAAATTCAACCTTCGACCCGCAAATATCCGGGCATTATTTTCACACCCGAACGGGAACCCGGAAACATGGTGCTCGAAGTTCACGGTTTAAGCAAATTTGCAGAAGACGGAACCATCCTTTTCAAAGACGTTAACTTCAATATTGAGAAAAACGACAAAGTGGTTTTTGTTTCCCGCGATCCGAGGGCAATGACTGCCTTCTTCGAAATTATTAACGGGCATGATAATGAGCATGATGGCACTTTTAACTGGGGACAAACCATTACCCATGCATACCTGCCACTCGACAATTCAACTTTTTTCTACACCGACATGAATTTGGTTGATTGGTTGGGACAGTATTCCGACGACACCACAGAATTCTTCATCCGGGGTTATCTGGGCAAAATGCTTTTCTCGGGCGAAGAGATTTACAAAAAAGCTTCGGTACTGTCGGGAGGCGAGAAAATGCGTTGTATGATTTCTCGCATGATGTTGCGTAATGCCAACCTGATGATTCTCGATTCTCCAACCAATCACCTCGATCTGGAATCAATTCAGGCATTCAACAATACGCTTATTGCTTTCAAAGGCAATATTCTGATGTCGTCGCACGACCGCGAATTTATCCGCACGGTGTGTAACCGCATCATCGAACTTACTCCCAAAGGCATCATCGATAAACAAATGGATTATGATGATTATTTGACCTCCGAAGATATCAAGGCTGTTCAGGCAAGAATGTACAAATAAAATAATGTGCCAATATGCTAATGTGTTAATGTGCCAATGTGTTAATAAGCAAATGAAAAAATGAAAAAATGAAAAAATTGTTCGGAAGTTTTATTAGTCTCTGCTGACTTGTTAGTTTTCCACTTTTTATTTTGATGTAATCACATATTGTTTGCTCCGATTATTAGCATATTGGCACATTAACACATTATTTCGACAACCACTCGTGCATCGAGGCCGCAGCTTTGCGACCATCGCCCATGGCAAGAATTACGGTGGCTCCTCCGCGCACAATATCTCCTCCGGCAAAAATCATCGGAATGTCGGTCTGCATCGTATCCTGATTTACCTCAATGGTTCCCCATTTGCTGATTTTCAATCCTTCCACCGAATGAGGAATCAGCGGATTAGGAGATACACCCACGCTGATAATAACTTCATCTACTTCAAATGTTTCGGTGCTGCCGGGCACTTCCACCGGCGAGCGGCGACCCGATGCATCAGGCTCACCCAATTCCATCACCTGCAAAATCATGTGAGTAACACGTCCCTGCTTATTACCAACAAATTCAATCGGGTTGCGCAAGGTCATAAATTCAATGCCTTCTTCCTTAGCATGCTTTACTTCTTCGCGGCGGGCCGGCATCTCCTCCTCAGATCGGCGATAAACCAACATCGCTCGATCGGCACCTAATCGGCGGGCAGTCCGTACTGAGTCCATGGCTGTATTACCACCGCCAATAACTGCTACAAGTTTACCCTTAAACACCGGTGTGTCAGAGTCATCGCTTGCTGCATCCATCAGATTTACGCGGGTAAGGTACTCGTTCGACGACATGATGCCAACCAGATTTTCGCCCCTGATGTTCATAAAGCGGGGCAATCCGGCACCACTGCCTACAAATACACCCTGATAATCCTGCTCTTTTAAATCCTCAATAGTTACTGTTCGGCCTACAATGCAGTTGTTGATAAATTCGACACCCATAGCACGCAAATTGTCAATTTCCACATCCACAATATCGTTTGGCAAACGGAATTCAGGAATACCATATTTTAAAACGCCACCAATTTCATGCAGAGCCTCAAAAACAGTCACTTGATACCCTAATTTAGCCATATCGCCGGCAAAGGATAAACCAGCAGGTCCTGATCCCACCACAGCAATCTTTTTACCATTAAAAGGCGCAACTTCTGGTACAGAAATATTACCACTCTCCCTTTCGTAATCCGCCGCAAACCGTTCAAGATGACCGATTGCAACAGGTTCTTTCTTTGCTTTTACATGAACACAAACCTCTTCGCATTGTTTTTCCTGAGGACAAACACGGCCACACACAGCAGGTAGGGCTGAAGTCATTTTCAATGTACGAGCAGCACCGGCAAAGTCACCGATTTCAATCTGTTTAATAAATCCGGGGATATTGATGTTCACCGGACAGCCTTTCATGCAGGTTGGATCAGCACAGTCGATACATCTTCTTGCTTCGGCTATCGCCATTTCGGCAGTAAGTCCGAGATTTACCTCCTCATTATTTGCACAACGGTAATTCGGTTCAAGCTCCGGCATATGAACACGCTCAAGCGACATTCTTTCCTTTGCTTTCATAGCCGAACGCAATTCAACCCTCCATGGTTCATTCCTCAATTCTTTGATATCCTGCATGGTATCGATATTTCTGATTAGTAAGTTATTCGCTAATTCCTGATTTACAGGATTCCAGCCTATTCATTTCCGCTTGCTCCATATCTCTGTAACCCCCCAGTCGCATCAGCATTTCGTCAAAATCGACCTGATGAGCATCGAATTCAGGCCCATCAACACATACAAAGCGGGTCTTACCTCCTACAGTTACCCTACAGGCGCCACACATTCCGGTACCATCCACCATGATCGTATTCAGAGAAGCTATGGTGGGTATTTCGTAGTTTTTTGTGAGTTTGCTTACAAATTTCATCATTACTGCCGGACCGATGGTTACGCACAAATCTATTTTCTCGCGTTTGATGACCAACTCCACACCTTCTGTTACCAGGCCTTTTTTGCCGTACGATCCATCATCAGTCATCACAATTACTTCATCCGAATACTGTTTCATCTGCTCCTCAAGGATTATCAATTCCCGGGTTCGTGCTGCCAAAACAGTAATCACACGATTTCCGGCCTCTTTGAGTGCTTTTACAATTGGCATCATGGGGGCAGTACCTACTCCGCCACTGGCGCAAACCACGGTACCAAAATGCTCAATATGCGTTGCTTTTCCGAGCGGACCTACCAAATCGGTAATTTCGTCGCCCACATTCAACCCTGCCATTTTAGATGAAGAAACACCCATTTTCTGAACAACCAGGGTGATGGTACCTTTGATAGTATCTGCATCGGCTATGGTTAGCGGAATCCGCTCACCCTTCCTGCCTACCTTCACCATTACGAAGTGGCCGGCTTTGCGCGATTTGGCTATTAAGGGGGCTTCCACTTCGAAACAAATGACCTTTTCAGAAAAATATGTTTTGGCTACAATTTTATTCATGGAGTGGTTTTGAAATTTAAGATGCAAAAGTACAATTTTTTGCAGGTTAAACCAACAGAAACAAAGCTGTTTTTGTGTAAAAATGCAACCGGAAACAGCAATTTGCCATTTCCGGTTACGCAATTTATCAAAATAAGACGGAATTGATGTTCGGCTTAGTGTTTTTGTACAGCTCCCATTTTGCCCATAAACAGAATTACACCGGTACTGTTTTCACGAATAACAAAGATAAAGGGCTTGTTGGCATTGAATACCGGCACATCAGGCATTGATGTCATTTCAAACTCGATAATAGTTACGGCGGCGGCTTCAGTTCCAACCTCATCAACTTCACAGTACGTACTGTGCAGAATGCGTGAGATAACCAGATCGATGTCGGAGATTGGTGAAAAATCAGCCTGAAGTGCATCAAAAGCTTTGATCATGCCCATATTCATGAGCGGAGTTTTCAATTCGTATTTTGCCTGGTGTTTGAATCTTGGAAAAGAAACAATCACTTTTTTTGTTCCTCCCGACAAACTTTCAACAACTGAGTTCCACTTCTGTCGATCGAGGACTGCAAGCACATCATCGGTTGTTTTACCATCATTGGGAAGAATAGCAGTCATACTGAACGACTTATTCCCATAGGGCATGTCAAGATATTGCGCAATTTCATCCTGATGGTATGCAAAAGTATCGGTCTGATTCATCATGTTCACTTTTACGATTTGCTTATCTTCAGTAGTAAAATTGGCTTCCCGTGTATCTTTTTTGTTGAATTGCTTACTCCAGATTCCCTTGAAATAAATGGCATTAATCAGATACAACATTGCATCTGCAGAAATTTTGTCCAATGGTTTTTTGATTAACTGATTGGTTTTTTCGGCACACCAGTTATTGATGGTATCCACTGCACCGGTTTTTGAAAAATCGAGCGGGCGAACTTCGGAATTAAAATAGGTACGATTCATGTCGAGGAAAGCAGGTTTAACAGGAAACCCTGTACGATACCAGATAGAATTGGCTATATTTAGTTTTGTCGAATTATCCACTTTCGGAAGCGCAGTCAGCAAAATCTGATAATATTCATTGATCTGTTCCTGAGTCAGTTCAGCCATTTTGAGGGTTGAGGCCATTTCTGATTTGGTATCACCATCAGCGCCATTCCAGGCCATCCCAAGCGCTATGCTCACACTTAATGGTGATATGAAAACATTCTTTTCGTCTGAAGTGGCAATAATCTGTTTAAATAAATCGAGTGCGAATTCATTGTCCTGCTGAATTCGTTTTTCCATCCCGGCCTTCAGTTTGATTGGCTCGGGATCATTAATAACAATCTGATTATCATCACATCCCATCAGAAATAAAGGGAAAAGAACTAAAAGTAATGGTTTCATATCAATTCATTTTTTGGGGTTTCACTGCCTTCAAGATGCAATTTGCCGGGTGAATGTTGCAGCAGAGATACAAACATATCGCACCCATGTTGCTACAAACAAATCAGAGCAGAGATAAACTCTGCCCCTTCTATTTCTGCCTTGTATTTTATTCCTGCAACTTAAACCATCAATACCTGTAATGTTCGGGTTTATATGGGCCATCGATATTCACACCAATGTACGAAGCTTGTTCTGGCGTAAGTTTGGTAAGTCGCACACCGAGTTGTTCGAGGTGCAGTCGGGCCACTTCCTCGTCGAGGTGTTTAGGCAGGCGATACACATCTATCGGAAAATCTTTTCCGAAGAGTTCGATTTGAGCAAGCGTCTGGTTGGTAAACGAATTACTCATCACAAACGATGGATGACCCGTTGCGCAACCCAGATTCACCAAACGGCCATCGGCCAGCAATAAAATGCTGTTACCGTTGGGGAATACATACTTATCAACCTGCGGTTTGATATTCACCCTTTGAATTCCGGGATATTTTTTGAGTTTCTCTACCTGAATTTCGTTATCGAAGTGACCGATATTACAAACCACAGCCCCGTCTTTCATTTTCTCCATATGCTCAATGCGAATGATGTCTTTGTTTCCGGTGGTGGTTACAAACACATTCCCTTCGGCCAGCGCATCTTCCACAGTACATACTTCAAATCCTTCCATGGCAGCCTGCAGCGCACATATCGGGTCGATTTCGGTTACCAGCACTCTGGCACCGTAAGCAAGCATCGATTTGGCGGAACCTTTGCCCACATCACCATAACCACATACTACCACCACCTTACCGGCCAGCATGAGGTCGGTAGCACGCTTGATTCCATCGGCAAGAGATTCGCGACAGCCATACAAATTATCGAATTTGGATTTAGTTACAGAATCGTTCACATTGAATGCAGGGAAAAGGAGTTTACCTTCCTCTTTCATCTGATACAAACGATGTACGCCGGTTGTTGTCTCTTCCGAAACTCCACGAACATCCTTCGCCATGGCAGTCCAGATTCCGGGATTAACAGCAAGAACCTTCTTCAGGATAGCAAACAATTCTCTTTCATCTTCAACATCCACATGTTTATCGAGTACAGAAGCATCTTTTTCAGCATCCACACCCATATGAATCATCATGGTAGCATCTCCTCCATCATCCACGATAACATTAGGACCCAGGCCGCCGCCAAAATTCAGTGCCTGAAGTGTACACCACCAGTAATCTTCGAGTGTTTCACCCTTCCATGCAAAAACCGGAATTCCCGTAGCAGCTATAGCTGCAGCAGCATGATCCTGGGTGGAATAGATATTACAACTACACCAGCGAACCTCAGCACCCAGCTCTGTTAGTGTTTCAATCAGTACAGCTGTTTGAATGGTCATATGCAACGAACCCATGATGCGGGCACCTTTCAGTGGTTTGGATACTCCGTAACGGGCACGAAGCGACATCAGTCCGGGCATTTCCTTTTCGGCAAGTTCAATTTCCTTTCTGCCATAGCCGGCTTGCGACATATCTGCCACCTTGTAAGGC
Source organism: uncultured Paludibacter sp. (assembly GCA_964350125.1). Taxonomy (GTDB): domain Bacteria; phylum Bacteroidota; class Bacteroidia; order Bacteroidales; family Paludibacteraceae; genus Paludibacter. The sequence continues at coordinate 3,332 of CAYGJI010000026.1, read as the reverse complement.
AGATGACTTAATAAATCTGTTGAATTCATATTATTATTGATTGATTAATTGGGGAGCTGAACTCAAAGAGGTACTACTTAACCCCTTCTCTTCATTTCACACGCACAAAAGTACATAAAATCCAAATGCATTGATTACCTTTGGTTGTTAAAACATATGAAGCTGATTAATTGTCATTCTCACAAAGCTCCTGAAAACGGAGATATTATAGTGCAAAACATCCGTATCAACAACGATCCGATGAGTTTAGCACACGGACCCGACATCTTTTTTTCGGCAGGTATCCACCCCTGGGATAGCGCCGCATATGAATTGCATTGGCTCGATAAACTGACGATGCTATTGAATTACCAACAGGTAGTGGCAGTGGGTGAATGCGGTTTTGATAATACAACCAATATTCTGTTTGAAACACAAAGAGAGGTTTTCGAAAAGCACATTATCGTTTCGGAAACGATGCGCAAACCCGTTATCATCCATTGTGTCGGGTACTTCAATGAATTAATGCAACTCAGAATCAGACTTCAACCACAACAAGCCTGGATTATTCATGGATTCAGAGGAAAACCGCAATTGGCAGAACAATTGATACGCGCGGGCTTCTACCTTTCTTTTGGTGAAAAGTTTAATCCTGCAAGCGTTGTGGCAACTCCGGCTGAACGGATATTAATCGAAACCGATGAGAGTGATATTGCAATCACAGCACTATATTCGGCAATTTGTAATTTGAAAAATTGCGAAATTGATGATTTAAATGCTGCAGCTATGTTGTTTTCCCTAAAAAAACCATAATTCAAACACATCCTGTACATTATTTTGTATTTTTGTAAGCCAAATTTCAAAATTGCTAACAATGAGATACTTTTTTCTGACGATCCTGATACTTTTCTGTTTTCTTCCGGCGAATAGTCAATTCCGGATCAATTCGGAACTGATGAAACTGAACAATGTTTTCAATATTATTTCGAACATGTACGTTGATTCGGTGAATGAAAAGAGACTGGTCGAAGCTGCCATTGTGGCTACACTGAAAGAACTGGACCCACACTCGTCATACATCCCCAAGGAGGAAGTGGAAAGGGTAAATGAAGTTCTTGATGGAAGCTTTGAAGGCATTGGCGTACAGTTCCAGATTTTTGAAGACACCATTCTGGTGGTACAAACCATCAGTGGTACTCCGGCCGATAAGGTTGGTATGATGCCCGGCGACCGTATCGTTTACATCAATGATGAATTAATGGCCGGAAAAAAAATTCAGAATTCTGATGTTCTCAAGCGACTTCGAGGTCCGCGTGGAACCGAAGTCAGAGTACAGGTAGCTCGCCGCGGGATGAATGATTTGTTGCTATTCCGCATCAACCGCGACAAAATTCCGGTGTATAGTGTCGATGCTCATTATATGATTAACAACGAAACGGGTTACATTAAAATCAACAATTTCGGGCATAAAACCATGGATGAATACCGGCAGGCTTTTGCCAAACTACAGAAAGCCGGAATGAAAAACCTGATTCTAAGCCTGGAAGGAAACGGCGGAGGGCTTATGGATAAAGCGTTTGAACTTGCTGATGAATTTCTGGGGCGTGGCAAGCTGGTTGTTTATACCGAAGGGCTGAAACAACCTAAGAAAGTTTCAACGGCAACGGCTCTCGGAGGTTTTGAGCAGGGAAAACTCATCATTCTGGTGGATGAATATTCCGCTTCGGCCAGCGAAATTGTAGCCGGAGCTGTACAGGACTGGGACCGCGGCATAATCATTGGTCGTCGCACTTTTGGAAAAGGACTGGTTCAGAGCCAGATTCCACTCAACGATGGGTCCATGATACGTCTCACGGTATCGCGCTATCATACTCCAACTGGTCGTAGTATCCAGAAACCCTATAAAGATGGTATCGAAAAATATCAGAAAGATCTCGAAGAACGATTCAAACATGGAGAGATGCTGTATGCCGATTCCATCCACTTCCCCGATTCGCTGAAATACCAAACCCTGATTCTTGGCCGTACTGTGTATGGAGGTGGAGGCATCATGCCCGATCTTTTTATACCCATCGACACTACCCGATTTACGCCATTGCATCGCAAGCTTGTTGCTCAGGGCATTGTAAATAAGGTAGTTGTTCAATACATTGAACGCAACAGAGAGTCGCTGAAACGCAAATATGCCGATTTTGAGAAGTATTACAGAGATTTCAATATCGATGATGCCTTTATCAACCAGTTAAAGAAAACAGCTGAATCCGAGAAAGTTACCATCATTGAAGATCAGCTCACGAAATCCCGACCACTTATCAATCTTCAGCTTAAAGCACTCATAGCACGCGACTTATGGTCGATGAATGAGTATTTCCGGATCATTGACAATGAAAATGAGTCGTTGAATAAAGCCATCAGCATCCTTGAAAAAGAAGGTGAGTACGAACGGCTTTTGAAGAACATGAAAACAAAGAAGAAATAATCTGTGGGATTAATCACCGCATATCTGACAAACAATTACCTTGAAGTAACAGCTACCCTGCTGAGTCTGATTTATGTCTGGCTTTCGGTGAAGCAAAAAATAAGTTTATGGTTGTTCGGCTTTCTGAGCGCTGCCCTGTTTGCAGTTGTCTTTTTTCAGGCCAAACTTTACGCAGTAATGACCCTGCAGTTTTATTACCTTGCAGTGAGTGTTTATGGATGGAAAAGCTGGAAAAAAGGAACAACCAACACCGGAAATGAACTGTCGGTCAGGAAAATAAATCGAGGCGAGTTGTTGATTTTTCCATCTGTCACTACTGTAATTTTCCTGCTTTACTATTATGTACTAAACACTTACACCGACTCACCCCTTCCGCTGATTGATTCACTAACTACCGCACTCAGTATTACAGCAACCTGGATGCTTGCCAAAAAAATCATCGAACACTGGATAATCTGGATTGTGGTGGATGTCATTTCAGTATCACTTTATCTTTACAAAGAGTTATATTCCACCAGTTTACTCTTTGTAGTTTATACCATTATGGCCGTTGTCGGATTTTTACAATGGCGTAAAAGCATAAAATTAACAGAACAAATGCATTAGCAATGACAAAAGATATATTAATCGCAATTTTCATAAAAAGAGACTACGGTCCAGCTATTTGCGCATTTGATCAAGTGGTCGAAAAAACCAGAGAAATTATAAGACCTGGAAGATCGAATGAAAGAAATCATCGACCGAAAAGGCATTACTCTATGAACTACAAGCGGTTATAATTTTTTGCTAACTTAACGACATTGATACCTATATTATCAGCACCTCCGGCATCCTGGGTACTCCTCTCGCTACGGGTTGTGACTAAAGTTACTTG
>CAYGJI010000025.1:28503-32740 GCA_964350125.1 uncultured Paludibacter sp. | reverse complement strand
GTTTTAAAAATGTGAAATATTTTTTAGATTTAGTTAAATCAGTTAGCTGTAAAAGCCATGAAAAAATTCAACCAAATAATCATTCTTGCAATGCTTCTTTCAACTCCGGTTTATGGGCAGGTTAAAATGGAATTACATGCAGAAGAGCCGGGAACTCTGGAATCTCTGTTGCCGGATAGCATAAGGAGGACGTTTCAGATGTTGATACTTACAGGAAATATTGACGTCCGTGACTTTGTGTTTCTTACCAATTATATGAGACATTTAACGGATATTGATATGAGCCGGGCCCAAATCATGGATTATACCGGAAAAGAAGGAACTTATTTAAATAGTACGATGTATTATCCTGCTAATGAAATCCCTCATCATGCTTTTTTACATATAAGTGCGGCTCCAAATAGAACATTGAAAAATATTCGATTACCAAACTCAATTAAATCTATTGGATCTGCAGCTTTTGGTTGGTGCGAAAGACTTGAAACCTGCGAATTCCCAGTTGATTCTATTGAGTGGATCGGAAGAAGAGCTTTTGCTAATTGTGGGTATCTTCAAAATATCAGAGTTCCAAAATTGTTGACAGTAATAAACATCAGCACTTTCTCTTCTTGCAAAAGGATGGAATCAATTGAAGTTTCTGATAATGTAACAGTCATTAATGAGGGCGGTTTTTCAGGATGTATAGGAGCAATTGACTTACGTATTGGAGTTAAGGTTGATTCAATTTATGATAAAGCTTTTTATCGTTGTGAAAGCCTGCAGAAAATTTATTCAATGAACCCTACACCACCGAAAATAAAAAGCACTTTCAGGGATGTATTTACGGATGTACCCAAGGATATCCCTGTATATGTGCCGGATGCATCTGTTGAGCTTTACAGGGCTGCATTTGGTTGGAAGGACTTTACTAACATTCGTGCCTTGTCAACCGGAGTGCAACAGCCGGAAGAAAACGAATACGAAATTGCCATCAATGGAAAACAACTACTGCTTTCCAAAATGCAGGACAGAACAATCAATATATTCGATTTACAGGGGAAAATTATCTTCAGCAAAATCAGGTCAAATGAGCAGGAAGAAGTGTTGCTGCCTGCAAATGGAGTTTATCTGTTGAAAATTGATCAATATTACCGCAAAGTGTTAATTCAGTGAAATCGCAAATACATGATTGATATTAATGCTAAAGGCTGAAGCCCGCTATTCAATCAGCTGTATTACCATTTTTTTCGGGAAAAGTTGGGTAGTCTTGCATATCCAATTTCAAAGTAAAATATTTTTAACGCTCTGTTTTGTAAATCAAAGAATTATCCTATCTTTGCAGTCCGTTTATTATCCCAGTGTAAAAGTTCGGTTTTAGCGGGCTAAACATTCTGAATTTGTGCCGATTAGCCTCTTTCAAATTCAGGGTTGAATACGTCGGAAAGCGAAGATTATTAATTTTAAACAGTAATATTAAAGTGGATACGTTAAGTTACAAAACCATTTCTGCCAATAAACAAACTGCGCAGAAGGAATGGGTAGTAGTGGATGCTACCGGCCTGGTATTGGGACGTATGGGTTCCAAGGTAGCCAAGCTCCTGCGCGGAAAGTACAAACCCAGTTTTACACCACATGTTGATTGTGGTGACAATGTGATTATTATCAATGCCGATAAGGTAGTTCTGACCGGTAATAAATGGACAGACAGGGTTTACCTTCGTCACACCGGTTATCCCGGCGGACAGCGGGAGACTACTCCTGCCAAAATGATGGCCAAGGATCCCGAAATGCTCATCAAAAAAGTAGTGAAAGGCATGCTCCCCAAAAATCGTCTTGGCGACAAGATTATTGGAAATCTGTATGTTTTTGCAGGAGCCCAACACGACAAACAAGCACAACAACCCAAAACAATTGATTTAAACGCACTTAAATAATGAGTATGGAAGTAGTTAATGCCTTAGGAAGAAGAAAAGCTGCAATTGCACGTGTTTTCGTAAGCGAAGGAAGTGGTCAGATCACCATCAACAAACGTGATTTGAATACCTATTTTCCGTCACCTTTATTGCAGTATGTGGTAAAACAACCGCTCAACAAGCTGGGTGTTGCCGAAAAGTATGATATCAAAGTGAACCTGGATGGTGGAGGCTTCAAAGGCCAGTCGGAAGCACTGCGCTTAGCCATTGCCCGTGCACTCGTGAAAATTAATCCCGAAGATAAGCCCGCCCTGAAATCAGAAGGCTTTATGACCCGCGATCCACGCGAAGTGGAACGTAAGAAACCGGGACGTCCGAAAGCACGTAAGAGATTCCAGTTCTCTAAACGTTAATATTCAATGTGCCAATGTGCCAATTAGTTTAGTATCTAAATCGCCGGGACTCATAGACACTGGATGGCTACCCGGGGATTGATATCTGTAAAGAAGAAAGTAAACAAAAAATTTAAAAAATGCCAAGAACAAATTTTGAACAGTTATTAGAAGCAGGTTGTCATTTTGGTCACCTGAAACGCAAATGGAATCCCGCTATGGCTCCCTACATTTTCATGGAGCGTAACGACATCCACATCATCGATTTGCATAAAACGGTGGTAAAAATCGACGAGGCTGCTGCAGCACTCAAATCTATCGCAAAATCGGGTCGTAAAGTGCTTTTTGTAGCTACTAAAAAACAGGCTAAGGATGTGGTTGCCGAGAAAGCAGCTGCTGTAGGAATGCCTTACATCACCGAGCGTTGGGCTGGTGGTATGCTTACCAACTTCCCTACCATCCGCAAAGCAGTGAAAAAAATGACCACCATTGATAAAATGGCTACCGACGGTACATTTGATAATATCTCTAAACGCGAAAAACTCCAGATTTCACGCCAACGCGAGAAACTCGAAAAGAACTTAGGTTCGATTGCCGACCTTACCCGCCTGCCTTCTGCCCTGTTTGTGGTGGATGTAATGAAGGAGCAAATCGCAGTGAAAGAGGCTCAGCGTCTGGGTATTCCTGTATTCGGTATCGTTGACACCAACTCAAATCCAAAAGGCATCGATTTCATTATTCCTGCCAACGATGATGCAACCAAATCGGTGGATGTAATCCTCACCGCTCTGATTGAAGCTATGCAGGAAGGTATCGAAGAACGTAAAGTTGAGAAAGTGGATACAGAAACCACCGAAAACGTTCCGGTGATTAAGGAAAGAAAACACCGCATTTCGAAACGTCCCAGAACCCAGAAAGAAGATGAAGAGGCTCTGAATGCCAATATCGTTACAAAATTTATCAAGGAAGAAGAATAACATTCATCTGCCTTTTATCATTTACCATTTACCATTGTTTGTCATGCGAATTGTTTCGCATTCAGGCAAGTAGTAAATGGTAAATTGTCAAATAATTAATGCTGAATCGTATATTAAAATTGTAAAACAAACCCCAAAATAAAAACATTATGGCAGTAACAATGGCAGATATTTCGAAATTGCGCACCATGACCGGAGCCGGTATGATGGATTGCAAGAATGCTTTGATTGAAGCTGAAAACGATTTCGAAAAGGCAATAGAAATTATTCGTAAAAAAGGACAGGCAGTAGCAGCAAAACGCAGCGACCGCGAAGCTTCCGAAGGTTGTGTGCTGGCAACAGCCAGAGATGGTTTTGCAGCCATCATCGCCCTCAAGTGTGAAACCGACTTCGTTGCCAAGAATGCCGACTTTATCGCTCTTACCCAACAGATTTTGGATGCAGCCATGGCAGCAAAGGCCAATACTACCGCCGAAGTGGCCGCTCTTACCTTCGAAGGGCGCACCATCGCCGAACTGGTTACCGATCGCTCCGGAATTACCGGCGAGAAAATGGAACTCGATTTCTATGAGTGTGTTAGTGGCGGAACCACTGTAGCTTATATTCATCCGGGTAATAAACTCGCAACCATAGTATCGTTTACTGAAGAAGGAGTGGATGCGCAGGTAGCCCGCGATGTGGCTATGCAGGCCGCTGCAATGAACCCCATATCGCTCGATCGTTCTTCAGTTCCTGAAAAAATCATCAACCAGGAACTCGAAATTGGTCGCGACAAAGCCCGTCAGGAAGGTAAACCCGAAGCCATGCTCGATAGAATCGCCGAAGGTCGTCTGAATAAATTCTTCCAGGAATCTACTTTGCTGGAACAAACATTCATCAAAGACCCCAAAGCAACTGTTGCCGATTACCTGAAAGCAAACAAAGCAACTGTAACTGCGTTCAAACGCGTAACGCTGAATCAGGAGTAAATTTAGAG
>CAYGJI010000025.1:0-28403 GCA_964350125.1 uncultured Paludibacter sp. | reverse complement strand
CTCTTGATTCTAAAAAATATTTTCACCCACCGGAATTAAATACAACACATTTCGGAATCAAACAAATGTTTTATCCTCAGGATATAAAAAACCAATGGGAAATATTGTAGCAATTGTGGGGCGCCCCAATGTGGGTAAATCCACGCTTTTCAACAGGCTTACCAAAAGCCGCAGAGCCATAGTGAATGATGTTGCAGGTACCACCCGCGACCGCCAGTATGGCAAGAGTGAGTGGAACGGACGTGAGTTCTCAGTAATCGATACCGGTGGTTGGGTGGTCAATTCCAGCGATATTTTCGAAGAAGAAATCAAAAAGCACGTTCTACTGGCGCTCGAAGAAGCCGACGTGATTCTTTTTATGGTTGATATTCAGAATGGTATCACCGATCTCGACCTCGAAGTTGCTTCAATCCTCCGACGCAACAAAAAACCGCTGATTGTAGTTTCGAATAAGGCCGATACATTCGAATGGCAATTTCAATCGGCAGAGTTTTATAAGCTCGGACTGGGCGAACCTTTCCTGGTGTCAGCAATTAACGGCCTGGGTACCGGCGATTTACTCGACAAAGTAGTGGATATGCTCGGGCCGGATGAATCGCAAATGAAACTGGAGGAGGAACTTCCCCGTATCGCTGTTGTTGGCAGGCCTAATGCTGGAAAATCATCGATAGTTAATGCTTTTATTGGGGAAGACCGCAGCATTGTTACTGATTTGCCCGGTACAACCAGAGATTCGATTTATACCCGTTTTAATAAGTTCGGCTACGACTTCTATTTGGTCGATACAGCGGGTATCCGTAAAAAGGCCAAGGTACACGAAGACCTTGAATACTACTCGGTGGTACGTTCGATCAGGGCAATCGAAAACGCTGATGTTTGTGTGCTTATGATGGACGCAACACGCGGACTCGAAAGTCAGGATATGAACATATTTTCGCTGATTCAGAAAAATAAAAAAGGATTGGTAGTGGCTGTGAATAAGTGGGACCTTGTTGAGAACAAGCAAACCAACGATGTGAAAAAAATTGAAGATGAGATACGCCAGCGATTAGCGCCCTTCGTCGATTTTCCGATCGTATTTTCTTCTGCAGTAACCAAGCAGCGCATCCTTAAATTGCTCGAACATGCCTCGATGGTTTATGAAAACAAGAAGCGCAAGGTGCCCACCGCCAAATTGAATGAATATCTGCTTCCAATCATCGAGAACTATCCACCGCCAGCTTTGAAGGGTAAGTATATAAAAATCAAGTATATAACGCAGTTGCCGAACACCATGGTGCCTACGTTTATATTCTTTGCTAACTTACCTCAGTATGTGAAGGAACCTTATAAACGTTTCCTCGAAAATAAAATCCGAGCGAAATGGGATTTTACGGGAACACCCATACAGGTTTTTATCCGGCAGAAATAATTTCTCCACTACCTATACAGCGCTTTTTATCAGCACTATAAACCACACCGAACTGTCCGGGGGCTATGCCCTGGATATTTTCGGCTGATTGTATGTGAAACCCTTCGGCTTTGTGTGTGATGATGCCCTGACTGAACTCCGGGCTGTGTCTTATTTTGAAGGTTATCTCTGTTGCGTTATTGCTCCAGGGATTTTCGGTAATAAAATGGAAGTCCTTCATGCTGAATGCATTTCCATAAGCAGCCTCAACATCGTAACCTTTCGATGCCCAAACAATATTTGCTTCAATATCCTTTTTTATGACATACCACGGCCCACCCGATAAACCGAGCCCTTTGCGCTGCCCAACCGTGTGGAACCAATAACCTTTGTGTGTCCCCAGGATGCGACCGGTTTCCAGCTCTACGATCGGTCCTTCACTTTCGCCCAGATAACGGCGTATGAAATCGTTGTAATTAACTTTACCCAGAAAACATATACCCTGACTGTCCTGACGGCGTGCACTGGCCAAACCGGCTTTCTCCGCAATTTGTCGTACTTCCTGCTTCAACAGTCCGCCTATCGGAAACATCAGTTTCGATACCTGCAAATGGTTGATTTGTGCCAGAAAATCAGTCTGATCTTTCACCGGATCTTTGGCTGTTCCCAGCCAGGTTTTACCTTCTTCTTCGATGGTTGTAGCATAATGACCGGTAGCTGTTTTATCGAAATGCTGTCCGACCCGCGACTCAAAAACGCCGAACTTAATCAGTTTATTACACATCACATCAGGATTGGGCGTGAGACCCTGCTTCACCTTGTCGATGGTGTAGGCCACAACATTGTCCCAGTAATCCTGATGCAAATCCACTACTTCCAGATTGCAGCCGTATTTGCGGGCAATAAGGGTTGCCAGTTCAATATCCTCTTCCGAACTACAATGCAGCAATTCATCATCATCCATCCCAATCTTGATGTAAAAAAGGGTAGGGTGATGCCCGGCTTCTTTCAGCAGATGCACCACCACTGAGCTGTCGACTCCTCCGGATATTAAACTTGCAATGTTCATGTAGTTATTTTTTCTTTTTTGAGATTTGTGTAAGTTGAGATTAGTATTGCATATTCCTGCCCTTTTTTAACACCCCGGTTCTCCCATTCGTCGGTTAGTTCCTTTCTTACTTCTATGCTTTTTAATCGCTGATTAATCCATTCCTTGCTATAACCTTTACGTAAGTAAGTCTCCAGTAATCGATCAAAACCGGTTTCAGGGTCTTCAATTTCATCAATTCTTTCGCGCCCTACCTGAGCAAGCCACATTTTAAATGGTTCTGCTTTGGGTGAAGGTATGCTTTGTATTAGTCGGAATAATTGCTCTGTATCTGCAACATCGGTGTTTCGCATTTTACTATCAGCAGCTTGCATTTTCAAAGCGTTACAATTTGTAACGGTTTGATTACCTTCATCGAGTAGCCTCTTTTTTAGTACTCTCCAATATGTTTGGGGGTTCTCGCTTCCGGTAAGTGCAGCTATTACATCGACTACAGAAAAGTACCACTTTTCTTCATCAATACTCCATACAGAACGAACTTCTTTTTGTTCAAACAGTTTAATTGCAGACTCTTTTGTCATAGTTTTGTTAATTTTCAAATGATTTATCAGGTTTAATATTCCAACTCGTTATAAAATATTTTACGCAAAAGATATCTTTCAGTTAGAAACCACCCTCAGATATAATAATCCGCCATATCAATCAAACCGGCTCTGATAGCGTATTTCGTGGCTTCGTAAACGTTATTAACCTCGATTTTGCGGAAGATGTTTTTGCGGTGGGTTGTGATGGTATGGATGCTGGCATGACGTAGTTCCGCTATTTCTCGGGTCGATTTTCCGAGTGCCATTTCGCGGAGTATTTCCTTCTCGGTTTGTGTCAGCACATTGTCCTTTTGCTCCGTTTTCCGTGATTTAGAAGCTTCAAACAGGATGTTGCTGATGTAACTGCTGATGTAGCGCTCGCCTTTTAAAGCCTGTTTTATTGCACTTTGCAGGTCTTCAGCAGGGCTATCCTTTAAAAGTATGCTGATGTTGGATGATTCAAATACGATTTTGCGGATAAAATCTTCGCTAAGCGAATCGGAGCAAATAATCCAGGCTGATTTCGGGAAACGGGTGCTGAGAATAATCACATCGTTCACTCCCTCAAAATCGAACAAATTGTAATCGAGTACTATGAGCGAATCGTAGTGTTGCACACAGGTTGCAACAAGCTCCTTTTTGTTTTCAACTTCTTCCACAGGTAACAACAAACCGGCCCTGTTGATTAAAAATAACCATCCGGCCCGAGCCAGTTCCTGATTGTCAGCCAGTATAATTTTCCGCATTGTTTTTTTCAGTTTTAGAACCGGTTGCAAATTTACGGAAAATTTTCGAGAACTTATTTTGCCCAGATTTCCGATTCGGTCTCAATTAATTCGCGTTCAATTCTGCGAATTTCCGATTGTAACTGCGACATGGTCAGCTCCCCGGTGTTGCCATACAGGCGTTTAAAGAGATTATTGTCGCCTATAAGATAATCGGTGAACATGCGTTTTGTAAAATATTCGTGATAGTTAATGCGTTGAGCAGCATTGCTTTCCTGATAAATCAGTTGGGACGAAAAGCGTGCTTTCAGGTCGTCGTAAAGAAACCATCCGATGATGGATTCTTTGAGTGTGTTTTTCAGTGTTTGTGTGCTTTGATCAGCGTTCTCATTTTCTTCAAAAGAGGCGAAAGCGGGTTCTGTTGATGACTGCATTGGTGCTATGCCAATGACTTTGCTTCCCATTTGCGATAAATGTTTATCGAAATAATACACCTTCTGTACAATAAATTTGCGTATTCCCCTCGAAAAGCGGTCGTAAATGCGGCCACTGATATTGAGTGTACCCGTAGCAGCATTCAGTTCGAACAGCGGGTCGATGTACTGCGCACCTGCCACATTGGTTTCGATGTAAAACACATCCGAAAGTTTATCAACAGGGATAATATTCGTTTTATCGAAATACGGACTGATACCTGCATCGTTCGGATAATACACCGGAACTTTGGCTACCACCGCATCGCACAACATCCTGAACAGGTTTTTGTATTGAACATCCTGTCCGGTTGGAAATGCCATTTGTGAATTACGGATATCCCTCAGGTCGATGATGCTGTACACCACATGAGCCCACACCACATCGTCGGCACGGTGGTCGAGGTGCGTTATGCTGTAGCTCAAATCGTTGCTGAGCATGGGCGAATTGGTAATGATACCGTTGGGTTCAAAAAAGTTTACTGCATTGCGTTGAGCCTGAACGGTAAGCGCCATCAGCAGAACCCACATTAAAACCGGTTTTCTCATATACTTTTTTGTTTTCATTATAATACTTCGATTGCTACTGCCGATAAGTTTCGTTCGATGCCGTCGGGACCAATTGCCCTGATGCGTTGTATGGTAACCGGAGTTCCCGAGGGAAGGTTACGGATAAAGTCGATTTGTTCCTGCGAGAAGCGTGATCCGCTGGAAGGATAAGTGCGTCGTCCGGCCCTGATGGCAAAGGATGTAACAGTAAAGTTTGCCTGCACCAGCGCATCTTCGCCATAACCTGCTGTAACCGAAGGATTGCCTGCAACGAAAGTAGGTCCGTGCACACTCCCGTCGAATACTGTTTTAACATTGCCGTTATTGTCGCGGAAAAGCGCATAGGGCTTGGGGTCGGGGAGTTGTTTTACCCGGTAGGTGTTGCTTCCCAAATTGATGGTTCGACCGCTGATATTTCCGCTGACAGCAATTACAACACTATTGGCTGTGGGTTTGATAATAAACTTACCATTTCCTTTGGGAATGGAAGTGCCACCTGTTACATTGATACGCAGATTTTCGGTTGGGATGCCCGGAGCTGAGATGCTGATATTGTTGTCGAATCCGCGGTACAGAACATTCAGGTCGTCGTTCGAAATGATGGCGGCAGGTTTGCCTACATTGTATTTCTGTCGGAAGGTGAAACGTTGCGGGGTTGCTTCTCCGGGGATGGGCAATTCAATATAACCTGAATACTCGAATTCGCCTGCTCTACTGGCAGTTACTCTATATATATTGTCATCGCCCAGTTTGGTTCCGTTTACAAATACTGCTGGTTTTTTGGTCGAATCGACAGCGGCCAGCACGATATTAGCCTTGTATTCCTGTCCTTCGAGTACATAATTGGATTCGGCAACCACAAAAGCATTGAACTTATTCACTCTTAGGTCACCCTCATCAGTACTTGATTTCAGAAACTGAATCATTTTCGATTCGGTGTTCCGGATATCGTTCTGATATTTGGTGAGGATGGTGATGATGGCCGAAACAGGCATGTTTTCGAAAATGGCAAATTCCCAGCTTTTATTATTGATGTCGTTGGTATTGAAGAGATTGAGAATTTCCTTTTTTAACAATTCGTTATCGGTCAGATTAATCAGCAGATCACGATAAGTTTCAATTTTTTCTTTCAGGATTTTACCATTTCCCTGTGTAAGGCCGTACAAGGTAGCAACATTGAGGTCTTCTCTTTTTTCGATGGTTCGGGCGTATATTGTATCGGCTTTGCTCTTATCAGCCAGTTTCAGCATATCTACTTTAAAATGATGAATATAGTTGAAAAGATCGTTGGAATTGGTACGCAATACCATGGCTTTGTTGAACCATTTTTCAACTTTCATCGAATTACGCTCGTTCATGGCATAAAATTCCTGATACTGCCGGTTATTCTGGTCTTCGATGGAGGCAATGGAAGTATGCAAACTGTCGTCGACCAGCTTAAATCCGTTCAGAATTTCGCTGGAAACGTTCAGTGCCATCATGGCGATAAGCACCAGATACATCATCCCTATCATTTTTTGCCTCGGGGTTTCCGGGCAATTTTTGGTTCCACTCATAGCAACGTATTAATCTTCGTTTTGCAGTATTCAGCTCATGGCATTGAGCATATTTCCATAGATATTATTCAGTTTGGCAATATTATCGGCCAGTTCGGTTGCATTGGTTCTCAGCTTCACTGTGGCCGATGAAAAATCATCTGAAACATTGGTCAGTTTGCTGATTTCTCCACTCACCACACGCATTTCTTCACCCAGTTTCCTGGAGATTTCAGTCTGATTATGGAAATGCACCGATTGTGCATGGATATCTTTCAACTGAATTTCGTAGATGGAATTCATTCCGGCAAGATTACTGTTGATGCGTTCCACGCGGCTGCGGTATTCGCGGGTGTTCATTTCTACTTTTTCGGCATCTTCGCAAATACGGCTGTAAATGTCGTTCAGTTTTTGGGTGGCTCCGGTGAGTGATTCCTGACTGAAGGCATATTTCGAAGTGTTTTCGGCCACATTGCGCAGGTTGTTGGCAAATTGTTCAGTTTCGAGCGTAACAGCAGCAATATCTTTGATTTGAGCAGCGGTGCGGGCCAGGTTCTGAATACTTTGACTCAGTCGCTGTGCATCATCGTCGCTTAAACCCTCCACGTGGATAGGAGCGGCTTGTTGAACTCCGCTGTAGGTATTTGAAGCGGGTGCAGCAGATGGATTCACAGTGGGTGCTTGTGATGTGCCGGCAACATTCTGAGAGGTGGGGAAGGATTGGTACACGTTGGATGCATCGAACTGCAAATCGATTTTACCATTTTCGAAGTCGATGACCTTATCCCATTCATAAGTTTTCAAAGGGCGTTCGAAGGCACTCAAAAAGAAAATCACTGCTTCAGCAATTAAACCTATAGTTAGCATCAGGTTGGCTCCTTCCCAATACATGAGTTTGAAAAGCACACCCAAAATTACGATAGAAGCCCCGATACCATATCCAGCATTAAACAACCTGTCTTTAGTTGTGATTTTTACTGAGCCTCCTATTTTTTTCAATCTGTTCATCATAAACTTAAATCATTAAAATATTTATTTAACATCGCCTTTAAAAGAGCGTACACACCTGAATCCAATATAGGGTTTGGTTTCGTATTGATATTCATAGGTACGGGCGCCGCTCTGCAGATAATAAGGTATATCTTTCCAGGAGCCGCCTTTTATCACCTTGCGTTTCATATAAGCGGGGTCGTCGGCTTTGGCATTGTATCCGAAATTTGGGTTGAGATCGGAAATTACGCTTCCGGAAGTACTGAACCAGGCTGTTGAGGTCCATTCGGCTACATTGCCGGCCATATCGTAAAGACCGTTGGCATTAGCCACTTTGTTGTATGAACGTACCGGTTTGGTTGTTACACCGGCATCATTTACATAATTTCCCCTTGCTTGTTTGAAATTGGCAAGGAAGCAGTTTTTCTTTTCGTCAACCATTTTATCGCCCGGCCATGGATAAATTGCATTTTTGTTTTTGCCTTTGGCAGCAAATTCCCATTCGGCTTCGGTAGGCAGGCGGAAAGGTTCGGTTTTCACTTTATTTGCCTGATTGTAAATGTGTGTACGCCAGTGACAGAATGCCATTGCCTGTTCCCAACTTACTCCGACCACGGGATAATCATTGTAGTTTGGGTCACTGAAGTACATTTTCATTTTGGGGTCGTTGTACGAAAAACGAATGTCTTTGGTCCAGGTAAGTGTATCGGGATAAATATACACCATGCGTGTGGAATAAAAATCCTTACGACTGCTAACCTTGCGGCGAATTGTTTGGTTTACCAACAATCCTTCTTCAGAAAAATATGCTGTATCCACATTCACAAAAGCATTGGGAGGATAGGCATTGATGCGGAAATCGAACTGATTCTGAGGAAGTGAAGCCTGCTCGTAGTCGTAAACCTGATAGCGGTATATGAGTCGTGCCGGATTCAATTGCCGGGGAGTAAGGGCATCATCGCCCTGATAAAACAAAGCCGACAGGGCTTCCTGTACTTCTTCGTTGCGGTCGTTCCAGCGAATTTTCTGCGACCAATTGATAACCACCGAATCATTCAGGCTGTTTGGGTCGTCGATCATGTATTCGTTGCGACCAATCTCAATCAGCATGCGATATGCGATAGAGTCGCGTACCCAGTTTACGAACTGGCGGTACTGAAAATTGGTAATTTCTGTTTCATCAATATAAAAAGATTCCACGGTTACCTGCTTTGGCGACTCGCTGCCACTGAACATGCGTGTTGGGTTGTGCCCTCCCATAACAAAAGTACCTTTTTTAATCAATTGCATTCCGTAAGGTCTGTTGTCGCTGAATCCCATTTTAGATGCGTTCGACGAGCCGGTAAGTTCACCGACCGGCGCGTTGCAGGAAATCAGCATGCCCGACAATGCAATAAAAATCAAAAACTTGTTCATATAAATTGAGTTTTTACCTTAACAAACGTTGAAATTTCTATTTTATTCTGTTTAATCAAAGGATTCTGATACTTTTATAGTTTTTGCGGCGTCCGCCACTACCTGTATTTACCTCGATCTGGTACGAAAGCATTACTTCATGTGAACCCCAGGTGGCGCCTAACATTTGCGATACGGGCATATCGAAAGCATATCCTACCGAGAGTCCGTTCATAATATTAATGCCGGCAATAAACACTACCGCAT
The DNA here is from genome assembly GCA_964350125.1 of uncultured Paludibacter sp. Taxonomy (GTDB): domain Bacteria; phylum Bacteroidota; class Bacteroidia; order Bacteroidales; family Paludibacteraceae; genus Paludibacter. Next base: position 19,447 of record CAYGJI010000025.1, on the reverse strand, counting down.
CGCCAAGCCGGTAACTCAATCCGCCCCAGTATTGGTTGTTGTATTGCATGATTGACGATATATCCAACTGGAACAAATTAAAATCGGTTTGCAGAAGAAATGATGGTTTGAGCACCAGTTTTGGATTGTTCATACTTTTTGAGAATCCTCCGGTGAAGTATAACGATGAGGAGGGGGTGTAATAAAACTCTTCGCTCCAGCTAATCACAGGCTGTGTAAGGTGGGTATAGGAAATTCCGGCGTAAATATCCTTCAAAATGTACCAAAGCCCAGCTGAAGCATCAAACCCAAAGCCTTCGAGTGCGGTTTTTGGTATGGCGTTATCGCCTGAAATATCATGATAATCGCCTATGGGAACCTTTGGCCCGCGGGCACTGTCGCCCCTGAAACCAATACTCAGAAATCCTAGTTGAGTGCCAATGTTTAATGTGCCTTTTCCGACCTTAACACCGAAAGCATTCTGTAAATGAACGCCCTGATTCACGAAAAGTCCAACGCGGTCGTTCATGAAGTTTAGGCCCACTCCCAGGGTGCGTCCACCCAGTTTGAAAGGCGAATTCAGATTGAAAAATGTAGTTTGACCTCCATTAGGCATACCAATCCATTGAAGCCGATGTTGTCCGGTAACGTCGATCATACCCGATTGCCCTACTGCAGCAGGGTTGAACGACGATGGGTTGAACATATACTGGCTCAGTCGGGCATCAAATTGTCCGAAAACAAACTCCGATACCAGAATCAGGATCCAAAAAACTGTCCGAAATTGCTTCATGCCAACTTCTCCCGGATTGAAACTTCTCTTTTAATCTGCATTAAGCTTCCTTATTAATCGAAGGTCGCAGATAAATAAACTCAAAAAATGGATGAAAATTGTCCCGGGAAAAAAGTTTTAAACAGCGACTTTATAAAAATGAATATATAACACTGCAATCAATATTCCTCTTCATTGAAAAAGAAGTCTTCCTTGCTCGGATAGTCAGGCCAGATATCTTCAATGCTTTCGTATATTTCTCCTTCGTCTTCAATTTCCTGAAGGTTTTCGATAACTTCAAGGGGTGCACCTGAACGAATTGCATAATCAATCAACTCATCTTTGGTAGCAGGCCAAGGGGCATCCTCAATCTTCGAGGCTAATTCAAGTGTCCAGTACATAGTGATTCCGGTTTTTTCGAATTGTTAAATCAGTTTTCAATTGACTGCAAAAGTAAAAAAAAATCCGAATATAACTATTTTTTCCACAAAAATTCCGTATTGCCCTCATTTACAGTGATATATCGCGACAAAACAAAGAAATAATCGGATAGTCTGTTTAAATATTGTATAATTGCGGGATCAAGTGGACTTGTTTCGTTTAAATCGATAACCCTGCGCTCGGCTCTGCGTGTTATAGTACGGCAAATATGTGCAGTGGCACCGGCAGCCGATCCTCCAGGTAATACAAAATTATTCAGTTCCGGCAATTCGTCATCCATCCTGTCGATTGCATCTTCGAGGTTAGAAATGTCAACTGACTCAATAATCGATGCCTGTTGCAGGGTAGTTTTGTCGGGATCGGTGGCAAGATTGGAACCCATGTTAAATAGTTTATGCTGAATTTCCTTCAGAAACAGGATATCCGATTCTTTTAAAGCATAGGTGCTCAATAATCCTATGAAGGCATTCAGCTCATCTATAGTGCCATAAGCCTCTATCCTCTGGTTATTTTTACCAACCCGCGTTCCTCCGATTAAAGAGGTTTGTCCGCGATCGCCTCCTTTGGTATATATTTTACTTCGCATTCAGAATACAATTTTATAATGTTGTTTGTTTAGTTCGGGTTTAAGAAACACAAATCCCATGTAATAGATATCCAAAGTGGTGGTAACGCACTGATTTGCTTTTATTTCTTGCCATGCGCGTGCCATTTCGTCCGACCAGTAAATATCATCGAGTACTATAATGGTTTCATCGTGGCAAAAGTTCAGACATTGATTGAAATATTCCATGGTGGCTTCAAAGCTGTGATTGGCATCGATAAATATCAGGTCCTGCGGGGGAACCGCACTCAGTGTAATACTCAGTTTTTCGCCAATATCTCCCTCGATAATGCTGATATTTTGCCTGCCTGCTTTTGCGAAATTTTGTCTGGCAATAGCAGCAGTTTGAGGACAACCTTCGAAGGTAATACACTTCATTTGCGATGATGAAGAAGCCAGATACAGGGTCGTAATTCCGAGTGAAGTACCCAACTCGGTGATATACCGGCATCCATATTTTTCTGCTATCCTGAATAATAGCTGTCCAAGGTGCGGGTTTTTGATTGTTTTTTTAGCAATCCCGGCAATTTTACGCTGTCTGTTGTGGCCGGTGCCCAAATCCCTTACGAAAATCATCCGATCGTCGTTTAGCATGCTCATTCTGATTGACTCGATACTTTCAAAATGATAAAAAGGTTTTTTTTCCTCGAGAATATTTTTGATAAAGTCGAAAACGAAAGGAGAATGCACCCCAAATCCGCCGGTGTGCCTTGCAGTGAGCCAGTGTTGTATATAGCGGTAAATGCTCCGGAGCAGTTTCACAGGGTTAAATGTTTCTGGTCAGTAAATCATGATAAATTTTTTCTTGTTGCAAAATGCTGATGGTAGTTTTCAGTTCCTTATCCGTTTTATGCGAAAATTCAATTTGTCCTTGCTGATAAAAGTATCTTTTGATGATTTCCAGGCTGAGTAATTCCCTGATCTCAGCTTCGTTTTCGTTTAATTTTGTTTCCATGTCGGGCATTAGTTTTTTTCGCAGGGCTTCGAATTCGGCTTCAGCTTCTTTGTCGAGACCTTCATATTTCGAAAACTGATATAAATCATCGAAGTATTTTTTGGTTTGAGGCGTGTAGCTGAATTTCCGTTCTTTAAGAAAATTTCGGAAGGCCTGCATTTCTTCATCTGTCAAACTAAACTCTGCGGGAGCGACTATGCTCTTATGGCGCGCTGCATACTGCGTTGCAAAATCGAAATAGAGGTTCTGGCTGTAGATATAATAAGCTATGTTGATTTTGCGATCATCTGAGGTGATGGTGTCGGGTATGATGCCTCCTCCATCTTTTACCGGCCGGCCATTGCGGGTTTTGAAAACCTTTATCAGACTGTCGGGAATGCTGCGTATGCTTCCATCTTCGTTACGTTGCGCATAATCGATGGCCTGAATGCATCTTCCGCTGGGTATATAGTACCTGGCGGTTGTTACCTTCACATGCCCACCATAACTCACAGGCCGGATATTCTGAACCAGGCCTTTCCCGAAGGTTCTTTCGCCCACTACAATGCCACGATCGAGGTCCTGCACTGCTCCGGCCAGAATTTCTGAAGCCGATGCCGAATTGCTGTTCACAAGTACAGCCAGTTTCAAATCCGGGAAAATAGGTTCGATGGTTGTTTTGTAGGTGTGAGCAACATAAACGCTTTTTCCACGGGTGCTTACAATCTCGGTACCCTTGGGAACAAAATAGCCCATGATTTTTACAGCTTCATCAATCAAACCGCCACCATTATTTCTAAGGTCGATAACCAGCGATTTGATCTGATGTTTGCTAATCAACGCTTTCACTGCATTTTTGAATTCGAGAGCAGCCTTTTCGGTAAAATCATTAAGCAGGATGTAGCCGGTGCCGGGAGCGATATGACTTACATAACTGATTGGGTGGATGATTATTTTTTCCCTAAGAAATTTTTTGACGATTACTTTTTTTTCGCCGAACCGTTTTATTTTCAGGGTGATTTCGGTATTGGGAGTGCCCTTGAGTCGGGAACTGGCATCAGAAACATTCATCTTATCTGTTTTTACCCCATCGATTTCAAGGATGATATCCCCGGCCTTAAGCCCGTTTTTCTGCGCAGGCATGCCCTCGTAAGGTTCCGAAATGCAAATTCCATCACTGGTGCGTATAATGAGTGAGCCTATCCCACCATATTCGCCGGTGGTCATAAAACTAATGTCACTGGCTTCATTTTCAGGGATATACACCGTGTAGGGGTCGAGTTCATTAAGCATGTGATCGATAGCCGTTTTCACCATTGCCTCGTGATTGATAGTGTCCACATAAAATAAATCGATTTCCCTCAAAACCGAATTAAAAATACTCAAGCTTTTGCTGATGCGGAAAGTGGTGGATTGCTCTTGTGCCCAAATTGTGGTTGCAAACAGGATAATACACCCTGTAACTACGATATATTTTTTCAACATAATTAAAATGAATGTCTTGATGGTGATAAACTGGCGACTTATCGTATTGTTACCCCGGGAGGTAAAAAGTCGGTGATGTCTTTGCCAAAAGAAATCAACTCGCGTGCAACAGTCGATGATATGTGCGAATAAGCCGATTCAGTAAATAAAATTACTGTTTCCACACCTGAAAGATTTCGGTTGGTGTCGCCGATGGTTCTTTCATATTCGAAGTCGGCTACAGTGCGCAATCCCCTCAGAATGAAACCGGCATCAACCGAGCGGGCAAAATCGATGGTCAGGCTGTCGTAGGTGGTTACCTTCACACCCTGGTTACCCTTAAAAGTCTGTCGAATGATTTCGAGTCTCTTCTCGGCACTGAACAATGTGTTCTTGGAACGGTTCACGCCAATGCCGATGATGATTTCGTCGAATAAGTGTAATCCCCTGAGAACTATACTGTAATGTCCAATGGTAAAGGGATCGAATGTACCCGGAAAGATTGCCCGCTTCATATCAGGATGTATTAGGGGATTAATATCAGCAAAATCACATTATTTTTTGCCTGCAAAGATAAAAAATTTAATCGTGAGGCTCATTTATCTAACCTTTTTTTATACTTTTGATGCGTGATTTGTAAAAAACAAACAATTTTCCTCAATAATTGTTATACACTAACGAAATAAGTAATAAAAACAAAACCATTATGAAACGAATTTTATTTATTACAGGAGTCCTTTTTTTATCAATATTTGCTCAGGGACAGCTTGATTTAGGAATCAAAGCAGGTTACAATTCATCGTTAACACTTTCCAATCTTGGATCGTTAGGTGATGGTTCTTATAACTTTAATAATGTTAAAGGTGAAATGTTCAACAATTTGCAGGGAGGGATTTTTGCAAGGGTTTACATCAAAAAATTCTACATTCAGCCGGAACTACTCTACTCGATTCAGAAAAAGGAGTATGATATTTTTGATCTTTTGGTGGCTGGAGACAAGGTAAGTACTGTGGCAAACATCAGCAATGTGGAAATACCCGTTTTTTTGGGTTTTCAATTGTTGGATTTAAAAATCGCCAATTTGCGTATTTTTGCCGGTCCAAAATTTATCATGGATGCCGGTTCTTCATTACAGTTCAATAATTTAACCAACGAGCAGAAAATTACGGCAGCCGGATTGATTGATGATTTCGAGGAAGCAAAGATTGACCTCGAAGTAGGAGTTGGTCTTGATGTTCTTATGTTTGCACTTGATGCCAGACTGAATGTAATGCAAGATGTGGCCGGTAAGATTACATCGGTTGGGGAGGTTGGCAAAATACCAGTACCCCAAAGTGCATTTGTTATCTCACTGGGTTGGAAACTGTTCTGAAAAAGCTCCATTAATTTACACATTCTGAGTTCGTAATACGATCAGATTAACGTTAGGTTATAACAGCACCGGCATTGTCGGTGTTGTTTTTTTTTTCTTATCTTTGTCCGTCATTAACATTAAGCAATTACGATAAAATTAAAAATCAGTAACACAATTATATGGGCAAAATAATTTCGATTGCAAACCAAAAAGGAGGTGTGGGAAAAACAACCACTGCAATCAATCTGGCCGCATCTTTAGCCAGTCTCGGAAAGAAAGTGTTGATAGTAGATGCCGACCCTCAAGCCAATGCCTCGTCAGGTCTCGGAGTGGATATACGAACCCTAGAATTTACTATCTATGAATGTCTAATCGATAATGTGCCAAGTACCAGGGCCATTCGTGCAACTGAACTTGAGAATTTATTTATCTTACCGTCACATATCGATTTGGTTGGGGCCGAAATTGAAATGCTGAACTTAGATAACCGTGAGAGGGTGATGCAACATATTTTAGTTCCGCTGAAAAAGGAGTATGATTATGTATTGATCGACTGTTCTCCTTCTCTCGGATTGATAACAGTGAATGCACTCACTGCTTCCGACTCGGTGATAATCCCTGTTCAATGTGAGTATTTTGCACTCGAAGGCATCAGTAAGCTGCTCAACACCATCAAGATAATCAAAAGCAAACTGAATATCAACCTCGAAATCGAGGGTTTTTTACCCACCATGTACGACAACAGGCTGAGGTTGGCGAATCAGGTGCTGGCCGAAGTACGCAAACATTTCGAAGGTATGGTTTTCGATACAGTGATCAGCCGCAATGTGCGTCTGAGTGAAGCTCCCAGCTACGGACAGCCGGTATTGATCTATGATGCTGAATCGAAGGGGAACACAAATTATATCGATCTGGCTAAGGAGTTGATTAACAAAACGGCAAATTCGAATTAACAAGATATGGCAAAAATCACAGGATTGGGGAAAGGGCTTGGTGCACTCATCGACACTGATTCGATAATCACATCTGGATCTTCATCGATTAGCGAAGTGGAAATTGACTCGATTGTGGCTAACCCTAATCAGCCACGTACTTTTTTCGATGAGGAAGCGTTGGTTGAACTTGCTGCATCAATTCGTCAGTTGGGTGTTATTTCTCCGGTAACGCTACGAAAGAACAATGATGGCTCTTACCTGATTATCGCTGGCGAAAGGCGACTCAGGGCAGCAAAACTTGTAGGGCTGAAGTCGATACCGGCGTATATTCGAACAGCTGCGGACGAACAGGTGATGGAGATGGCACTGATTGAGAATATTCAACGTGAAGATCTGAACGCCATCGAAATTGCGTTGTCGTTTTACCGCCTGCTCGAGGAGTACAAACTAACTCAGGATAAACTGAGTGAGAGAGTTGGAAAGAAGCGTGCAACCATTGCCAATTATCTCAGATTATTGAAGCTGCCGGCCGAAATACAGATGGGTATCAAGGATAAACGCATAGATATGGGGCATGCACGCGCAATTCTTGGCCTGACCGACCCGGTGGCTCAGCTGGAGTTGTACGAATTGATTCTCAAACACGAATATTCGGTACGAAAGGTGGAAGAGCTTGTGAGATTCTATGCAGCTAATGGTAGCTTTCATCCTGTACCTCCGACCCGTAAAGAGAAAAGTAATCTCAGGGAATATGATGAGCTTCGTCAACGTCTCAGCCAGTTGTTAGGTGCCAATGTACGTTTGCAATCCGACAAAGGGGGCAGGGGCTCCATTACAATTCCATTCGACAGTGATGATGAATTGTCGCGTCTAATGGAGTTTTTTGATAGCCTGGAAGCCTGATTTTAAAGTAAATAGTATCAGTGATAGTCAGATCATGCATATGGAGCCTTTTTTTTCTTTTCCTGATAACAGGTCAGGTTGCTCAGGCACAACGTGCAGATAACGTATTGCATGTATTGGATGCTAGCGTGGCAGAACCCGATTCGGTATCAAAGGCTGAAGTGAAAAGTGAGCAAGAAGAACGAGCTACAATAGAAGAAAGAACTGAGTTTAAGCCTGATCCGGTACAGGCAATCTGGCTTGGTGCGGTTATTCCGGGTTACGGCCAAATCATGAACCGTAAGTACTGGAAGTTGCCTATAGTGTATGCGGGTTTTTTGGGTTGTTATTATGCTATCGGTTGGAATGCAGTGAGATATGTGAATTATCGGAATGCCTATCTTGATATCACTGATAGCGATAGCCAGACTAATAGTTTTCTAAATCTCATACCACCGGGTTATACTATCGATAGTTATGGAGGTCAGGGGGCATTTGCCGGATTGTTGAAAACAGGGATGGACAAGGCGCGATACAACAGAGATTTGAGTGTGATAGTGACTGTAGCCTATTACGGACTGACTCTGATTGATGCTTTTGTGGATGCACATCTGTACGATTTCGATATCAGTACCGATTTGTCACTGAATCTGAGACCGGTTATTCTGCGCGAAAAATATTTTAATGCCGGTACCACATCGGCTTTCACCTATGGCATGGTTGCCAGATTTAATTTGAAATAAAGTATGAGCAGTGTTAGGTATTTATTGATTTTGATTGTATGCTTTGGCTTTAAGGGTTTGACGGCTCAAACCATGCCCATGTTGCCCCAAGTTGCCGGAAATCAGCCACCAAAAGATACTATCGAGATACCCGATGAAGTACGTTATACCCTCGATCATATGTTGTCGAACTGGATGATTCGCAATAATGCATCTATTCCATGTGAGGCTGAAAAATCAGTTCCCGTTGTTTCCGATTCGGTCATTATGATGCGATTGAAGCTGATGCCCTGTGTTATGGAAATGCCTTTCAATCAGCATGTACGCAGTTTTATTGATATGTACACCCAACGACGTCGCCGGCAGGTAAGCTACCTTCTTGGAATGGGCGATTTTTATTTCAGAATTTTTGATGAAGTATTAGTGAAACACAAATTGCCACTCGAACTCAGGTATCTGCCTGTGATTGAATCGGCGTTGAATGCAACGGCTGTCTCCAGAGTCGGCGCTGCAGGACTTTGGCAGTTCATGCTCGGTACGGGTCGCATGTATGGACTCGAAGTAAACAGCCTGGTCGATGAGCGACTCGATCCGCACAAATCGACCCACGCTGCGGCCGAGTTTCTGAAAGACCTGTATGAGATTTATGGCGACTGGCATCTGGTGATTGCAGCTTATAACTGTGGACCCGGAAATGTGAATAAAGCAATCCGAAGGGCGGGAGGAAAGCGTGATTACTGGGCAATTTATCCATTCTTACCCAGGGAAACAAGAGGATTTGTGCCCATTTTTATTGCGGCCAACTATGCGATGCATTATGCCCATGCCCACGGCATTTGTAAGGCCGAGATTGACTATCCGCGAACGATGGATACAGTGGTGGTGCATCAGCGACTTCATTTCGAGCAAATTGCTGCTGTACTGAATGTGCCGCTGGATCATCTTCGACTACTAAACCCGCAGTACAAACTCAATATCATACCCGGAGATATTAAACCTTACGCTGTTGTATTGCCACTATACATGACAGGCAGGTTTATCGATAAGCTCGATGAAATAGCTGCATATAAGGCTGATTCGCTCATAAACAAACGCAGGGAGTATGTTACTCCGTCGGGATCGCAAACTGCCGCAGTTTCAGCTTCACACTCCGGACGGGGAAATGTAAGCTATCACACAGTTAAGAGAGGACAAACACTCGGAGGTATTGCTGCACGTTATGGTGTATCGGTGAAAAAAATTAAACAGTGGAATAACATTTCCGGCACAATGATACGTGAAGGTCAAAAGTTGAAAATCATCAAATAAGCGGTTATGGAAAGGCTATATTATTCAATCTCCGAGGTTTCGGAAATGCTCCAAATCAATCCTTCCAACCTGCGTTTTTGGGAAAAAGAGTTCAAACAACTCAATCCGCGCAGAAACGAAAAGGGAACACGTTTTTATACCGGCGATGATATTGAATTGATCAAGCAAATCATGTTTTTGGTCAATGAACAAAACCTGACGCTCGAAGGTGCACGACAAAAATTGTCGAAAAAAAAGGACAGGGTGGCTAAACAACAAAAGCTTGCCGAGCGTTTAAGAAAAGTAAGAGCCGAATTGGCCGGTATGTCAAAAGCATTGAATCCGTCTTAATAACAACACATTATGAAATCAAGATTATTAGTATTCACATTGATTTTTTTGCTGTCTGCAACTTCAATTTCAGCAATCAGGCAGCCCAAAAACGTTATTCTGCTCATAGGCGATGGTATGGGTATCAACCAGATGTATGCTGCTATGGTGCAGCAGGGAACGCCATTGGCTATGAATAGTATGAAAGATATGGGACTGGTTACGACCTGGTCGTACAATAATTTCACAACCGATTCGGGAGCTGCAGGTACTGCACTGGCCACCGGTGTCAAAACCCGAAATGGCATGATAGGAATGGGACCTGACTCGGTTGCAGTGCCCAACTTAACCCAACTCTCTCAGCAAAAGGGACTTGCTGTTGGCATTGTTGCTTCTTGCGCTGTTACACATGCTACACCCGGTGCTTTTGTTTCGCATTCGGTGAGCCGTAATAATGTTGAAGAAATTGCAGAAGGTTTTATCAAAACCAAACCGGATGTGTTCATAGGGGGCGGCCTGAATCATTTCAGCAAACGCGCTGATAATCGTGACCTACTGCTCGATTTGTGCAAGTATGAATATACCATAGCCAAAACAATGCAAGAACTCAAACAAGTTAAAAAAGGCAAAGTAGCCGGATTGCTTTATGAGAATCATCCCCCCGCCTACGACAAAAGAGGCGATTTTTTGCCCGAAGCTACTTCTGTAGCCATTAATTTACTCAAAAAAAATAAGCATGGGTTTTTCATGATGGTTGAAGGATCGCAAATCGACTGGGCCGGTCATTCCAACGATATCGCTCAGATAATTGGCGAAACACTCGATTTTGATAAAGCAGTAGCCGTAGCACTCGATTTTGCCCGCAAAGACGGAAACACACTGGTTATTGTTACGGCAGATCACGAAACCGGCGGGCTCACCCTGCCCCAGGGAAACATCCATAAGAAAACAGTAGTAGCCTCTTTTTCTACCAGCAATCATTCTGGTGAATTAGTGCCGGTGATGGCTTGTGGACCGGGATCGGAACAATTCCGTGGCTTCATGGATATTACAGATATTCCAAAGAAAATAATGGAGCTGTTGAATTTGAAGTGATATCAGATATTCACATAAAAAATCCCGAATGGCTTTTATCATTCGGGATTTTTTATTGTGTTGCAAATATTCTCTTACTTAATCCCCATTTTCTTCTTAACCAATGGCGTAACATCTACTGCTTTCGGTGATTGATAGATAATGGTTTGTGCGCTGATGTCGAAAATGTAAGTGTAATTATTTTCAGCACCAACCTCTGAAGTAGCTTTCTTGATTTTGTCGCGTAATGCTTTAATCATCTCAGCTTGCTTTTGTTGTAGTTCATCGTTGGCCTGCTGCTGAAAAGTGGCTATTCTTTTCTCAAGATCTACGATTTCACTTTGGCGACGTACTTTGATGGTTTCAGCCATGGTAGCAATGTTCTCCTGATATTCCTTGGTTTTGGCGTAATATTCTTCGTACATCTTTTCCATTTCCTTGCGATATTGTTCATTGAAATCAGCAATCTTTTTTTCAATATCCGACAATTCGGGCATCACCTGAAATATTTCCTGAACGTTTACGTATGCTAATCTTTCCTGTGCTATCAGGTTCAGGGGTAATGCAATAAGCATCAATACAATAATTTTCTTGATCATTTTCGTTAATTTATTAAACTGTTATTTTTTAAGTTTGGCAAAAGTAATATTTTATTTCGAATATCCCAATTTCTGTAATACCAAATCGCTGATATCGAGCTTAGGAGAACTGAAGATTACACTCATTGCAGAACTCTTATCGAATACCAGACTTAAGTCCTTTTCCCTGGTGATTTCCTGAATGGCATTGTAAATTTCATCCTGTATCGGTTTCATGAGGCTCTGTCTTTTCTTGAATAATTCGCCTTCAGGACCGAAATAATTTCTTTTAAGAGCCTGTGCAGATTTCTCTTGGGCAATAATTTCTTCTTCTCTCTTTACTTTCATTTCATCCGATAGAAATACCAGTTCAGTCTGGTAATTTTTGTACATTGCCTGAACTTCCTGCATCAGTTTCTCTACTTCTCCCTGCCATCGTTTCGAAATAATATTCAATTGTTCGTTGGCTGTTTCATAGGCCGGAATGTTTTTGAAAATATACTCCATATCGACCATCGCAAACTTTTGAGCAAATGTAGCAGAACTAATCAAGATCAATGCTGCTAAAGTTAATACTACTTTCTTCATGTGTATGTTAATTGAAGTGTTAGGAATTTTTTTTATTAGCGGGAGCACCAGTTTCAAATATCCTGCCAGATTATAATTCTTGTCCGAGTACAAAGTGGAACTGACTACCGCTCTTGTTACCGAGCGAGTTGCGATCGAATCCGTACCCCCAGTCAATTCCCATCATTCCGAACATAGGCAGGAAGATGCGTACACCAACCCCCGCAGAGCGTTTCAGGTTGAACGGACTGTATTCGCTGATTTTGTTGAAACTGTTACCAGCTTCGAGGAATCCAAGTACATAAATAGTAGCCGACTGTTCTAATGACAAAGGATATCTTAATTCCAGGGTGAATTTATTGAAGAGATATCCGATGCGGGTGCCACGCTCAAAATCGTAGGGTACGAGCGAACCACTTTCGTATCCTCTCATGGCCACATACTCGGTGCCATAACTGGTGTAAGCCGACATACCATCACCACCCATATAATAAGTTTCGTAGGGCGACCGTGCATTGATGTTGTAATGCCCCAGATAACCAAACATCACCCTGGACATGAGGATCAGCTTTTCGCCGGCATCAAGCGGCGTAAAGGTTTTACCGTTGAAAGTCCATTTGTGATATTCAATAAATCTGTAACGCTCCTGAGCCGACATGCTTTTATCGGTATAATCTTTACCGTTAAATGCTGAGTATGGTGGAGTAATTTTCAAACCCAATGTGAAAGACGATCCGCGACGTGTAAATATCGGATTGAATATGGAATTGCGGCTCAGGGTTAAATTAAGGCTGAAGTTGTTGAAATTTCCATCAGTAAGTGGTGGCAGATATTGCCAATTGCTAAGCATAAAACGCTGAAGCGACAATTCGCCATGGAAAGAAAAATAGTCGTCGGGCCATTTTAACCTTTTTCCGTAACCGATAGAAGCTCCCAGGGTGCGCATGTATTTGTCAGGGTCCATTTCGTTCTGGTACAGGGATGTGGTGTAGTCGTTTCCATAGCCGCTACTACCAATTCCACTTCCATACCCACTTCCGTACCCACCATAAAGATAAGGGTTGTTGTAATACTGCGACATACTTTCCATAAACCTTTCACTAACTCCGGTTTGTGATGCATAGTAAATGGATGCAGAAAGAGAATTAGGCCTTTTTCCACCGAGCCAGGGTTCAAGAAATGACATGCTTAATGAAGAGTACGATTGGCCATTGGTTCGGGCGTTTAGCGTGAAAGTCTGCCCTTCTCCCTGCGGAACAATGCGGTATGTCTCTGGTTTGAAAAGATTTTGAATGGCAAAGTTTGTGAACTTCAGTCCGATTGTTCCCACAATCCCTGTGGAGCCCCAACCTGCTGAAAATTCAATTTGATCGCTTCCCTTGGTTTCAAGTTCGTAGGTAATATCAACTGTACCATTATCAGGATCAGGTTGAATATCAGGATTGATTTTTTCAGGATCGAAATGGCCCATTCCTGCAAGTTCCCTGAATGTACGCATCAGGTCCGATTGGCTGTAAAGCTGACCGGGTTTGGTGTATAGTTCCCTGCGAACCACATGTTCGTATACCCGGGTATTTCCGGTAATGTTGATGGCGTTGATAGTTGCCTGTTTGCCTTCGGTGACACGCATTTCAAAGTCGATTGAGTCATTTTCAATTAATACTTCAACCGGCTCGATATCAGAGAATAAATAACCGCGGTCCTGATAAAGTTTGCTAACAGCATCTGTCTCGTCAGTTTTCAGTCGTTTCATCAGATGTTTATAGTTGTAAACATCGCCTTTTTTGATATTTAGTATTTGATTCAGATATTCATATGGATAAACAGTATTGCCAATCCAACTGATGTTTCTGAAAAAGTATTTATTGCCTTCGTCGATGTTGAGATATACAATTACATTTTCTTCGTCGACCTGTACTATACTGTCGGATACAATATGAGCGTCGCGGTAACCGATTTCGTTGTATTTTTCGATGAGGGCAATTTTATCTTTCTCAAATTCTTCTTTTACAAACTTCTTGGACCTGAAGAAATTGCGCCAGTTGTTGTCGTTGGTTTTCTTCATTACCTGATTTATTTTGTTGAACGTAAGGGCTTTGTTTCCGGTTACTACAATTTGCTTTACCCTTGTTTTCAGACGTTTATCAACTTCAATATCCACAATAACATGATTGGGTTTTTCGGGGTCATTGCGCTGATATACTTTCACTTCCACGTTCATGAAGCCTTTCTCTTCCAAGAAGTTCTCAATTACCTTGATTGCTCTGTCGGAGATATTAGGAGTAATCTGATTTCCAACCACAATTCCCAGTTTAGAACTCAATTCGTCGATTTCTCCTTTTTTAAGCCCTTTGTAATTGATGGCCGAAACCTGTGGACGTTGTTGCAGCGCAATATTCAGCCAAACTTTTCCATCATGTATTTTGGTTGCTTTGATTTTTACATCAGAAAATAGACCCTGTTTCCAGAAGCGTTTTACTACTTCTGTAATTGCATCGCCGGGAATGGTAATGAAATCTCCAACTGCTAATCCTGAAAAGCCGATGAGTACGAAATCTTCATAATTATCAGCACCGGTAATTGTTATTTCAGCAATCTGTAGCCGTTGCGGAATGCCGTCGTATCTGATTTCGGGAATAGAAACAGTATCATTGACGGCAGCTACAGCCCGAATATTGTTCAATTGAAAAAACAAAAGGAATAAAACAACGGAAAGAAAGTATTTTGGATACATAAATGGTGGTTGTGCTCTGTTTTAATTACATTTTCCGAAACGCCGGTCTCTTTGTTGGTATGCTATGATGGCTTTATAAAATTCTTCTTTTCTGAAAGCAGGCCAATGTTTACTGGTAAAATACAATTCAGAATATGCTATCTGCCAAAGCAGGAAATTGCTGATTCTCATTTCACCGCTGGTTCTTATAATTAAATCAGGATCGGGGATTTGATTGGTTAGCAGATATTGAGAAATGAGCTCTTCGTTGATATCCTCAGATCTGATAATACCATCTTTTACCTGATTAGATATACACCTGATGGCATTTTTAATTTCCCACCGGGAAGAATAGCTAAGTGCCAGTATGAGTGTAAGTCCAGTATTGGGTGCAGTTCTGATACAACATTCCTCTAATTTTTCCCTCACTTTTCCCGGCAATCTTTGCAAATCACCGATGGTCATCAGCCGGATATTGTTTCTCATCAGCCTGTCGGTCTCTTTTTCGATGGACTCAACGAGTAATTCCATCAATGCATTTACTTCTTCGAGTGGGCGGCCCCAGTTTTCAGTAGAAAAAACATAAAGAGTCAGGTACTGAATGCCCAGTTCAGCGGCAGCTTCGGTAATCACACTGACCGATTTAACGCCGTTCTTATGGCCGAACACCCTTGGGTAACCTTTTTCTTTTGCCCAGCGACCATTGCCGTCCATGATGATGGCAATATGGCAGGGTAAGCGTAAAAGGTCAATATTTTCTTTGTAAGAAGTCATTCAAATCAGTAATTTTTTACTTTAATAATAGTTCAGACATTTACATGGCCTGCGGAAAAGATTGTATGTTAATCCCAGCGACAATGTGCTCATCTGGTCGTTGTTAAATACGTTCGTCCCGTTTATCCCAGCCGGGTTATTCATCGTGAGTTCCCTTTCGAGACCATCATTACGGAGCATAAACCGGTGTGTCAGTTGCAAATGCATATGTGCTCGTTTCGACATTTTCAGTTTGAGCCCGATTCCAAGCGGCATGGTCATATGCATCTCGTTCATACTCAACACTCCGGTTGGATCAACAAAACCAAAACCTGCAAACAGGTAGGTCGAATAATTGCTGCTTTTCAGGATATAATCCACCTTCCCGTAATCCAAAAAGTTGAAAGCCATCACAACATCAAGCATGTTCAGTTTGTTATTCAGTACTATATTGCCCGGATACATGGCCGGCAACTGATGCTCAAACTTACCTTGCACTTCGGTTGTGCCAAAATCGGCCATCAACGATAGCCTTTTGTTAAAAAGATACCGAAACGAAAGGCCATAATTCACCTTGGGAATGGCAGGGGTTGATACGCCCAAATCACCCTGAAACAATGATCCACCTCCGTGGAATCCTATTTCGGTAGTGTATTCTTCCTGTGCCTGTAAAGCGAGTATCGGTATAATGAAAGCCAGAAGTCCGACCAGTCTGATTTTTCTCAGCATCTTTAATCCCCGTTCGTTAAAATTAATCAGATATTTAACGATATTATTCTGAATAAATTATCCGGTAGCTTTAAAAGCAGCAACAAAAGTAATGATTATCTTTCAATGAAAAAAAAAACGATTCGCAGTGCTTCTTAATTTAACAATTTATTGCATTAGCATCGGATTGACAACATTTTTATGCATCCAAAACAAGCTGGTTAAGTGCTTCATTCTCAAGCAATGTCATTTGCTTTCGAAGCTCGTCGGACTCATCATCAAAACCACACAAATGCAGCACTCCGTGAATGATAACACGCAGCAATTCGTTTTCGAAGCCGGTATCGAATTTTTCGGCATTGGAAGCAACAGTTTCCACGCTGATAAAAATATCGCCCGAAATAAGTTTTCCTTCCGAATAATCGAAGGTAATGATGTCGGTGTAATAATCGTGATTCAGATATTGTTTGTTGATTTCCAGTATTTTAGCGTCGTCGCAAAAAACAAGGGAGATGTCGCCTGTTTTGCGGTCGTGCGTTTTAGCTACGGTTTTTATCCATTGCTTCACTTGCGTATGACCCAAGGCTGGCAGCGTAATATTTTCGGCTAAAAAAAGTATCATATTATCAGAAGAAGAAAAGATAACCAATGAAAATTGCGGCAATAATGCCGGCAAAATCGGCAATGAGGCCGCATCCGAGTGCGTAACGTGTTTTTTTAATGCCAACCGAACCAAAATAAACCGCGAGTACATAGAAAGTGGTTTCGGTCGAACCCTGTATGATGCTGGTTAGTCGGCCTACAAACGAATCGGCTCCATAGGTTTTCATAGCGTCGATCATCATCCCGCGGGCACCACTGCCACTCAATGGTTTCATGAAAGCGGTTGGAAGCGCATCTACAAATTCGGTATTGAGTCCGAAAAAAGCAACTGTTCGCGAAATTCCTTCAATCAGATAATCCATGGCACCCGAAGCCCTGAAGAAACCGATGGCCATCAGAATAGCCACCAGATAGGGGATAATACCCACAGCCACCTGAAATCCTTCTTTTGCACCATCAATAAACGATTCGTACACATTAACCTTGCGAACTGAGGCGGTGAGTACAAACGAAACAATAACGGATATCAGGATGAATGCCGCAGCGAAATTTGACCACACTGTGAGCTGATCTTTGGGCAGTTGGCTCAACATATACATTAAACCTCCAACCATCCCTGTCATTCCCAACAGGGTGAGTAAAATGGTTTTGTTTAAAATGTTGATTTTCTGATAAATTGCTACAGCCAGAAATCCGACCATGGTTGAAAAGAAAGTGGCTAAAAGTATCGGCAAAAAAACATCGGAAGGATTGGCCGCGCCGAGTTGCGCCCGATAAACCATGATACTCACCGGAAGAATTGTAAGACCGGAAGTATTTAAAACCAGAAACATAATCATCGGGTCGGAAGCTTTGTCTTTGGTTGGATTAATTTCCTGCAGCTCCTTCATCGCTTTCAGTCCGATGGGAGTGGCTGCATTATCGAGTCCCAGCATATTGGCCGAGATATTCATGAAAATACTGCCCATCGCTGGATGGTCTTTGGGAATGTGAGGAAAAATTTTCGAGAAAAATGGAGCCACCAATCTCGAAAAAGCCTTCACCATGCCCCCGTTTTCGCCAATTTTCAGGATACCCAGCCACAAAGTAAGCACACCGGTTAAACCGATCGAAACTTCGAAGCCTGTTTTGGCACTGCTGAAAGTCGACATAAGCAAATCGTTGAAAATAGCCGTGTTGCCATTAAATATCAGCTGAAGACAAGCCGTGATAAAGGCGATGATGATAAATCCAATCCAGATATAATTCAGAATCATGAATGCTTTATTAGAGGAATGCAGCGCAAAAATACATTTTTATTTTTGTTCAGCAATTTTTTGTGCTTGTGTGTTTAAAGAAGTAGTATGCTGTAATTTCATTATGAGCAACTGTTCATAACCTATGCTCATTATTATTACGAAACTCACAATAAATCATCAATTAATTATTTATTTATGTTGTTTTTAAATACGTTTAAAATATGACATTGTTTTCTTCCTGTTACTTAAATCTAACTATAAATATGACATATGTCACTGGCTTATCATTCAGAGCTTCGATTACAATTATAAACAACATTAACCAGAAGCAGATTATGAAACACATCAAATGCATATTGATACTTTGGTTTGCGCTTTCTAATCTCTTTGCCCAAACCACAACCGAAAACTACGTTCTCACAAAAACATACACTAAAAATGATAATTCCACGGGCATTACTCAAATTCAGTATTTCGATGGCCTTGGCCGACCCATTGAAACTGTGATGAAAGCCTATACTCCATCGGGTAAAGATCTTGTAAGTACGATTGTGTACGATGGGGCAGGCCGCGAGTGGCAACAATGGTTACCGGCACCCTCTGCCAATTCCGACGGATCGTTTGTGGATGTAGAGTCGTTTAAAAATACTCAGAAGTCTTTTTACAACAACGACTTAAAACCATATGCACAAACCAACTACGAAGCATCGCCGCTGAACCGGGTGACCGGCGAGCTGGGTGCAGGTGAGCTTTGGCACAATGCTCAAAAAAAAGACAGCATAATATACAGCACCAATACATCAACCGAAGTGCGGTATTTCTTTGTTAACAACGCAAACCAACTGGAAATGAGTGGTTTCTACGGCGCCTCAACATTGTACAAAACCACTACCATGGATGCCGATGGTGTAACAACCACCGAGTACAAAGATAAACTTGGCCGTGTGGTGATGAAACGCAACGGAAGTGATGTAAATACCGCATTTGTTTACAACGATTTAAATCAACTTTGTTATGTTGTTCCACCCAAAGCGTATGATTTATTGACTACTAACGGCATAATATCCGATAATCATGATGCCTTAAAAAAGTTTGGGTATCTCTACAAATACGACAATCGTGGTAATTGCATCGCCAAACGTCTGCCGGGATGTGGATGGATTTATATGGTGTACGACAAAGCTAATCGCTTGTTACTTTCACAAGACGGGAATCAACGAAAGCATTCTGTGCAAAAATGGACAATATACAAATATGATTTATTTGGTCGATTAATTTATACAGCTGAAACATCAGGAAATTTTGGCTCATATGATGTTTTGAATAATGTCTGGAGCAATACTGTAATAACCGAAACACTAATTTCTCAAACACCCGGCACTCCACTTGGAGACACAGGTTATTCAAGCAATTTGTATAGCCCCACAGACATGAAGCTCTTAACTGTAAATTACTACGACAATTACGAGTTTCTAAATCTTTTACCGAACACTGTTAAAACCAATCTGA